>CACIJE010000001.1:0-570000 GCA_902586925.1 uncultured SAR86 cluster bacterium | reverse complement strand
TCATTTGAGTTTTAGCCTTGCGGCCGTACTCCCCAGGCGGACAACTTAAAACGTTAGCTGCGCCACTGAAAGACATTGTCTCCCAACAGCTAGTTGTCATCGTTTACGGCGTGGACTACCAGGGTATCTAATCCTGTTCGCTACCCACGCTTTCGCACCTCAGTGTCAGTACAGATCCAGGAGGCCGCCTTCGCCACTGGTATTCTTCATAATATCTACGCATTCCACCGCTACACTATGAATTCTACCTCCCTCTATCGTACTCTAGTGAGTTAGTTTTGGATGCAGTTCCTAGGTTGAGCCCAGGGCTTTCACATCCAACTTAACAAACCACCTACGCGCGCTTTACGCCCAGTAATTCCGATTAACGCTTGCACCTTCCGTATTACCGCGGCTGCTGGCACGGAATTAGCCGGTGCTTATTCTGCAGGTAACATCACGGCTATAAGGTATTAACTTATAGCTTTTTCTCCCTGCTTAAAGTGCTTTACAACCCGAAGGCCTTCTTCACACACGCGGTATGGCTGGATCAGGCTTGCGCCCATTGTCCAATATTCCCCACTGCTGCCTCCCGTAGGAGTCTGGGCCGTGTCTCAGTCCCAATGTGGCTGATCGTCCTCTCAGACCAGCTAAAGATCGTAGCCTTGGTAAGCCATTACCTTACCAACTAGCTAATCTTACGCAGGCTCATCTAATAGCGAGAGCATCAAGAGAGGCCCTCTTTCTCCCAAAGGAGGTATACGGTATTAATCCGAGTTTCCCCGGGCTATCCCCTTCTACTAGGTAGATTCCTACGCGTTACTCACCCGTCCGCCGCTCTACTCATATCCGAAGATACTTTCTCGCACGACTTGCATGTGTTAAGCCTACCGCCAGCGTTCAATCTGAGCCATGATCAAACTCTTCAATTAATATCATGTTTGTTGATTTTTAAATAAAAAATCTAAATTTTATCTCGTATTTTGAACACCCACACGAGTAACCAAATATTTTAAAGAACTATCCGACTCAATGGTCGGGAAGCGTATTCTAACGGAGTTATATATAAGAAGAAAGCCTTTTTTATTAATTTTTTTCTTTATCTACAAGTTTCTCAGAATTTAAGAATTTCATCCTTGATCTGAGCTCATTTCCAACCTTTTCTATTGGATGATTTGCAGTAGACTCTCTATTAGATTTCATAAAAGGTCCGCCTGTACCATCGTTGCTTTGTCTGCAATCATCGAGAAATTCATTTGCAAAATTACCTGATTGAATATTATTAAGAATTTCTTTCATTGTCTCTTTAGTTTTATCAGTAATTATTTTTGGTCCACTTAAATAGTCCCCATATTCTGCAGTATTAGAAATTGAATAATGCATGTTTGCTATACCACCTTCTTGTATTAAATCAGTAATTAGTTTAGTTTCATGAAGACATTCAAAATAAGCCATTTCTGGACTGTAGCCTGCTTCGACCAATGTTTCATAACCAGCTTTTATAAGTGCAGTTATACCACCACATAATACAGCTTGTTCACCAAATAAATCAGTCTCAGTCTCTTCTTTAAATGTTGTTTCAAGAACACCCGCTTTTGTTCCGCCATTAGCTTTTGCATAAGACAGAGCAATTTCTTTTGCAGATATATTATTCTCTATATTTGAATCTTGATAAACAGCAATTAATGATGGAACTCCGCCACCTTTCAAATATGTGCTTCTAACTGTATGACCAGGGCCTTTTGGCGCAATCATAATAACGCTATTTGATAAATCAGGAATAATCTTTTTGAAATGAATATTAAATCCATGAGCAAATGCCAAGATTGCATCAGTTTTTAAATTTGGCTTGATACTTTTTTCATAAATATCTTTTTGAAATTCGTCTGGAGCTAGAATCATTACTAAGTCCGAATTTGTTACAGCTTCTTCAACTGCTTTCACTTTAAGTCCAGCATCTGTTGCCTTTTCCCAAGAGGATGAACCTGTCCTTAAACCAATGGTCACATCAACTCCTGAGTTGCTTAAATTATTAGCATGAGCATGACCCTGTGATCCGTAACCAATTATAGTTACTTGCATTTTTTGGATTATTTCAATATTTGCATCATCATCATAAAAAATTTTCATTTAACTTCCTCAGCAATAAGAACATCTATCAACTTATTTATTTGCCTCAAAATTTGCCTTAGCAAATTATCATTAACAGTTGTGGATATTATAAGATGTGAAACTTCACCTTCTTTTAATTTTATATTTAAATTTTTCTCGACATATTTATATTTTGTAAGATCATTTACTGGATCAACGTGTAAGCTCTCTATGTTGTAACCTCTTTGGTGAAACAAACCAACTACTCTTACTAAGGCTCCTGGTTTATTCTCAAGAATAATAGATACTTTCCTTTGAATCATGTTTTAGTTTCTTTATCTAGCCACATATCTTTTAAGCTACCATTTGGTGCAACAAGCATCGGATAAACATGTTCATCAGGATCAACATATACATCAACAAATACAAGTTTATCTTTAAGAGAAAATGCACGCTCAAGCTGACTTTTTAACTCAGAGTTTTTTTCAATTTTTATACCTACATGCCCGTATGATTCAACAAGTTCAATAAAATTTGGTAATGAACTTTGATATGTGCTTTCAGAGTGCCTTCCACCATAATTCATATCTTGCCATTGTTTTACCATACCTAAAGCCTCATTATTTATATTTATAATTTTTATAGGTAAGTTATATTGAGTGCAAGTAGAAAGCTCCTGTATACACATTTGAATACTACCCTCCCCAGTAATGCAGACAACCTCATCATTTGGAAAAGCAAGTTTGACCCCCATTGCTGATGGCAGACCAAAGCCCATTGTTCCTAAACCACCAGAGTTTATCCATTTTCTTGGTTCATCAAAATGATAATATTGGGCAGCAAACATCTGATGTTGGCCGACGTCAGATGTTACAAATGCCTTTCCCTCTGTTATGTTGTAAACATGTTGAACTACAGCTTGAGGCATTATTGGAGAATCATCTGAATCTTCAAGATACATGTCATGATTCAAACCATGAGATTTTTTCCATTCCTTAATTTGATTTTTCCATGAGCTAATTTTTTTTGTATTAATCATTTCTTTTTTTAGTTCACACAATTTAATTATTTCATTTAAGGAGTTTTTAACCTGTCCAAAAACAGCAATGTTTGCTTCAATGATTTTTGAAACAGAAGAATGATCAACATCAAAATGAATAATTTTTGCATTTGGTGCAAATAATTTTGGTGTGTTTGTGATTCTGTCATCAAATCTTGCCCCAATAGCAATAATTAAATCTGCATTATGCATTGCCATATTTGCCTGATAAGTTCCATGCATTCCTAACATTCCAAGGAATCTCTCATCTGTCGCTGGATATACTCCAAGTCCCATCAAGGTGTTAGTAACTGGAAAATTTAAAATTTCATTCAATTTAATAAGTTCCGAAGAAGCATTACTATTAATTGCTCCTCCACCTGCATAGATTACTGGTTTTTCACTTGCAATTATGGCTTCAACAGCTCTTTCTATTTGATTTTTTTCTGGGTCAATCGGTGGGCTGTAAGATCTAATATTTACTTCATCAGGATAATTAAATTCAAAAAGTTTATCCGGAGCAGTTGTATCTTTTGGTACGTCTATAACAACTGGTCCAGGTCTGCCAGATGTGGCAATATAAAAAGCTTGTTTTACAATCTCTGGTATATTTTCAGCACTTTCAACTGTAAAGCTATGTTTGACAATAGGCCTAGAAATTCCAATCATATCCGTTTCTTGAAATGCATCAGTTCCAATTAAATGTTTTGCAACCTGACCTGATATTACAACCATAGGAATTGAATCCATAAAAGCTGTAGCTATTCCTGTAATTGCATTAGTTGCTCCAGGTCCCGATGTCACTAACACAACACCTGGTTTTCCTGTAGCTCTGGCATAACCATCAGCAGCGTGAGTAGCCCCTTGCTCATGCCTTACTAAAATATGCTCCATTTTATTTTGCTTAAAAATTGCATCATAAATATGAAGTGCAGCGCCCCCTGGATAGCCAAAAATATATTCAACACCCTCATTGATGAGTGATTGAATTAATATGTCATTGCCTGCTAATTTCATACTTTTTAATAAAGAAAAAATGTTTATACATTAATCTTGCTCCTAAAAACAAGTATTTTACGAATTTTTAAAAATGTTTTTTGATAGTTTTTATTAAAACCTCTATATCTTTTGGTATTTTTGTTTCATATGAAACCATCTTACTGCTATCCATTTCTTGAAAAGATAAATTAAAAGAGTGAAGAGCTTGCCTAGGAAAAGCTCTTATATCTTTTATTAGCTCATTAGGAGTATCTTTTGCAAGGTTATTAGATGGGTTGTATGTCTTATCTCCAATAATTGGAAACTTTTTACTATCTAAATGAACTCTAATTTGGTGTGTTCTTCCTGTTTTTATTGATATGTTAATTAATGTGTAGTTCCCAAAGCTTTCAATAGGCTTTATAAAAGATATAGCCTCTTTCCCATCTTTGCGAATTGACATCTTGGTTCTGTTATTTTTATCTCTACCAATAGGCTCATTAATTTCAAAACTTCTTTTTATTTCGCCAACAACAACAGCTTTGTACTGTTTAATAATTTTTCTTTCTTGAAGTGATTTAACAAAATAATTTCTAAATTTTTCAGTTCTGGCAATTAACATAATTCCTGAAGTATCTTTATCCAGTCTATGGACAATTCCTGCCCTAGGTATTTTTTCTAATTCTGGAAAATCAAAGAGTAAGCCATTCGCAAGTGTGCCATTAACGCATCCAGAACCAGGATGAACTATTAAATCATTTGGCTTATTAACTATTACATAGTCATCTGATTCATATAAAATTTCGTAATCAATTTTTTCTGGTTTCCATGAAGTAGCACTTTCAAGAACAGGATTTATAAATATTTCATCTCCCTCAAAGACGATTTCTTTAGGTGATGCAATTTCATTATTTAATAAAATTTTCCCGTCAATGATCCATTTTTTTAACTTTGATCTTGAGAAATCATCAAACATTAGTGCGCAAACCTTGTCTAGTCTGGTTTTAGAATAATTTTGAGAAACTATTTTTATTTCTTCCATCTGAACTAATTAATAAATAAATGTTCTAATTTTATGTTTTTAAGGAACAAAATGAAATTATGCAGGTAAAATTACAAAACTAACAATGAAAACATTATTAAAAAATCTAAAGTTTTTTACTTTTATTTGCATATCATCTGCGATTTTAGTTGGTTGTAAATCTGATGGCCAAGAAATAGAACAACCAGAAAAAATCTACTATGATCAGGCTCAAAAAAGAATGTCTTCAAAAAATTATTTCGGTGCAATTGAATCACTTGAAGCCATTGAAACAAGATATCCTTTTGGCAAATATGCTGAACAAGCACAGGTTGAACTAATTTATGCTTATTTTATGAATTCAGAAACTGAAGCTGCTCATGCTGCTTCAGAAAAATTCATAAGGCTTAACCCAAGACATCCTAATATAGATTATGCTTATTTCATGAAAGGTTTATCAAGTTATACAAGGGATAGAGAGATGTTAATTAGGCTCACAAATACTGATATATCCAACAGAGATATATCTGGTGCCAAAGAATCATTTTCAGAATTAAACGAATTTATAACTAGATTTCCTGATAGCCAATATGTACCTTATGCAAAACAAAGAAATATATATTTAAGAAATATGATTGCTAAAAATGAGCTTGCTGCTGCAGATTACTATTTAAAGATTTCAGCATATGTTGCTGCTTTAAGAAGAGCTAAGTATGTCGTAGAGAACATACCTAATTCAAGTGAAAATTTTAGAGCTCTAAAAATTTTAGAAAGATGCTATGAGAAATTGGGTTATGTAGATCTTCTAAGTGATACAAGAAAAATTATTAAAATTAATTATCCTGATAGAGTTTCAGAAGAATCAACAAAAGAATCCTCATGGTCTTGGAATTTTCTTCAAAGACCAATGAAATCAAATAATGATTAAATTAGTCCCGCTTCTTATTCCAATTATGATATACATTCTTGTGAGAATTATACGCTCTTCCTTTTTGTCAATTTTTTTTTCAAATAATCAAAATCAATCAGAAGAGATGATTGTTTGTAATACATGTGGCACGTATGTTCATCAGGATTTAGTATTCAGAAATTATGGTAAGAATTTTTGTTCAAAAAATTGTTCTAGGCCCTAATTTTTTTCATCCAAATATACATTGCTGGTATATACAATAATGCTGTCAAAGTTGCTCCTAATACTCCTATACTCATTGCCCATGCTAATGGTCTAAAAAAAATACTCGCGAAAATTAACGGAATAAAACCTCCAAGAGTCGTTAAAGATGTAGTAATTATGTGCCTTGTTGATCTTATAACTACTTCTATAAGATCAGCTTTTGTCATGAATGATTTTTTTGCTCTTTCCTTTATGTGTGATAAAACAATTATTGAGTCATTTATAGATAAGCCTATCAAACCAATTGCTCCAATTGTTGCGATAAAGCCAAAATTTTGAAATCCAATTTTTAAACCCATAAAAGATAATCCCATTGACAAAATTGCTACTGAAAGAATTAATGCTGTTTCTCTAAATGAATTTAAAGCAAAAACCAGCCCAACAGTTATAAGAAAAATATAAATTATTGCAGATGACCATATTTGTGATTGCGAGTCACCTCTAACCTCAGCCTCACCCCCTTGCTTAAGTGTATATCCAGGTGGTAAGTTATTTTCAAATTTCTCAACATCATCTTTGATATATGATTCGGTTTCAGACGCTAGAGTTCCTGTCCATACCCATCCTTCGATGATATTTACTCTCTGGCTGCTAATTCTTGTAATAATGCTTGAAGTTTTATTTAAGGTAGTTTTTGCATAATTTCCAATCAAATCAATGTTATTTGATGTTGGTATTGAAAGAGAATTAGTATCCCCTGTTATATTTGATGAACTAACAATTCCTTTGACTCTTATTGGTATTTCAATATTTGAATCCAACATAGAACTTATTACGAGCCCATTATTTGCTGCAAATAATTCATTGGCCATTATTTCTGTATTTTTACCTGATAAGGATACACTTGAACTATCAAATTCAAATTCTAAGTTTGTATTGGAGTTTGTTGCCTCAGATCTCGTATGACTAATATCTGGAGCATTATTTATTATGAGCTCTAATTTAGAGCCAAGTTCTAATAAAATATTTTCATCATCTCCGAAAATTTCATATCTTATGTCTGAAAAAAATGGAGGTCCTGAGTAAAAGCTATCAATGTATATTGTTACATCTGGATTTTTTGCAACTATATATCTAGATAATTTTGGCAAGTTATCAATCATTTCGTAATAATCTTTTGCAAAAAAAACACCCTGAGCTGTATTATTTGATCCAGTTTTTTCTTTTCCTCCTACAATGTTCATTAGTACCCTTGGCATCCTTCTTCCAGCAAACCAATAGTCATTTTCTATCTCTATAAGGTTACTTTCTAATATTTGTTCTCTTATTGCTTTAGCCTTATCAGCAGTTTTGATTGAAGATGAGTTCTCTGGAAGATCAATATGGACCCTAAACATATCTCTATCACTTGAGGGGAAAAAATCTTTATCAAGTGAATTAAACAGTAAAAATCCTAATAATGGTAGTGATACAGATATCATGATCGCCCTTCTAGGTATTTCAAAAGACCATGTTAAAAATTCTCTATATTTTTTTAATAGATTTTTATTTCTATAGCCCTCTTCGTGCACTTTTATATTTGCAAAGTAAGGTATTTTCTCCATATAACTCATCAATACTGGTACCATTATTAGAGCTAGTACTAGTGACGAAACAATTGACATAATTACTGTGATTGCAAGACCTCCAACAAACTCAACACTTGAACCCTCTCCCGTTACAATTGGCATAAAAGCAAATACTGTTGTTCCTGTTGCAGCAGCTAATGGTGTTGTGAGTTGAACAAGGGTTTCGTTGATAGATTCTTTTATTGTTAACCCCTCAGATCTTCTAAATTTATAATCCTCAACAACGATAATTCCGTTATCAATTAACAATCCTAAAGCAATGATAATTCCAGTAATCGATGTCATATGAAGTGGCAATCCAATAAGCTGACAACCTAACAAGACTAATGAAACAGAGAAAGGTAGAATTGCTGTAACAATTAACCCAGGCCTAATTCCTAACAATAGAAAACTTAAACTCAATACAAAAAAAGCTGCTAAGGAGAAACTTTTTATAAGTTCGCTAAATTTTGAAGAAACATAAACAGACTCGTCATATATTCTTTCAATTGAGAATTCCTCAGGAAGAACTTCTCTCATTTCTTCTACAACCGCCTCTGCTCTATCTACGTAATCATAGACTCTTTGTGACATAGTTCCAGTTGTTGAGACTGAAATAACTTGCTTGCCTCTATACAAAAATATATCTTCAATCGGTGAAGCAGGTTGAATTGAAATGATGCCAATATCTTGAAGTCTAATAATTTCTGATTCATTAATAATTTTTACTGGTATTTCACCTACTTTTTGAGGAGAATTTATATTATCTTTTAGTCTTATTAAGAATTCGGAATTATTATCTGAAATTACTCCAACTGGTTTTTTATTATCATATGAACGAATTGCTTTTGCTAAGTCTTGAAATGTAAGATTAAGAGAAGACATTTTAGCTGGATCGACCTCAACAATAATTTCTTCGTCCGTCTCACCGTATATAGCCGTTTCTTTTGTTAGTGTTATAGAACTTAATTTTCTTTTTAGTTGTTGTGCCAATCTAGACATCATTATTAAAGGCGGGTCACCATCGCCCTTCCAGTCAATAATGTATTCAAGTGTAATTGGTGGTCCAGCAGTTCTGTTAAGTGTTAAGTTGACATCACTAGGTGGAATTATCTGATCTACTTTCCCTTGAATTCTTGACCAGGTCTCCTCAATTTTATCTGGTGGAACACTATCTTCTAATTCAATATGAGTTTTCGAGTAACCTTGTGAAATTATTGAATCTAGTTCATCAATCTCAACAATTTCTCTTAATTTCATTTCCAAATCATTTACAACTAGAGTCTCAATCCTCTCAGGTGAGGCTCCTGGATAGAAAACTCCAACGTTACCCCATCTTTCAGCTAATTCTGGATTTTCTTGAATTGGTACTGAACTTAAGGATGTGATCCCTGAGAGAAGAATAAATGCTAAGGTAAGAAATAATATTCTTGGTCTTTCTAAGAAAATACTTATAAACTTCATTTTTTAATCAATTTATTCTTTTGCCAGGAATGATTTTGGCTGCTCCACCTAGAACTATCAAATCTCCATCTTTGATTGTCCCATTTACAAAAGCATACTGATCTTCAAAGTAAACTATCTCAACAAGATCTCTTACGACAATATTTTTTTCATCTATTGTATATAGTGCCCACAAACCTTGATCTGACTGAGAAAGAGATCTTAATGGTACCCATGTTCCTCTTGATATCTTATTGATTTTTAAACTTAACTTAGCAATAGATCCTGGATTAATAAAATTGTTAAATTTAAAGATTGCCAATCTACTATCAGATCCTCCTGGAGACATTGGTGCCAACCTTGATAATTGCGCCTTAAAATCTTTCCCATCAATCTCAAAATCATACTCATCGCCAATTCTCATATCATTCAAATATTGAACTGGCATAGAAATATGTGCCTCAACAAAGTTTGAATCAATAACTTCAAGTATTGGGATGCCCTGATTGATTACAGTCCCACTATCAAGAAATCTATTTTGAATTACTCCATCATAGGGAGATATTAGACTTGTTTGTTCAAGCTTAACTTCATAGAATGCGTATTCTGATTTTGCAATCGTCAAATCAGAAATAGCTTTATCAAGTTCTTGTATGGAAATATGTCCTTGCTTTCTCAAATCTTGAAATCTTTCAAAAATTTGTTTCGAAAGATCATAGCTAGCCTTGACTTGATTTAATCTTGCTATTGCTTCTCTGTCATCTAACTTTGCAAGAACTTGACCCTCTTTTACATTATCACCTACATCAACATATATATTTTTAATTTTTCCTGGTATTTCAAATGATAATTTTGATTGCTCGACTGGTAGTAATTTTCCTGGGAATTGTTTTGTTAAAGAATAAGAATTCAACATTTTTACTTCAAGTACTTCTAAGCTTTCAATGCTGATTGAGAATAGTATGAAAAAAGTACTTAAAATTGTAATGTTTCTCATATTTGACAAATTATGATAAAAAATTTAATGTATGCAGTGTAAACATTAAAGTATTATGTATGCAGTGTCAACATAGTTCTTTTTAATATATGAAGTCATACCATCACGGAAATTTAAAACAAGAACTAATCGATTGTGCATCGAAAATGTGTGAAAGAGATGGTTATACAAAATTAAGCATTAGGTCACTTGCCAAGGAAAGCAATGTTTCTCAAACTGCTCCCTATAGACATTTCAAGACAAAAGAAGACTTGTATGCAGAGATTGCAACAGAGGGATTCAATAAACTTCATAAAACAATTTCGAAGAACCAATCAAATGATCCTGAAAAAAATCTTACTGTTGGCGCCAAAGCGTATATACAATTCGGCTTAAATAATGCCAATACATATGATTTGATGTTTGGCACTGCTGTGCCTGATTTCACAAAATATCCATCACTCTTTCAGTCAGCAAATAAGACATACCTCCACATAAGAACTAAATTTAATGAATTTTCAAAGATTAAAGATCAAAAATTAATTGAAGAAAAGTGTGTATACATTTGGGCAAAGCTTCATGGACTAGTAGCCCTTCTAAGAAAACTGGAAGTTGTGCCAGAAAAACTTTTGGATATGCCAGACACCCCTTTCAAAGCTATTAATTCTATAAACAAAGATATAGATAGTTATTTAATAAGATTCTTTAGGAATATCTAAAATACTACTTATATTTTCCGTCAACATACGTTAGCGTATCGATTGTATTCTTAAATTTAGAATCTTCAACTAGACCAATTACAATTGTATGTGTATAAAATGAGGTAAGCTTTTCCACATTACAAAAAATATTTGACTGAGCATTCTCTAAAAATGGAATATCATCATTGTTCCAATTAATATCATTAAACCTTTGATCATATCTGTCTTCATCTGAGCATATATTTGATAATTCTCTTTGGTCTTTATTTAAAAGATTAATGCAAAATTTTGTGCCTATTTGAATTGATTCATGAATCCTAGAAGACTTATTAATACAAATAAGAAGACTTGGTGGCTCCATTGAGATTGATGTCACAGATGATACTGTAATTGCATTCAAATTACCTTCTTCATCTTTATTAGACATTATACTTACAGAATAAATATATCTTCTCATTGCAAGTCTAAAATTATCTTGAACACTCATACTATGAATTATACTTAAAGAAAAAGACTTTAGATGAAAAATAGTTTACGCATAACTGGAGGAGAACTTAAAGGAAAAAAAATTCCTTTTAATTTTAAAAGTTCTCTTCGACCAACATCAAGCAAATTAAGGGAAGTATTATTTAATTGGCTGCAGTTTGATATCAAAGATTTTCAATGTCTAGATGTTTTTGCGGGAACTGGTGCGTTAGGTATTGAAGCCATATCTAGAGGTGCCAAAAAAACAGTTTTCATTGAATTAAATAAAAAAAATTACATAGCCTTAAAAAAATGTATCTCAAAATTTAACCTAGTGGATCAGTCTATGCTTCTTTTCAAAGACGGTTTATCTTGGATAAAAGAGAATGATTTATCAGACTTTGATCTTATATTGCTTGATCCTCCATTTAATAAAAATTATGAAAAAAAGATCTTAGAACTACTTTATAAGAATAAAAATCTTAAATCCTCATGTAAAATTTATATCGAATTTAGTAAATTTTCTGATATAGAATTACCTAATTCATTTGAAATTATAAAAGAAAAAATTATTGGCGATGTAAAAGCATTATTAATAAAAATAAAATGACAATTAGAGTAGGATCGAGAAAATCGAAACTAGCATTGAAGCAAGTTGAAATTGTTATGAAATGCCTTGAAATAGAGGACTATGAGGTTTTTAAATTTTCCACTGAAGGCGATAAAAAAAGTGCAATGGGTTATTCGCAATTTGATAAGCTAAATTTTGTAGAAGATATTGAGAATAAATTACTTTCAAAAGAAATAGATATTGCAGTTCATTCAGCAAAAGACATGCCAGCTGATTTGAATAAAAATTTTGATAATTTCTATATTACAGAAAATGTTGAGGTAGTTGCTCCAAGAGAAGCTTTTGGAAATGAGTGGAATAAAGATATTCTAATTTTTAGAAATGATATCGAGCCAATTTTTAAAAAAGATATGAAGCTTGGAACATCTAGTTTGAGAAGACAAATGCAAGCTAAGTTTTTTTTAGGTGCGCAAAATATTAATAATCTTAATGGCAATATCAATACTAGAATTGAAAAATTAGAAAACGGTGAGTTTGATTGTATTATTCTTGCAAACGCAGGATGTAAAAGATTGGGTTTTGAGCTTAATTCAGTTTTATTAGATGATCATATGACACAAACTTCACAGGGTTTAATTTGTATTCAAAAATGTAAAGACTTTATATTGCCTCATTCAGAAATGATAAAGAATATATTAATTCGTAGAGAGGATGGAGTAGATGTTTATCTAAATAATATAAATATGGGGAATAAGTTTCTGAGAGAAGTTGGCGCTGATTGCCATTCAGCTTTGGCTGTTAAAGCATGGGGAGAGGATTATTCAGGAAATCATCCAGCAATACATGCTGAGATATATGGAAGGAGTAAATATATCTCTTTAAGTTCTAATGAATCTAGCAGTGAAGACGAGGCTATTTTAGAAGCGTTAGAAGAATTTTATAAAAAAGGTGGTAAAGATCTGTTAAATGAACATTATTGATACAAGCTCTGGGCGAAGTTCAGGTAAAGATTGTGAAGAATCTATAATAAATATTCCTCTTTTTAATACAAAAGGAATTGAATATATTCTTTCTGCAAAAGAATATACAAATATAATTTTTCAGAGCATTACTTCTGTAGATTTCTTTAAAGATTATGAAATGTTAAAAGATAAGAATATATTCTGTATGGGCAAGGCAACTCAAAGCTACCTAGCAAAAAAAAATATTAAGTCTATCTGTCCAAATTTACCAGGTTCTGAAGAATTGAAAAGAGTTTTATTAAAGAATAAAAATGATGGTAATTATCTAATCGTTAAAGGTGAAAAAGGTTTAAATGAGATATTTAATTATCTCAATTCATCTGGTAAAAATGTCGAAGAAGTAATTTGTTATAAAAGGATCAAATATGATTGTTATGATCACATCAAGAGAGATTTTATTGGGGCAGATGCAATTATTTTCCCTAGTACATTTGCTTTTGATATTTTTTTTGAAGAAATATATTCTGGCAGAACTAAAGCCAAATTATTTGGGATATCAGATAGGATAAATGCATATATTGCTAGCTTTGGATTGAGCTCTTATCTTGTCGATTATTTTTCTGATGATATTGTAGAATCTATCAAAAAGACTACTTAGATTTTTTACCGTTACCATTTTTCATAGAACTAAAGAATTCATCATTTGTTTTATGAGATTTAATTCTATCAATTAAGAATTGTATTGCCTGAGCATCCTCCATTTCATCAAGAATTTTTCTCAGAACATACATTCTTTGTAATTCAACATCACTGGTTAAAAGGTCTTCTCTTCGAGTGCCTGATCGTCTCACATTAATTGCAGGATAGATTCTTTTTTCAGCTATTTTTCTCTCTAAATGGATTTCCATATTCCCGGTTCCTTTAAATTCCTCAAAAATTACTTCATCCATTTTTGAGCCAGTTTCCACAAGCGCAGTAGCAATAATGGTAAGACTACCAACCTCTTCTAAGTTTCTAGCAGCACCAAAAAACCTTTTTGGTCTTTCCAAAGCGTTTGAATCTACACCACCACTTAAAATCTTTCCTGATGCAGGTTGAACTGAATTATAGGCTCTACCAAGCCTTGTAATTGAATCTAGAAGTATTACTACATCTTTTTTATGTTCAACTAACCTTTTAGCTTTTTCAATAACCATATTGGCTACTTGAACGTGTCTTGTTGGTGGCTCATCAAAAGTACTTGCTACAACTTCTCCTTTGACAGTTCTTGACATGTCAGTAACTTCCTCTGGCCTCTCATCAATAAGAAGTACAATAAGTTCAACTTCTGGATTATTGCTTTTAATTGAGTGAGCAATACTTTGAAGCATTAGGGTCTTACCTGCCTTTGGAGGTGAAACAATTAATCCCCTTTGACCTTTTCCAACAGGTGCAATTAAGTCAATTATTCTTGATGAAAGATCTTCATTTGAACCACTTCCTTGTTCAAGCATCAATCTTTCTGTTGGAAACAAAGGAGTTAAGTTCTCAAAGAGAATTTTGTTTTTTGTTTTTGATGGCTCTTCTCCATTGATTGTATCTACTTGAATCAATGCAAAATATCGTTCTTTATCTTTTGGTGTTCTTATTTTACCTTCAACAGAATCGCCTTTTCGCAATCCAAATTTCCTAATCTGACTTGGCGAAACATATATATCATCCTCACCAGCACAATATGAGCCTTGTGGAGACCTTAAAAATCCAAAACCATCATTAAGAATTTCTAATACTCCGCCACCATATATGTCTGATCCTACAGATGCTTTTTTCTTGAAAATACGGAAAATTATCTCTTGTTTTTTTAGACGGCCTAAATCTTCTAAACCTAATTCTAGTGCTATATCGACTAATTCGCTTATAGGCTTGTCTTTAATTTCACTAAGATTCATATAATTATTTATTCCACTATTATTTAATTTGAAATGTTTAAAAATGGAAGATTTTTTTACTCTGGGATGAAAATAATAACTCTTTTTATAGAATAAGCAAAGTTATATGCAAAATTATTAAATTTTAGATCTTATAAATTCGTCAAGTTGTGGCTTAGTTAAGGCGCCTATCTCTGTGGCAACAGGGTTTCCATTTTCAAAAATCATCAAAGTTGGAATTGATCTTATACCATATTCAGCTGCAGTTTCTCTATTTGCATCTACATCCATTTTACAAACTTTAATTTTATCTTTAAATTCTTCTGAAGCGGCTTCTACTAAAGGAGCAAGCTGTTTACAAGGTCCACACCATTCTGCCCAAAAATCAACAAGAACAGGACTACCTGAGTTAATGACTTCATTTATAAAGTCATCTTTATTTTCAACTACTACTACATTGCTCATATCTTGTTTATCTCCTTTGAAATGTCTTTAGCAGCATAAGAAAGGATTGCATCCGCACCTGACCTTTTAATGCTAATTAAGGATTCTAGCATAACCCCTTTATCAAGCCATCCAAGGTTGATTGCATTTTTTAACATACTAAACTCTCCACTTACTTGATAAGCAAAAGTAGGTACTTTAAATTCATTTTTAACCATTTGAATAATATCTAAATACGGCATTGCTGGTTTTACCATAACTATATCAGCACCCTCGTTAATGTCTAAAGAAACTTCATGCAATGCCTCATTTATATTAGATGAATTCATCTGATACGTTGATTTTGAAGAATTTCCTAGGTTTATAGCAGAGTTGACAGCATCTCTGAATGGCCCATAAAACTTAGAATTAAATTTTGCAGCGTAAGAAAGTAGAATTGTGTCTTTAAAATTTTCTTTTTCAAGAGCCTGTCTTATTAATCCAATTCTTCCATCCATCATATCCGAGGGAGCAATAATATCTGCACCAGCATCAGCTAACAACAAAGATTGATTTACTAATACTTCATTTGTTTTGTCATTATCAACCACATTATTTATTAAAATGCCGTCATGTCCATGATCTGTATATGGATCTAATGCAACATCAGCAATTAAAATTAGTTCAGGAAATTCTTGCTTAATTTTATAAATGGATTTTGTAATAAAGTTGTTTTTATTTAGAGCCTCAGAACCTTTGTCATCTTTCTTTGTAACTTCTATAACTGGAAAAACAGCAATTGCATTGATACCTGAGCTTAGTATTTCTTCAATTTCAATTAGTGCTTGATCAATCCCAAATCTGCATACACCGGGCATGGATTCAATTTGCTCTTTTTTATTAAAGTTTTCTTTTATAAAAATAGGTTGGATTAAATCTTTGGAAGTTATATTTGTCTCAGAAACAAGATCAATAATATTAAGGTTCTTTCTTAACCTTCTTAGGCGAGTATTTGGAAATTTTCTTTCAACAGTCATTTTAATCAGTAATAGCTCCTAAACTTGCAGATTTAACACTTTTAGCATATTTAGCAAGCACTCCTTTTTTGGGGCCTTTGATTGGACTTTTCCAATTTAATTGTCTTTTTTGAATTTCATCATCATGGACTTTTAATGTTAGTTGATCATTCTCTGCGTCAATTAATATTGTATCTCCATCTTCGACCAAAGCGATCATTCCTCCCTCTGCTGCCTCAGGAGAAACATGGCCTACAACAAAACCATGAGTACCGCCAGAAAATCTTCCATCAGTAATAAATCCAATTTTACTGCCTAAGCCAAGTCCCATTATAGCTGATGTTGGCTTCAACATTTCTCTCATTCCAGGGCCACCTTTTGGACCTTCATACCTAATAACAATTACGTCACCATCTTTGATTTGGTTTGACAATATTGCTTTTACTCCATCTTCCTCTGAATTAAATACTTTTGCTTTACCTTCGAAAGAAGTTCCCTCCATGCCAGTTATCTTTGCAACTGCCCCATCTTTTGCAAGATTGCCATATAAGATTCTCAAATGGCTGTCTTTTTTAATGGGGTTATCGAAACTTCTTATAATTTCACTATTTTCGTAAGGAATAATATCTTTTAAATTTTCTTCTAAAATATTTCCTGTGACTGTCTTACATTGACCATGAAGTAATCCTTTTTCAAGCAATGTTTTCATTAAAGGCTGAATCCCACCTTTTGCGTTAAGTTCAGACATGTAATGTTTACCAAAGGGTTTTAAATCAGCTAAAACAGGTGTTTTCTCACCAATTTTTGTAAAATCATCCAAACAAAGCTCAACTCCAATTGAATGTGCCATGGCTAATAGATGAAGAACTGCATTAGTTGAACCGCCTAGAGCAATTACAACTGTAATAGCATTCTCAAATGCCTCTCTTGTCATAATATCTGATGGCTTAATATCTTTTTCTAGCAAATTCATAATAGCAATGCCAGCATTAGTGCAATCAACATTTTTTGAATCAGATGTTGCATCTTGGCTGCTACTGCCAGGCAAACTCATACCCAATGCCTCAATTGCAGAAGCCATCGTATTTGCTGTGTACATTCCACCACAAGAACCAGGACCAACTACAGATATCTTTTCATAATGGATTAATTCTTCTTCATTAATTGAACCTTTAGAAAATTCACCTACTTTCTCGGAGACAGTTACATAATCAGTATTCTCATCACTTGGTTTGATAGAGCCGCCATAAATAAATATTGAAGGTCTATTTAATCTAGCCATGCCAATAAGACAACCTGGCATATTTTTGTCACAACCACCAATTGCAATAAGTCCGTCATATCCTAAGCAGCCAACTACAGTTTCAATTGAATCTGCAATTACTTCTCTTGATACAAGAGAATATTTCATTCCTTGAGTTCCCATAGATATACCATCAGAGACAGTTATCGTATTAAAAAGCACTCCTTTACCACCAGATAAATTAACGGAATCTTCTACGACCTCAGATAATTTGTTTATATGCATGTTACATGGTGTTACTTTTGCACCTGTGGATGCGATTCCAACAAATGGCTTTGAAAAATCCTCACTCTCAAAGCCAACACCACGAAGCATTGATCTTGATGCAGCCTGATTTGGACCGTCTACTAACTCTTTTGAATATTTTCTTGAACTCATTTTATTATCAATTTCTCAATTGGATGCGTATCTTAACGCAGCTGAGAGTAATTTTTTAGTATATTTTTCTTTTGGATTGTTAAAAACATCATTTGAAAGTCCAGATTCTACAATCTTTCCATCTTTCATAACAAAAATATAGTCAGACATTGAACGAATTACTTTTAAATCATGACTTATAAATAGATAAGTTAACTTATATTCTTCTTGTATTGCTTTTAAAAGGTTAATTACTTGAATTTGTATTGATCTATCAAGTGCAGATGTTGGTTCATCTAAAATTATAAAATTTGGATTTAAAATCAAAGATCTAGCAATAGCAATCCTTTGACGTTGACCACCTGAAAATTCATGCGGATATTTATTTTTTGCTTTTAGGTCAATCCCAACATCACTTAAAACCTTATCAATCCTATATTCTGATTCATTTTTTGTAAGACTAAAATGGACATCTAATCCTTCTCCAACAATTTCACCTATTGTCATTCTTGGTGATAATGATCCATAAGGATCTTGAAAGACTATTTGTATATATCTCTTAATTTCTTTTAAAGATGATGCAATTTCCTGTCCATTGAAATAAATCTTTCCTTCATATG
This sequence comes from uncultured SAR86 cluster bacterium, assembly GCA_902586925.1. Taxonomy (GTDB): domain Bacteria; phylum Pseudomonadota; class Gammaproteobacteria; order Magnimaribacterales; family D2472; genus SAR86A. The sequence continues at coordinate 551,427 of CACIJE010000001.1, read as the reverse complement.
GGGTTAAATTAGCTATTGCCTTTCCAAGAGTAGATTTGCCAGACCCTGATTCACCAACAAGTCCAATTGTTGTATTTTTGTGAATATTTAATGAAGTATTTTTTACAGCATGGAATCTATTTTTTTTAAAAAAATTCTTAGTTGGCATATTGTAAAAAACATTAAGATTTTTAATCTCAATCAAAGGGGCCTGTTTACAATTTAAAATCTCTTTTGGTTTAGGCTCGGCATTAAGAAGTTTTTGTGTGTAAGGATGTTCTGGATTCTTAAAAACATCTGAAGTATTTCCTTTTTCTATAATATTTCCATTTTGCATGACACAAACTTGATCAGAAAACTCTTTTACGAGTCCAAGATCATGTGTGATAAATAATATTGACATACCTAATTCTCTTTTTAATTTATACATGAGATCTAAAATCTGAGCTTGAATAGTTACGTCTAATGCTGTTGTTGGTTCATCTGCAATTAATAACTTTGGTTTGTTAACTAAAGCCATGGCAATCATTATTCTTTGGCGTTGTCCCCCAGATAGCTCATGTGGATAAGAATTAAATCTTCTTTCGACATCATCTATTTCAACCAATTTCATTAGATTAATTGCTTCTTCTTTTGCCCCTGACCGTGAAATATCAGAATGTAGTATCACAGATTCTGTAATTTGATCTCCAACTCGGTGGTATGGATTTAAAGAAGTCATTGGTTCTTGGAATACCATTGATATTACATTACCTCTTAAGGATAGAAGTTCCTTTTTTGAGGCATTAATAATTTCTTTATTATCATACTTAATTGACGATTCATTTGTATATGATGATTGAGGATAAGGAAGTAGCTGCATGAGAGACATAGCAGTAACAGATTTACCTGAACCAGACTCACCCACTAAAGCAAGAGTTTTATTCTTTTGAATATTAAAACTAATGTCATCCACTGCACGAAATTTTCCATCTCTTACATTAAAATCAATACTTAAATTTTTTACTTCTACAATATTGCTCATAGTATTTTCTTGTATTCTGATAAAAAGTCATTTACCGCATTATTTGCAGACTTTAGGCGTGTCATTGAAGCAAAGCCATGAAATAAGGACGGATAATGCAATTGTTTCACAAAACAACCGTTTTCATGAAGTAAAAAAGCATATTTTTCTGCTTCATCAGATAGTGGATCAAATCCAGCAGTTACTATTATAGTTTTTGGAAATCTTTTGTTTGGTTTAAATAATAATAAATTAAATGTATCCGTGAGATCATCATTATTATCATTTCTCAACTTATTCCAAAACCATTTCATTGTATCTTTTGTTAATAGGTAATCCTTTTTAAATATTTCGCTAGACTCTGTATTGCAACTGGGATCACACATGGGATAGATCAAAAATTGGCTATTTATATTGTCCCTATTTTCTTTAGCAAGAGAATGAGATGCAGATGCTGCAAGATGAGCGCCTGCACTGTCACCACATAAGTTAATATTCTTCATCTGATATCCATTTTTATTAAGCCAGTTTATTGCCAGTAATGCTTCATTCGTTGCCTGGGGGAATTTATTCTCAGGAGACAAACTATAAGCCAAGGAAAATATTCTTGTTCTTAACTTTTCAGAAAAGTATGAAACAGTTAAGTGATGTGTTTCTATTGAATTTAAAACATATCCTCCACCATGAAAATAAAGAATTACATTTTCATTATCAGTAACGTAAGGACTGTATTCTCTTAACTTTAAGTTATTTTTTTTGTCAATAAGGTGGTCTTTAATTTCAATTTTCTTTTTTGTTTTTTTAGAGAGTCTTAGATTAATTCTTTTTTCAATAATTAAATTTCTAATCTTGGGAATTTCTTCCTCTTTTACTTTATGAAGTTCAAATTTTGGCATTAGTGAAAAAAGCATTCTTGACTGAGAATCAAAAATATATCCTCTTTTTATGTCTTTTTTAAATTTGTATAGGATTTCAATTAACCAAATAGGTAATGAAAATAATATATTTATAAAAAAATTTCTTATCATTTATCTTTTTATTATAAATAAAGTTTGTTTTCACTTTATAATTTGTGCAGTTTAGCTTAGTTATCTATGAAAAAAACATTATTTCTTATATTCTATTTTTTATCTTTTTCTTCACTTAGTGTAAGTCAAGATTTATCTTTATCATATTTGCAAAATAATCAAATTAAACCTGCAGATGAAGTCTTCATTTTTACTTATTCAAAAAATATGAAGATTATTAAAATAAATTTGACTATCGAAGAAGGATACTATCTTTATTTAGATTCCATATTTGTTTCTCAACAGGATAAAAACATCAAATATAATATTGATGAGGGTATTATCAAAGATCATGAAGATGAATTCTTTGGCGAAACAAAAATTATTAGAGATTTCATAAATATTTCCTTAACAAAAAATTCTGAACAAGAAATGATAAAAGTTTCATATCAAGGCTGCTCTGATCAAGGTTTTTGTTATCCAGTACAAAATTTAAAAATTAATTAAAATACATTTAAATGTATTTAATTTCTGGTAAGATCTGTTAAATGAAGATACTAGTTCTGAATGGTCCGAATCTTAATATGCTTGGTATGCGTGAAAAAAATATATATGGTTCTGAAACATTAGATGATATAAAAATGAAACTTGAGGACAGAGCTAAAGATTTAGATTGTTATATTAGTTTTTTTCAAAGCAACGCAGAGCACGAACTAATAGATGCGATTCATTCTGCACTCAAGAATGGTATTGATGCGATCATATTTAATCCTGCTGGATATACTCATACAAGTGTTGCACTGAGGGATGCAATTTTGGCAGTTAAAATACCATTCTTTGAAGTTCATATATCTGATATAAATTTAAGAGAAGACTTTAGAAAGAAGTCATATTTCAGTGATATTGCAAAAAAAGTTTTTAGTGGTTTTGGAACCAACGGTTACATTCTTGCCTTGGAGGAGGCTATAAAAAACAAATAGGTATAAATTATGGACATTAGAAAAATCAAAACATTAATAGAAATGTTAGAAGAATCAAATTTAAAAGAGATTGAGGTAAGTCAAGGCGAGGAATCTGTAAGAATTACAAAAGGTAATAACAAAACTATTGTAGAGAATCTATCTGAGGATTCTTCCTCAGAGAATTCATAGGTTAATAAAGGCTGCTAACATAAATATAATTAAATTTTAAACTTTTATAAAAAATGAGTTCGGACTACAACCACAAATCAATTGAAGAAGTAATTCAAAAAAAATGGGATCAAGAAAAAAGATATGTTTCTAAAATTGATGATAGAGAGAAATATTATTGTTTATCTATGTTTCCCTATCCATCAGGAAAGCTACATATGGGACATGTAAGAAATTACACAATTGGAGATGTCATTTCAAGGTATAAAAGAATGAAAAACTTCAATGTATTTCAGCCAATGGGTTGGGATGCTTTTGGTTTACCAGCTGAAAATGCTGCAATTGAAAACAAAGTAAGTCCTGATGAATGGACTGAGCATAATATTGAAAATATGAAGTCACAACTTCAATCCCTCGGATTTAGTTACGATTGGTCAAAAGAGCTAAGAACATGCGATTCAAATTATTACAAATGGGAGCAATTAATATTTAAAAAGTTTTATGATGCGGGGCTCGTTTACAGAAAAAAAGCGCTAGTTAATTGGGATCCTGTCGACGAAACAGTATTAGCCAATGAACAAGTTATAGATGGTAAAGGTTGGCGATCTGGAGCTCAAATAGAAATTAAAGAAATTGATCAATGGTTTATAAAAATAACTGACTACGCAGATGAGCTCTTAACATCACTTGATAGTCTTGATTGGCCTGAAAATGTAAAACTTATGCAAAGAAATTGGATTGGGAAATCCTTTGGTGCTGAAATTGAATATAAGCTTGAGGACGATAAAAAGTCTCTTGTAACATTTTCGACTAGACCCGACACTATATATGGAGTTTCATTTCTAGCAATTTCTCCAAATCATAAGTTAGCTGAAGACTTATCTAAAAATAATAAAGATATAGCTATATTTCTCGAAAAATGTAAAGAGATAAAAGCTGCGGAAGCAGATATTGCAAAAGCAGAAAAATTAGGAATTGATACAAAACTCAAGGTTATACATCCTTTGACCGGAGAAAAAATACCTGTTTGGATTGGGAATTTTGTTTTACTTGATTATGGCACAGGAGTAGTGATGGGAGTCCCTGCTCATGATTTAAGAGATTTTGAATTCGCGAAAAAATATGCTCTGCCTATTAAAGAGGTAATAAAAAACTCAGGTGACGAACTTCCAAATAGCAATAAGGGAAAGTTAATAAATTCAGAAAAATTTAATGGTATTTTTTCTGATGATGCGTCAAAAAAAATAATTCAAGAATTGATAAAATTAAAATCTGGTAAAGAATTAGTTCAATTTAGACTGAGAGATTGGGGCGTTAGCAGACAAAGATATTGGGGTTGTCCAATACCAGTTGTTTATGAGAATGATGAGCCAAAGGTTGTTGATGAAAATAATATGCCTGTAGAACTTCCAAGATTAAAAGAAAATTCTTTACCTATACCTTTAAGTCAAAATAAAGAATTTATCAATTTAGATGAGAGTAGATATAGAGAGAGTGATACCTTTGATACCTTTATGGATTCGTCCTGGTACTACGCAAGATTTACATCATCCGATAATCAAAAAAATATTTTTGATGACAATACTAAATATTGGTTACCTGTTGACTTATACGTTGGTGGGATTGAGCATGCTATCTTGCATTTGTTATATTCTAGGTTTTTTCATAAAGCGCTTAGAGATATTGGACTTCTTGAAGGAGACGAGCCTTTTAAACGATTGCTTACACAAGGTATGGTATTAAAAGATGGGGCTAAAATGTCGAAATCAAAAGGCAACACAATTGATCCACAATCATATATAGAAAAGTATGGTGCTGACACAGTAAGACTATATATGATGTTTACCTCTCCACCTGAACAGAGTCTTGAATGGAGTGAATCATCTGTTGAGGGAGCATCAAGATTTCTAAATAAGATTTGGAAATTGGCTAGTAAAAGAAAAAATCTAAAATTTGAAAAGAGTTTTAAATTTACAAAGCAAGAGCTTGATTTAAGAAGAAAATCACACTTAACTCTCAAAAAAGTTGAAAATGATTATGAGTCGAGGTTTTCATTTAACACTGCGATTGCTTCAATAATGGAATTACTAAATTTCATTCCAGAAGATTTTAAAAGTGAAAGCGCAAGAGATTCACAAAAATTTTGTTTAAATGAAGCCATATTGTTCATTTTAAAAATGCTATTCCCTATTGCGCCGCATATATCCGAATATCTTTGGAATAATTTTATTAATGATAAATCTTGTATTGAAACATCATGGCCGGAGTTTGATAACGAAATAGTTGAATCCGATGAATTTGAATTAGTAATTCAGGTTAACGGAAAGGTAAGAGGAAAAATGCATTCCAACATAAATATGACGGAAGATGAAATTAAAGATCTATCTCTAAATATAAAAAATGTAAAAAATATAATTGGCGAAAACAAGATAAAGAAAATTATTTTTGTTAAAAATAAATTAATTAATTTTGTAACTTGAGTACATTAATTCATTATTAACATTTAATATATTTACATGCTCTATAAAAAAGAAATACCATTGCTCTTTGCATGTTTTTTACTTGCATCTTGCAATATCAGTGAATTTAAGCAGTTTAAGTTTGATTCAGAAGGATATTATTTTACATTTAGTCAAAATATTCCTAATTTGTTGAAAGAAAAATTTATTTTTTTAAATGGTTCTAATGTAGACAATAATGACGAAAAAATTGAAGTAAATATTATTAAATATGATCTAAGAACATATGACATTTATTCTGGGGCAGCATTAAGAGCCATGGAAAAAGAAATTAAAGCAACTATAAGTTTTAGTGTAAAAGAAAATACATCAATGCACATGAATCATAATATGAATATGCACCATAAAATGAATTCAAAAAGTATAAATGTAACGAAAAGATTTAGTGCAATTGAATTAAATCCATTGGCTGAAAACCAAATGATTGAATATATGGAAAGGGAAATTGTAAATGATCTTATTGATCAATTAATTTTAGAGGTCAATCTAATTGATATGTGAATATACATCGTTAACAAAATATCTTGATAAGTCATCAAATATTTTCTTTTTATTTGGTTCAGAGATCATTCTTAAAAATGATTCAGTCAACAAAATTAATTCATTTCTTGAGGATAGGGGTTTTACTGAAAAGAAGATAATTTCAGAAAATGATTATTCTAATGTTAATAAAATAATTTTAGAAAACAGTTCTGGTACTTTATTTAGTTCTAAAACTATAATAGAAATTAATCATCACAAAGGCAAAATTCCAAATGATATTCTTGGAATATTCAATATAAAAGATATTAATAAAAAAGATAATATTGCAATAATTATTAAATCATCAATTGAAAAAATAAATAAAGCAACTAAGTGGGTGAATCAAGTAAATAATTCTTCTTTAATGATTGAATGTAACAAATTAAAACTATTTGAGGAAAAGGCTTGGATTAAAAATCAACTTGATTTTATGTCAGATAGAGATGCAAAAAATTATTCTAGTAGAATTATCGATATTTTTTCAGGTAATTTGGTGGCACAACAAAACGAAATCAATATTTTGAAATTAACATATTCTGAAGAAGAAACAATGAGCAATTTAAGCTCTGAGAATGCAGACTTTCTACCATATCAATTAGAAGACAAAATTATTGAATTAGATACTAATTACTCTCTTAGAATAATCAACTCAATTAAAAAAAATGATGCGCACTATGGGCCTTTGCTAGTATGGATTATTGGAAAAATTATCAATGTAAGTATTGGAACAAATCAAGACAAAATGACTTTAGAAAAAATGGGAGTGTGGAAAAATAAAATCCCAAATTATTTAACTTTTATAAAAAAACATCCTCTCAAAAAAATGATCTCATTACAAAAAAAAGTATATCAGCTTGATTTAGCTTCGAAAGGACTAGCCGGCATTACAAAAGATCAATTTTGGCAAGAGCTTGATAATATGGTTATTGATTTAACTTCTAACTAAAGAAATTAGATGTAAATATATTATTACATTCTTTAAATAGTTTATGATCAATTTCAAGATTTGTTTTCTGATCAACAATTTCAACAACTTGTGCTAAACCCTTTGTTGAACTCGTTAACCAGATTGATTTAGCTCTCAATAAATCGTGAACATTATAACTGCCTTCTATAACCTTAATTCCTTTTGCTGTAATTTCTTTTATAAGTAGTTCTCTTGTTATTCCTGGAAGAATATTATTAGAAAGTTTGGGTGTAAAAACAAAATCATCATTGGAAAAGAATACATTAGATGCGCCCCCCTCCGTAATAGTATTATTTTTATGCATTATTACCTCATCACAACCTTTATCTTTTGCACTATTCATAGTCATAATATTGCCAAGTAATGATGTAGATTTAATATCACATCTCTGCCATCTTAAATCTTCGCATAACATAACCTTTAAATTCTTTGATTCAAAAGAGTGAGCCAAAACGTAGCCAAATGTTTCTATTGAGATATCTTCCTTAAACATATGAGATCTAATGGAATCCACTCCACGGGAAACTTGATAATATACATATCCATCGTTTATATTGCTTTTATCTATAAGTTCAGTAATTTCTTTTGAAATTTTTTCTATATCTACACAAAATGATAACGAATGACAGCTATTATTTAATCTTGAAATATGTTTTTCAAAAGCAATTATATTTGAGTTATAAAACGGAATAACTTCATACACACTGTCAGAGAATGTATATGCCCTGCTCAAAGGTGAGATTTTAATATTATCTAACGAATCAAATCTGCCATTAAAAACAGCATGAATGTCCTTCATCTAATCTAATCCAAATAAACCAATTATCCAAAGTACAAGCTTAGACCATAGTCTTCCAAAAAAACCTTTAGAATCTACGTTATCCAACGCAATAAGGTCAGAGGTAGATACAATTATGTCATTACTAATAATTTCTAATGTTCCTAACTTATCACCAATTTTAATTGGGGCTTGTACATTATTTTTAACGTTGTAATTTACTTTTACATTTTTGAAACTAGTACGAGGCAAAGTTACAGATATATCATTCAGCACTCCTAGGCTTATGCTATCTGACTTACCACCCCAAATTTTTGCAGTTGTATATTCTTTATTAGCATCAAAATATTTTTGAGTAGCATAAAACCTAAATCCATACTCTAGTAATCTTTGAGTATCTGCAAAACTATTATTAGCTGTATCACTGCCCGCAACAACTGTTATGAGTCTCATATTGCCTCTTTTTGCAGATCCAATTAAACAATAACCAGCTGATGAAGTATGGCCAGTTTTGACGCCATCAGAAGTTTCATCTCTCCATAACAACTTATTTCTGTTGTATTTATTTCCAGAGATGCCCCCATATTCAAATTCCTTTTCTTTAAATAATGCATATATGTTTGGGAAATTAGACATAAAATTAGATGTTAAAATTGCCAAATCTGTTGCAGAAGTTAAATGATTTGTATCTGGAAGGCCTGTTGAATTTATAAACAATGTATCGTTCATGCCCATAGCGCCTGCATAAGAATTCATTAAATCTACAAATCCTTCTTCTGTTCCTCCAACATATTCTGCGATTGCAACAGCAGCATCATTTCCAGACTGAATGATTATCCCTTTTAATAAATCCAGTATGCTTACTCTTTTGCCAACTTCAATAAACATTTTTGATCCACCCATTCTCCAAGCTTTTTCACTTATTAAAACTGTGTCATCCAAACTTATAAGATCATTTTTAATCTGATCTGCAACTACATATGCCGTCATAACTTTTGTCATACTTGCCGGCTCAATAAGTCCATTAGAATTTGATTCTGCTATAACAGTATTTGTATTTGGCTCAATTAACATATAGCTTTTTAAGTTTAGATCAGGTGCATTTGGAACAAAGCTTTGTGCATAAAGAAAATTAGATGTTAGCAAAATTAATACAAAAATATTTTTCATTTTTTAAACTCTTCTGATAAATAATAAACTGCCATTGCGTAAAAATGGCTCCTATTATATTTGGTAATTGCAACAAAATTGTCATCACCAATAAAATAAATATCTTCTCCATTCTCATTAAAACTCAAAGGAATAAATTTTGAAAGTGAAACATGAGGTTTATATATTTCTCTTACATTATTTAAAGAAGACTTAGTGACTATTTTTCCATTTCTTACCCAGCCATGAACTTTTAGATAATTTGCAACACTTCCAATAGAGTCCTCAATTGAATTAAATAAATCAACATATCCATCTCCATCAAAGTCAATTGCATACGCGCGATAACTTGATGATATAAATTGGCCATATCCCATTGCTCCTGCGTATGATCCTTTGACTGTTAGAATGTCGAGATTATTTTCTCTCGTTAATAAAAAATATTTAATAAGTTCGTCTTTAAAAAATTTTGATCTTCTTGGATAATCAAATCCTAGGGTTGTTAAGCTATCTATAACTCTATAATTGCCCATGATTCTCCCATACCTTGTTTCAATTCCCATGATTGCAACAATTATTTCTTTTGGAACGCCAAACTCTGCCTCAGCTTTTTCTAGAGTTTCTATATTATTTTGAATGAAATTCTTTCCATTTTTTATTCTTTTATCTTCAATAAATAGTTTTTTGTATCTATCCCAAGTCCAAGTAAACTCTGCTGGTTTCGAGATAGAGTCAATAATTTTTTGTTGCTTCCTTGCATTCATAAAGACTTTCTCAACATAATCAGCATCAAAATTGTAGACTTCAACAAGCTCTTTTATGATTTTTTGAGATTCAGGATGATCATAGTATTCAGCAAAAATAAAATTAGCTACTAATAAATTGATAAATAATAAATACTTCATCTCTGTATTAACTTTTTGTGTGTTGCCATCGAAATTATAATTCCAAATGATATATAAAACGATAACAAAGATGAACCACCCTTACTGATAAAAGGTAAAGGCATGCCGACCACTGGAATTATTCCAATAACCATTGAAAGATTTATAAATATTGTTGATAAAAAAAGTAAGCTCAAACCACCTATTGTTAGTCTGCAGAATCTATCTCGAGCATTTAGAGCTAAATATAGACATCTCAGCAAAATAAAAAAAAATATTGCAAGTAAGATGCAAACTCCAATAAAACCAAATTCTTCTGCTATTACTGAAAATATAAAATCAGTCTCAGTCTCAGGTAAAAAATCTAAATGTGCTTGAGAGCCCATTTGATAGCCTTTTCCTTGAATTCCTCCAGAACCTATTGCAATTTTTGATTGTGTTATATTCCAACCAGAACCATATGGATCTGATGTTGGATCTAATAAAGTTAAGATTCTTTGTCTTTGAAAAGGTTCTAAGAAGTTATTCCAAATAAGAGGTAGTGACAAGACAAATAATCCAAATGAGACTCCTATAAATCTCCAACTTAATCCAGCTAAAAATAAAATATACAAACCTGCAATTAATATTACTATGCTAGTTCCTAAATCTGGCTGAATTCTTACCAAGTTTACTATGGTAAAAATTAATGTAAGTGCTACAAACGTATTTAATAAGTTAATTGGTAAAGATTTATCATATAAATAAGCTGCTAAGAATACTGGTAATGTTATTTTGATAATTTCAGATGTTTGTAGGGTAAAAAACCCTAGATCTAACCACCTCTTGGCTCCATTTACTTCCTTCCCAAAAATAAGGGTTAAAAAAATAAGAATCATTGAACAAATCAAAAAAAATAAAGAATTATTTTTAAAAAAGTCAGGATCAGGTTGGCTAACAAGAAACATTAATACCAATCCAAAAATTACGAACACAGACTGTTTAATGGTGGTTTCTATATTTCCTTGAGAAGCACTATAAAGAAATACCAATCCCATGATTGAGAGCAAAGTTATTGAAATAAATAAATACTGATCGAAATATATTTTGTTTCTAATAATTAACTTTAGTTTGTTCATTCTTTTATCAAACTATTTAAAACAGCAATAGCTACAGGACCTGCAACAGAACCGCCACTCTCTCCATTTTCTATAACAACACTAACAGCATATTCTGGATTAGGCATTGGTCCGAAAGCAATTATTATTGCGTGATCACGTTGACCTTCGATCTCACGTATTATTTGATAATCTTCTTTTGTTTCTGTACTCACCAATTCAACAGTTCCTGATTTAGCTGCAACAATATAATCTTTCAGAGGTCTTAGTCTTCCTGCCGTACCTCTTGGATTTTCAATTACGCCAACCATACTTTCATGAATCTTTGCCCAGTCATTTAGATTAATATTTTCTGAAATAAATGTATCCTTTTTATGATCTTTGCTATCTTGGACAAATGAAAAATTGTTCAATCTGCCTTTAGTTGCTAAAAATGCTGAATAGTAAGCTAATTGCAATGGTGTTGCATTGATATAACCTTGTCCTACCCCCATATTTACTGTGTCCCCTTTATACCATCCAAAATTATGTGTATTCATTTTCCATTCTGGACTTGGAAGTAGTCCAATATCTGGCATAAAACAATCTTTGCAGATATTCTTGCCAAAGCCAAAATAAGATAAATGCTCCCTTAAGTCCTCTATTTCAGTTTGGTATGCTAGTGAGAAAAAAAAGGTATTAGAGCTTTCAATTATTGCATCCTGGAGATTGATTTCACCATGGCCGCCTTTTTTCCAACCCCTGTAGATTCTTCCATCTTCAGGCAAAACAAAAAAGCCCGGATCTTTAATTGTAAAATTCCAGTCAATAAGTTTTTTTTTGAGGCCATATAAGCCAATCGCTGGTTTTATAGTTGAAGCAGGGGAATATCTTCCTTGAGCAGCACGATCAAAGAAAAGCTTATCTTCATTAAGTATTAAATCATTAAATTCTTTCTTAGAAAGTCCATTAGCGATCTTATTAACAGAAAATGATGGAGAGCTTACATATGTAACAATAGCACCGTCATCTATTTTTACAGCAACAACCGCACCTCTTCTACTGTCTAATTGATTGAATGCAACATTTTGACTTTTTATGTCAAGTGAGGTGAAAATATCCTCACCATTTATTGGTGGTATAGTTTCAATTTCTTTTAAAATTCTTCCAGAAGCATTCACTTCATATGTTTTTTTGCCAAACTTTCCCCTTAATTTTTTGTCATAAACATTTTCTATACCTGTTTTTCCAGTTATAAATCCATTTGAGTAGCTAAATATTGATTCTTTTGGTCGCTGATTTTGCGAAATTAAGATTTCTTCAAGCTCTTCTTCACTTAAATTCCCAATATAACCAATTGAATGCGAAAAAATATAAGGAAACAAGTTTACTCGAGAATACCTAACTGCTATTTGAAGCTCAGGAAACTTATAACTTCTGACCTCAAACTGAGCAATTTCTTTTGGCGTAAGATCTTTCTTTAAAATAAGCTCTCTGTTTAATCTCTTTTTTGAAGGAAAATTATCATTTATTGTTTTTATTTCAGAATCAGACAATTCAATAATTTTCTGAATATCCAAAATTAAGCTGTCTATGTCATCTAATCCAGCAGGATTAGCAATTAAGTTATAGCTAGGAATATTATTAACAATAATTTCACCATTCCTGTCATAAATAATACCCCTTCTGGGTTGAATCAAAAATTCTCTCGTTTTATTTTCAAGTGAGGCTAATTCGTAGTCAGAATAACTTGATACTTGAAGAGTAAAGGTCTTGTAAATTAAATATAAAAATAAAATTCCAAAAAAAATATACACAAATAATAATCTATTAAAGAAATTCTTTTTCTCTGATAATCTTTGGTTTAAATTAATCATTTATGATATGGCATGTTATTCATTATCGTGTGTGCCCTATAAATTTGCTCAACTAGAATCAGTCTAAATAATCTATGTGGAAATGTGAGCAAAGATACAGACAAAATCATATTTGAATTATCTTTTATTTCTTGTGACAATCCAAATGAACCACCTATGATAAAACATATCGTTTTATAATTTTTTTGGCATCTCAAAATTAATTTACTAAATTGGCTACTATTTATTTGGTCTCCAGTTGAATCACAGGCTATTACAAAATCTTTTTTTAAAATTCTTGAAAGAATTAACTTTGATTCTTTTTTAATTACTTCTTGGTGGGTATATTTTGGATTTTGTTGACCTTTTAAATTTATAAATTCAACCTGCAAATTTTTTGGAAGCTGCTTGATGAAATACTCTATACTTTTAGACTCCGATAAATTTAACTTATTTCCAATGCTAATAATACGAATAATCATTAGATTTCTTTTTTTAAGAAAATATTTTCTCCCCAAAGACCTTCTAGATCATAAAAATCTCTTTGTTCTTTATTCATAATATTGATAACCACATCACCACAATCTACTAATATCCATCCAGATTCAACTTCACCTTCAACTCCAAGGATAGTTAAGTTATGTTTCTTTACGCATTCAACTAATTTCTCTGAAACAGACATTGCATGACGATTTGACCTTGCAGTTGCAATAATTATTTTGTCTGCAAATGAAGAAATATTTTTAACATCTAAAGTAAGTAAGTTTTCAGCTTTACTATCCACTAAACTTTCATTGCAAATTTTTGAAAGACTTTTTTTTGGCAAGATTAAATTGATATATTGAATTTTAAAAGTTACTTGTTGTTATACTAAATCAAATTATGAGAAAAAGGTAAGTAATTTTTGGAAATTATTTTAGAACAAATTATTGATCTTATAGACGACTACAAGTCTATTATATTTTGGCTTGGTTTGTTGTCTTTTTTAATATTTATTTTCAGCTTAGTCACCATTAAATGGTTAGTAGCCCTTATACCTAGTGATTACTTTGTATCTAAAAAAGATACAAAATTTAAATCTGAATATCCCTTCATATGGTTAATATCAATGATAATTAAAAACATAATTGGTTATGTCTTAATAATTGGAGGCATATTGATGCTGCTTCTTCCAGGACAGGGATTATTCACAATATTTATAGGACTAATGATGAGTAACTATCCTGGGAAATATTATATTGAGAAAAAATTTATTGCTATTCCCAGTATTTTAAAAACCATAAATTGGCTCAGAAAACAATCAAATAAAGAACCTATTATTATTAATTAGAGTCTAACTTGACGAAATTTCATCGATATATTTAGATAAAATTTTTAATCTTTGTGAAGCATCAAATGCCTCAAGAAGATTTTGTTTTGAGCTCCATGAAATTGGAATCAGACCAGCAAGATGATAGGCCACAGAATCTGCAGAATTAAAGTCAACTTCAATTGGCATATCAACAATTCTTGGATGTTTAACCAGCTGATTCAATATATTTGTTATTTCTGGAAATTCTGCAAGTAATGCTTGGTCATCTACTTCAGGATCAACCAAAGGATTGATTTCAGCAATATGCAAACCATCTTTTAATTGTATTAAGTTATTTATATCAACTTTATTTATTGATTTAACAGATATTCCCAGCAGTCCATTTGGAAGATTATTAAAATCAATTATCTCTACATAAGATCCCTTTTTTGATATCTCGAAGTCATCAATGCTATCAGTTGGTTTTTGAAAAACTATTACAAATCCTTGATTATTTTTCATACAATCTTTAACCATATTGATATATCTTGGTTCAAAGATTTGTAGATTCTGTATAGTCCCAGGAAGCGCAACTAAGCCTAATGGAAAAACAGGTAAATTATTTTTTTTCAAGATTTTTAATTATAGGTTTTATAAATTTTTGACTGTCTTTATTAGTCATTATTAAGATAATATCATACTCATAAATCATTTTTTCTAAATTATTTAATAGTTTTTTTTCAGAGTCAAAAGAATTCTTAATACTATAGTTTTTTTGGTAGTCAAGAATCAAAAATTCATCTAAAGATTCTAGTGAGTCTATAAGATTTTCTTTGTGATATCCTGAAGACATAGTATTTGAACCTAATTCAACAATACCTAATATCTTTTGATTTTCGTGCTTGTCTCTAATTGCACTGCATGAA
Source organism: uncultured SAR86 cluster bacterium (assembly GCA_902586925.1). Taxonomy (GTDB): domain Bacteria; phylum Pseudomonadota; class Gammaproteobacteria; order Magnimaribacterales; family D2472; genus SAR86A. The sequence continues at coordinate 536,340 of CACIJE010000001.1, read as the reverse complement.
AGTTTTATCGCAGTTGGATGATGAGCAAAATCATCGTATATTTTTATTTCTGAAGATTTTGTAACAAGTTCCATTCTTCTCCTAACACCATTGAATGTTTGAAGAGATTTAATTGATTCTTCCACAGAAATTCCTTCAAGCTTTGCAGCTAAAATTGAACAAACATAATTTTTAAAGTTATGTTCTCCAATAAGTGGAAGATTGGCTAATGAAAATTTTTCATTGCCAATCCTTAATTCCTTTGAATTACAGTCAGCAAAAATCAATTCTGAATTAATTTCAATCTTATTACACCAAACCCCCTCTTTAATAACATCTAAAGCATGGTTATCATCTCCAAAATAAATTATATTTCCAGAGCTTTTAATAGTCTTTATGAGATGATGAAATTGTCTTTTAATATCGTTTAGATCATTAAATATATCAGCGTGATCAAATTCTATATTGTTAATGATTAAGTTCGTTGGACAATAATGAATAAATTTTGATCGCTTATCAAAAAAAGCTGAATCATATTCATCTGCCTCAATAACAAAAATTGAATCTCGACCAAGACTAGCTGAGTTTTCAAAATCTTTAGAAATGCCTCCTACCAGATATCCGATTTCTTTCCCTTGTTCAAGAAAGATATGAGCAAGCATGTAAGAAGTGGTTGTCTTTCCATGAGTTCCGGAAACCGCAAAAACTTTTCTTTCCTTTAGCTCTTTCCCGAGTATTTCAGGACCGGAAACGTGGGGTAAATTTCTTTCTAAAATTTCTTCTACACATTCATTTCCTCTTGAAAGAGAATTACCAATTACATATAAATCCGCTTTAGGAAGAGATTTTTTTTTATAACCTTTAAAAGTTTTAATACCAATTTTTTCAATATATTCAGACATTGGTGGGTAAAATTGAACATCAGTTCCAGATACATCATGACCTGATTCCTTAAGAATTTGTGCTAAACCTGCCATAAAGGTTCCGCAAATGCCTAGGATATGTATTCGCATATTAGTTATAATACGATACTTGGATTTTATTCAAAGCTAAAGCAGGGAAATAATGAGAAAAAATGCATTTTATGCTCAGTCAGGTGGAGTTACATCAGTTATAAATGCAACTGCAGCAGCATTAATACTTGAAACAAAGAAACATAAATCAAAAATTAAAAAAGTCTATGCTGGTAAGAATGGTATTCTTGGGGCACTGAAGGAAGAATTAATTGATACATCAGAGGAAAGTTTTTCAGCAATAAATTCATTAAAGTCTCGTCCTGGAGGTATTTTTGGATCGTGCAGGTTTAAATTAAAGAGTTTTGAAGAAAATAAAAAAGAATACTTAAGATTGGTAGAAGTTTTTAAGGCTCATGATATAGGTTATTTTTTTTATAATGGGGGCAATGACTCTGCAGATACAGCATTTAAGGTTTCTCAAATTAGTAAAAAATTAGGTTATCCTATAAATTGTATTGCTATACCAAAAACTGTAGATAATGATTTGGCTGTTACAGATAGCTGTCCTGGATTTGGGTCTGCCGCAAAGTACATAGCTACCTCTGTTTTTGAGGCATCCTTGGATGTAGCTTCTATGTCTGAAACATCTACAAAAGTTTTTATTTTAGAGGTAATGGGGAGACATGCAGGATGGATGGCAGCATCTTCTGCTTTAGCAAGAATTAAAAAAAATAATGCACCTCACATTATTTTGTTTCCTGAAATAAGTTTTAATCAAACGAATTTCCTTAAAAAAGTAAAAGAAGTTGTCAAAAATAGAGGTTATTGTGTAATTGTTGCGTCAGAGGGAGTAAAAAATAGCAAAGGTAAATTTTTGGCAGAATCTAATACAAAGGATGCCTTTGGTCACTCTCAACTCGGAGGTGTTGCGCCTTACTTAGCTGGATTAGTTTCACAAAAGCTAAGTTTGAAAAATCATTGGGCTGTATCTGATTATTTACAAAGAAGTGCTAGGCATATTTCTTCAACTACTGACTTAAATCATGCTGAAGCTGTAGGTATTCATGCAGTCAAGTACGCAGTTAATGGTATGAATAGTGTCATGCCTGTAATTGTTAGAACTAAAGGTAAAAAATATTCATGGAAAATTGAGCCAGCTCAACTTTCAAAGATAGCTAATGTTGAAAAAAAGTTACCAAATTCATTTATATCTAGAAATGGTTTTGATATCACTCCAAGTGCGATTAAATATCTCAAGCCCCTAATTCAAGGTGAAGCTTTTCCAAAATTCAAGAATGGGATTCCTCATATACATGAACTAAAATTAGTAGAAGTAAAAAAGAAACTTCCTACATGGAAAGGTTAGATTCTTCATTTAAATCTTCAATGATTTCACTTATAGAACTTTTTAGTAAGAGTTTATCGTCATCATTTAGAAAATCTCCAATATAAACGTCCTCACCTTTTGATCTAAAACTCAGCCTTATACTATTATCTTTATTTCGCTTTATTTGGAAAGATGTAAATGTTCTGAACTCTTCCCATGAATATTTTGCTTTTTTTATACCCTTCTCTATCTTTACAATATCTTGAGAAATATAAATTTTTTCTCTATTGCTGCTCCATTTAAAACTTAAATAAAATGCTATAAATAATATTGTTAACTCCAATCCTGCAAAAGGAAGTATTAATGCTGCTCCAAAAAAATAAAATATGGTAGCAATTCCTCCACATACTAATGTAATACTTGCCAAAAATAGAATTCTTTGAAAGCCGACAAGAGAGCTATTTGGGCTCAAAGAAATCAAGTAATCACAGCCATCTTTTTTTTCAACTAAAACCATGCTTAAATCCTCACTATTTGACTAATTATGATTCGTCTTTAGTTTTTGATTCTTCAGTTAATCTTTCGATATTAATTAATTTACCGACTTTTTTACCTCTTTTTGCTCTTGAAAGAATGTACTCAGACCAATCTTTAGGTTTTAATGTCACAGATCTTTTTCCTACTTCTAATTTTAAAGAACTATCATCTGCTAGAAGTTGGGCGTGAGCCATAAATTCTTCACCATGAGCAAGCTTCTCTTTTGGTATATTTATAATCTTATTACCTTTTCCTTTTCTTAATATTGGCAATTCCTCAATATTAAAAATTAATAGCTTCCCAATATTTGAAACAGCTGCGATATGGGTATGATTTTCTTTAACAGGAATAGCTTTTAACATTTTTGCGTTATCAGGCAATTTCATAAATGCTCTCCCTGTCTTCTTATTTGAAATCATATTTTGATATTCAGATATGTAACCGTAACCTGCCGTATTCATTATTAAAAATTTGTTTCCTTCCTTACCAATAACTGAAGAAACAAATTGAACACCTGAATCAGCATTCAATCTCCCGGTAATTGGTTCCCCCATTCCTCTTGCCGATGGGAGCGAATGACTAGGTATTGAGTAGGCCTTCCCATTTGAATCAATAAATACTGTGAGTTGATTGCTTTTACCTCTTGCAAAATCCTGTAAAATATCATCTCCTCTATATGATAAAGTCTGTGGATCTATATCATGTCCTTTTGCACTTCTTATCCATCCAGCTTTTGATAGAACCACCGTTATAGGTTCAGTAACTATAGTTTCTTCTTCAGAAAAAACTTTTGCATTTGTTGAATTGATAATTGGTGATTTTCTTTCTTCTCCGAATGTATCTTTAATATCCAACAACTCCTTCTTTACAAGAGACTTTAACCTTGATTTTGATTTTAAGATTTTTTCAATTTCATTTTGTTCGTCTGATAGTTGATTTTTTTCATCCTCAATTTTAAGTTGCTCTAATTTTGCGAGCTGTCTTAACCTTATTTCAAGGATTGCATTAGCTTGAATTTCAGATAACTTAAAAACTTTTATAAGTTCTTTCTTTGGTTCATCTGATTTTCTAATAATTTTTATAACTTTATCTAGATCTAAAAAAATTATTAGTAATCCTTCAAGGATATGAAGCCTGTCATTAACCTGATCAAGACGATGTTCAAGTTTCCTTTTGACAGTATCTTTTCTGAAGGTTATCCACTCTTTGAGAACATCAACAAGTGAAAATACCTTTGGCCCTCCTTTAAGTGAAATAAGATTCATATTCATTCTGTATGTCTTTTGAAGATCAGTTGATGCGAACAGATGGTTCATTACATCTTCTGCATTTACTCTGTTAGATTTAAGACTGATAACTAATCTTACTGGATCTTTATGATCTCCCTCATCTGCTAAATCTACGACCATTGGAAGTTTTTTATTAACCATTTGTTCTGCTATTTGCTCTAATATTTTTGAGCCTGATGCTTGATGAGGTAAAGCACTAATTATTATTTGATTCTTTTCTTGCTCCCACTGAGATTGAATCTTAAAACCACCTCTTCCTGAAGAATACATTTCCTCAAGCTCCTCTGGACTTGCGACTATTAAAGCATTATTTGAAAAATCAGGACCATTAATAATTTTTAATAAGTCCTTTAAATCAGATTTAGGTTTTTCAAGCAAGGTGACAGTAGCATCAATTACTTCATTAATATTGTGTGAAGGGATGTCTGTAGCCATTCCAACAGCTATTCCAGATGTTCCATTAAGAAGAATCATTGGTATTTTGGATGGGAAAATTATTGGCTCAAGTAGCGAGCCATCAAAGTTAGGTTGCCAATCTACAGTACCTGACTTAAGTTCAGATATTAGCAAATTTGCAAAACTTGTTAATTTTGATTCAGTATATCGCATTGCTGCAAACGATTTGGGGTCATCTTGAGACCCCCAATTTCCCTGGCCATCAACCAATGGATACTTAAATGAAAAATTTTGTGCCATTAAGACCATAGCCTCATAAGCAGCACTGTCACCATGAGGATGGAATTTTCCAATTACGTCTCCAACTGTTCTTGCAGACTTTTTATACTTAGATGTTGCATCTAATCCTAATTCTGACATCGCATATAAAATTCTTCTTTGAACAGGCTTAAGTCCATCTCCAACATTCGGAAGGGCACGATCAAGAATTACATACATTGCATAATTTAGATAAGATTCTTCAGCATATTTCTTTAGACTTATTGAATTGAACTTATCTTTTGCCATTCCTAAATCCTCACAAGTGAGCCTTTTTTCTCAAGCCACTCTTTTCTTGCAGGTGCATTTTTTTTTGAAAGCAGCAGATCCATCATCGCATTTGCATTATCTGATGCAGAAATCGATAATCTAACAAGTTGCCTTGTTTCCGGATCCATAACAGTTTCTCTTAGTTGTGAAGGATTCATTTCACCTAATCCTTTAAATCTTTGAATATTAATTTTTGGCTTTCCTTGTTTATTCTTAAAAGTTTTTACAACATTTTCTTTTTGTAATTCATCTAAAGCATATAAGACTTCTTTCCCACAATCGATTCTATATAAAGGTGGCATAGCTATATAAATTCTTCCTTCATTTACAAGTGCTTTAAAGTGTCTTAAAAATAATGCGCATAATAAAGTTGCAATGTGTAAGCCATCTGAATCAGCATCAGCCAAAATACATATCTTTCCGTATCTTAATGATGATATGTCTGAATTTCCTGGCAATACACCAATTGCGGTTGAAAGGTTTTTTATTTCTTGAGACTTAATTATCTCATTACTCTCTAAATCCCAAGTATTAAGAATTTTTCCTCTCAGTGGCATTATTGCTTGGAATGATCTCTCTCTTGCTTGTTTTGCAGATCCACCTGCAGAGTCTCCTTCAACCAAAAATAACTCTGTTTCACTTAGATCTTCACTATTACAGTCAGATAGTTTTCCAGGCAAAGCAGGACCTTTGAATGTTTTTTTTCTTTCAACATTAGTAGATGCTTTGACTCTTGCTTGTGCAGATATAATTGCAAGCTCAGCAATTTTTTCTCCTTCTTCTGTGTGTTTGTTAAACCAAATACTGAGAATATCTTTCGTAGAGGTTGATACAAAAGTCATATGATCTTTTGAGTCTAATCTTTCTTTAGTCTGACCAGCAAATTGGGGATTTTGCATTTTTGATGAAACAACAAAAATTGCATTGTTGATAACATCATCAGCATTAATTTTTAACCCCTTAGGCAACAAACTTCTATAATCACAGAATTCTTTTAGCGCCTCTAAGAGACCTGACTTAAAGCCATTCAAATGAGATCCCCCCTGTGCTGTAGGGATTAAATTTACATATGTCTCTTCAAGTTTATTTTTTTGAACTTTAGAAGTCCAATTTATAACAAATTCCACCTCTTGAGTCTTCGAAGTATTTGAAGAAACTATGGATTCATCTAGTATTTGATCAACTCCATCAGAGGCTTCATCTAGATAGCTTTTAAGTCCATCCTCAAAATACCACTTAATTTTCTCTTTTTTATTTTCATTATGAAAATCAATTGTTAGTCCTGGGCATAACACCGCTTTTGCTTTAAGAAGATGCTTCAGCTCGTTTGTTTTAATTTTATCAGATTCAAAATATTTTAAATTTGGCCTAAATTTTATTGTTGTGCCTGTATTTCTTATTCCAACGTCACCAACAATCTTTATATCATTTTTTTTATCGCCATTTGAAAATTGCATCTCATGCTCTTTTGAATCTCTTTTAATATTTACCTGAAGAGATTCCGATAAGGCGTTTACGACAGAAACACCGACACCATGAAGGCCACCTGAAAAATTATATTCCTCCCCAGAGAACTTTGCTCCAGCATGTAATTTACAAAGAATAAGCTCAACACCAGTAAGTTTATGTTCTGGATGAATATCAACTGGCATTCCTCTGCCATCATCAGAGACTTTTATGAAACCATCCTTTTGAATTTTAATTTTAATATTTGAACAATGGCCTGCTATAGCTTCATCAACAGAATTATCTAAAACTTCTTGGATAAGATGATTGGGACAAGAAGTATCTGTGTACATTCCTGGTCTTTTCTTTACTGGATCAAGTCCAGAAAGAACCTCTATTGCTTTTGAATCGTATGTGTTCTTGGCCAATTTAATTTGCCTTATTTAAGAATAACTTGCAAAAATTTATGTATAAATTTATTTTCATTAAAGTTTTCTAATGTATGCCTATTTTATCCTAAACAATTAGAAAAAACGTCTTATTTAAAATTATTAGTTAATAAAAAGTATTAACAAAATAATATATTGTAAAAAAAAATATAATGTTTACACTGCTTACATTTAATTAATAGGTTAAAATTAACACATGATTCCTAGTAAGCATACAATCTTCAAACTTTTAACAGTTTTATTAACATGCTCCTTTGTACGTTCTGAAAATATTTTAGAAATTTATAACGAAGCACTTGAAAATGACCCAACATATAAATCAGCAGAATACTCATATCTTGCAGACAAACAAATTGTTGTTCAAGGTAGGGCTGCCCTTCTTCCAAGCATTACTTTGAGTGGTTCAACAAACTGGAATGAATATTATCAAAATGATCAGCTGCAACAAGAATATAACTCATTCTCAAAGTCTGCTAGGATATCTCAACCACTTTTTAGACTTGATTCTTGGTTTAATTTTAAAAGATCAAAATCCTTAACCAATGCAGCAGAAGCAGATTTTGCTTATCAACAACAGAATCTATTATTGAGAACTGCAGAATTATATTTTGGTGTCTTAAGAGCAATTGATAACTTAAATGCAGCAATATCTGAAGAAAAGGCTATAAAAAAACAACTAGATCAGGCGCAACAAAGATATGAAGTTGGACTATCAGCGATTACTGGAGTTCAAGAGGCACAGCTTGCTTTTGACTTAAGCATGGCTGCAAGAATTAATAACGAAGGGAATTTATTTTCTGCAAGAGAGGCTCTAAATGCTTTAATTGGAAGAGAAATTTTCTCACTTGATGAGCTAGGGGAAAATCTAAATGTTTCATCTCCATTTCCAAATTCTAAGGAAGAATGGGTTAAGACGGCGCTTGAAAATAATTATCAACTCAAGGCTGCATATTTAAGAAGAGATGCTGCAAAAAGTAATGCAAGAAGTGTTGCCTCAAATCATTTGCCAAAAATAGATATTGTTGGTTCTGGTTCTGAGTCAGAAACAAATCAGTTTAATTATGAAGGTTTTGAAGTTAATGGTCAGGGTATTCCAGTACCTGCTGTTACAGGGAGAAGAAATTATTCAATTCAGTTAAGTGTCCCGATTTTTCAAGGTGGTGCAGTAAGCTCAAGGAGAAAACAGGCATATTCACAGTTTAATGAGGCTGATGAGAATACTCTTTTCACAGAAAGAAGTGTAATTCAAGAAGTCAGATCACAATTTTCAAATGTAGTAACTTTAGTAGCGAATGTTAATGCTCAAAGGCAGGCAGTTATATCAGCAACAAGTGCATTAGAAGCTACACAAGTAGGATATAAAGTTGGTACTAGAAACATTGTTGACCTACTTCAAGCTGAAAAGAATCTATATAGTGCAGAGAAAAATCTAGCAAATGCAAAATATGACTATATTTTAGCTAACTTAAGGTTAGCTCTTGCTGCAGGGACAATTGGTCCAAACAATATTGTTGATATCAATAATATACTTGAATAAATCATGCCAGAACTGCCAGAGGTTCAAACCACTGTAAAGGCCATCAAAAAATTTGAAAAAAAAATACTTAAAGAAGTTGTCTTTCACAATAGAAATCTTAGGTGGCAAGTAGACAAAAAAATTGAAAAATTTTTAAAAAATAAATTTATAAATAAAATTGACCGAAGAGCAAAATATATTCTCATTCATTTTGATGATTCATCTTTAATGATTCATCTTGGTATGTCAGGAAAATTAAGAATACAAAGCATAGAAAATAATTTCTTTAAAGAACATGATCATGCTGAGCTGATTTTTAGTGATGAAAAAATTATTTATAACGATGTGAGACGCTTTGGATCTATACATCTTACTGAAAATTTTCAGAATCATAGGTTAATAAAAGATCTTGGTATTGAGCCTTTATCAAAAAAATTTAACAAAGACTATTTGTTCAATATTTGTAAAAATAAAAATATTAGTATCAAGAAATTAATAATGGACCAAAAAATTGTTGTTGGTGTTGGGAACATTTATGCATCAGAAAGTCTTTTTCTTGCAAAAATTAACCCAAAAAAATTCTCAAAAAATCTTTCTTTAAATGATTGTCAAAATCTTACAGATGCAATAAAAAAAATTCTTAGATATGCAATAAAAAAAGGTGGAACTACACTAAAAGACTTTTACTCTGCTGACGGAAGCGAAGGATATTTTAATTTAGAATTAAATGTATATGGCAGGCAGAAAAAGAATTGCAAAAATTGTGACGGAGAAATTGAAAAAATTACTCTAGGTCAGAGAGCAACTTTTTATTGCAAAAATTGTCAGAGTTAAGAGTCTAATTTTGCTTTTAAAGCTTGCTGAACAATTGGATCAACAAATTTTGATATATCCCCTTTTAAATCACAGATTTCTTTTATCAAACTAGAAGAAACATAAATTAAACTTTCTTTCGGAGTTAAGAATATACTTTCAATATCTGGTGCCAAAGATCTATTCATTGTTGCAAGTTGGAACTCATATTCAAAATCAGAAACAGCTCGAAGACCTCTTATAATTGCACATGCATTATGCTCTTTTGCAACATCAACAGTTAGTTGTCTCGGGAAGCCTATTACTTCAACTTGAGAGTTATTTTTATATATTGTCTTTGCAAGCTTGAGCCTATCTTCAAGTGAAAATAATGGGTCTTTTGTCTCACTTTTTGCTATTGCAATTATGATTTTATCGAAAAGACCACATGCTCTATCAATAATATCCATATGACCAAAAGTTATTGGATCAAATGAACCTGGATATATAGCAACTTTCATTCAATTTATAATACTAAACAATACAATTTAATCAAAATTATTCTAAAAATATTTAATTTTTAAAAAAAGCGTTAAATTTGATAGATTTTTTAGATTTTTGTATCATATATAGTTCATATGAAAATGGGGGGAGTAAATTATTGCTCCACTACTTATATAAGGAGTTATATATGAAATTTTTATTAACATTGGCAGGCGTTGTTGCGCTTCCAGCTTTTGCTGCAGATCTGAGCACAAGCGATATGACAGGAGTGTCATTTTGGATTGTAACAGCCGCTATGCTTGCCGCTACTGTTTTCTTCTTTGTTGAGAGAGATAGAGTAAACGGTAAATGGAAAACTTCATTATCAGTTGCTGGTCTAGTTACTGGTGTGGCGTTTTGGCATTATCTATACATGAGAGGTGTTTGGGCCGATACAGGAACTTCACCAACTGTATATAGGTATATAGACTGGTTAATCACAGTACCGCTTCAAATTATTGAATTCTATTTAATACTTAAAGTGTGTACAAATGTGACATCAAGCCTTTTCTGGAAACTACTTGTAGCATCATTAGTGATGCTTGTTTTTGGTTTCATTGGAGAAACTGGTGGAATGAACGCAAATGTTGCAGGTGTTCTTGCTCTACTTGCTTGGTTCTACATTATCTATGAGATATTCATGGGTGAAGCTGGTAAGCTTAATGCTTCTAGTGGAAATGCTGCGGCTCAAAGTGCTTTCAGTACAATTAGACTGATTGTTACTTTTGGTTGGGCTATTTATCCTATCGGATATTGGTTAGGTGTTGGTAGTAATCCAGACATGGCTAATGCTAACTTAATTTATAACTATGCAGATTTTCTCAACAAAATTGCATTTGGTTTAGCTATTTATGTAGCTGCAGTTAGCGATTCAGAATAATTTTATTTATTCAAAAAAACCCAGCTTAAGCTGGGTTTTTTTATGGCTGAATTTCTTCGCCATTCCAAGCATACAATTTACCAGAATCATTAGAAGTTAATGCATCTATAACCTCTAACAGCTTTGTCGCACTGTAATCTGGGGTAAACAAATTTTCAGACTGAACATTCTTCTCAAAGGGCTTACTCAAATTACTTTTTACAGTACCTGGTTGCAATCCTATGAAGATTGAATTTGGATTCGATCTTTTGATTTCTATACTAAAATTTTTAACAACTTGATTGAGGGCGGTTTTGCTTGCCCGATATGAGTACCAGCCACCAAGTTTATTATCTGAAATACTTCCAACTCGAGCGCTCAGAAAAGCAAAAACATTTTTATTTTCTCTATTCAAAAAGGGAATAAAGTATTTGCCAATTAAAGCTGGTCCAACCGTGTTTATCATCAAAACTTTTTTGAATCTTTCGGCAGAAATGTCACGAATACTTTTCTCAGGATAAACATCATTATCATTGTGAAGTATCCCAGTAGCAACAAATATTAAGTCAAATTTTATATCTTGTGGAATTTTCTTAACTGCATCTTTTATAGATTCTTCATTTTCGATATCTATGTATATCCTGTTATCTTTATCAGAAGTATTTGGACTAATCGATCTAGAAAAAGTGTATACAGATTCAACTGATTCATCATCTAAAAGGATTTTAGACACAGCATTACCTATCGCACCAGATGCGCCAATTACTGCTACATTTTTTTTCATATTCTCTATATATGGACAATTAAAGATAAAAGAAGAGAAGGACAAGTAATACCCTATCTCTTCTTCAAAAAAAATATTTACTTCTGGTACTTAGCTGCTTCTTCAGAACCATCAGTTGCAGTGCCTTTCGTATATGAGTGTGCACCCATTCCAGCAAGATCACCATTTTGAACAATTAAGTATGGTTCTCTGATTGGTTTATCTTCAAAGAAACATTCAAGAATTTCTCTTACGCCAGCAGCATATCTTGCCTGTGCGGATAGTGATGTACCAGAAGTATGAGGAGTCATTCCATGATTAGGCATTGTTCTCCATACGTGATCATTGGGAGCAGGTTGCGGAAACCAAACGTCTCCAGCATATCCACTCAATTGACCAGACTCAAGAGCTCTTGCAATTGCATCTTTATCACAGATTTTTCCTCTTGCAGTATTAACTATATAAGCACCTCGCTTCATTTTTCCAATCATTTCATCATTAAATAAATGTTCAGTTTTTGGATGAAGTGGGCAGCTGATATTTACAACATCGCAGACAGCAACCAAGGATTCAACAGATTCATGATAGGTAAGGTTTAACTCAGCCTCAACTTCTTCAGAAAGTCTATGTATATCAAAATAATGCAAATTAACGTCAAAAGGTTTCATTTTTCTGAGCATATCAATGCCTATCCTACCTGCTGCAACAGTTCCAACATGCATACCTTCAACGTCATAAGATCTTTGAACAGCGTCAGCTATATTCCAACCACCTTCTTTAACAATTCTATGTTGATTATGGTAATCCCTAACCATTGAAAGAATCATCATAACTATATGTTCTGCTACAGATCTTGAATTACAATATGTTACCTCAACAACATCGACGTTATTGTCCATGGCTGCTTGTAAATCTACGTGATCGGAACCAATGCCTGCAGTGATTGCCATTTTCAAATTTGGAGCAGATTCCATCTTGTCTCTTGTAAGGTAATAAGGAAAGAAAGGTTGTGATATTACAATATCAGCATCAACTAACTCCTTATCAGCCTGACATCCTTCACCGTCTTTGTCTGAAGTAACCACTAGTGAATGCCCAGCATCTTCTAGAAATTTTCTTAAACCTAATTCACCAGACACACATCCCAATAACTCACCAGGTGTAAAATCAACAGAGCTAGGGGTAGGAAGAGACATTCCATCAGGATATTTATCTAGTATAGGTAGATCATCCCTCGCATATTTGTCTGGCATTCCATTTATAGGATCATCATAAAGTACACATAATATTTTCATTTTATCCCCAAATATAATTAACAACGCTAATGTTAAAACAAAATAAATTTAACACAACATTTAATTAAATAAATTTATTCATCTATTTTTGAGTTAAGTGAAGTAATAAATTGTAAAAAATAGAAAAAATAGCAGAAAATATGAGTACAATGATAAAATATGGGTACATAAATATAAAAATATTGATAATTATTCTATATAATGTAAAAATATGAGTACATTATGAGTATAAATGACGATAAATACCTTGTTTTAAGAGGCAAAAATAAAGACATATACTTCATACAAAAGCGCTTATCTAAGGATATTTCTAAGATTACAGGTAAAGAATTTATAAAAAAGTCTCTTGAAACAAAAGATATCCATATTGCAAGGCAAAAGAGAGATAAAATTTTGGAAGAAATTGAACAAATAGCTCTAAATTCTTCAAAAAATGAAGAAAATACGAACTATTCTAACGAAAATTATACTGTACCCATGGAAAAAGAGCCTGTAAACACTCATAATACTAGTTCTTTAGAACATAATTCACAAACAAAAAGTAATAAATTTGCAAACTTTTCATTAGAAATGCCAAATAAAGAAGATTTAATAGAAAAGATTGATAAATTTATACCAATTGGTATTGTGATATTAACTTTATTTATTGCCTTTGTTGCTTAATCTTCTGTTTTAAAAAATTTATATAATCATTATCAAAATGGTTTTTTTTGTGTTCATTAATATAATTAGCCCAAATTAATTCAGTGTAGATATTCATAAGGCTCCACTTTTTAATTTTTACATTAATACTCTCATCAATTTCATCTATACCATAACCTTTAAACAATTTATCTTTTTCTAATTTTTTGAGATTTAATGAATCGATTAATTTAGATAAGTCTGAATACTTACTGTTAGTACTTAAATATTCAAAATCAATAAAAACAATTTTATTATTCTTGAACATCAAATTTGAAGAATCTAAATCATTATGACAAAGAACATGTTTTTCTTTATTTACATTTAATTCATTAAATAGATCAACAGCACCTTTAAAATATTTATTGCCTAATTCCGGTAATGATACATTTAGATATACATTAAATTGATTTTCAAAAGTTTTTATTTTTTTACTTGGTGTAATTTTATGCAGCTTTTTTAATTTTTTTCCAAGTTGATAAAAATTATTGAATTGTATATCTGACGAATCCTTTTCAAAATATTCATAAATAATTAACTCTGCTTTTAAGTCGTGAAATAAAACTTTTGGAGAAATATTTTTTGAAGCAATCTTTTGGATTACTCCATTTTTAAAATATTCATTAATGATTAATTTAAATTTATTTTTTTTTGATAACTTAAAGATTGATTTTATGTTATTAAATTCTCCTAAAAATATTTGTGAAGTCTCTCCATCACTGATCTGTTCATTTACTTTGAAATTATAATTTTCTTTTTTTAATATTGTTTCTATTTTCTTCATGAATAATCTTGTAATTTTTTATTCCAGGATCGATATCCAAAAATAATAATTATTAGATATATTAAAAATAATAATGAGGTTAGATATAACTCCCTTGAGAAAAATAGATATATAGATATTGAATCAATCACAAACCAATAGATCCAATTTTCAATGATCTTTTTTGCAACCATATATGTTGTGATAATGGCTCCAAATGTTGTAAATGCATCTAAAAATGGAAATACTGCATTTGTATATTTTTCTAGAACTTTTCCTGAAATTATTGCCAATATCAATACTAAACTTATTACATATACATGCTTAATTTTTTTCCATTTTTTAATCCTTATTACACATCCTTCATTTGATACCTTATTCCATTGATTCCAGCCATAAATGGCCATAGAAATATAAAAAATTTGTAAAATTGACTCCATTATTAGGCCAGCATCAAACATTATAAAAAAGTATAGAGATGAACTAATTATTGCCGCATACCAGCACTTTATGTCTTCTTTGGCAGCTAAGACTAAATAGAGTATTGCTGTCATAACAGCAATAATTTCAGGAATAAAATTTAACATGTAAGTTAAAAATTATATCTAAGTGATATGCCAATATGCTTAGGATCTCCTTGTCTTCTATATAGAGTATCAATAAAATTTGGCGCTTCATTTCCAAAGAAAAATCCTCTTGTTGAATAGTATTTATTAAACAAATTTCTTATCCACAGATCAACAGAAAAATTAGCATTTGTATATCCAAAAGTTAAGTTAGTTAATTGATAGCTTTTAGACTGATTATCATGTGAATCTGAATAATAAAAACTACTTTTTCCATTAATATCTAATTTTAAATAGTAGTTATTTTTGAAATTTAAATTTCCACCTACAGAATATGATCTCTCAGGTGCGTGAGCTTGTGATCTGTCTTCTAGATCAATTCTTGATTCCCAATTTTTTATCTTTGTTTTAAGAAAACCTAAATTAGCATATATATATAAATTATTTGTTAATAAATAATTTGAAGTAATTTCAATCCCATAGTTCTCTCCCTCTGCAGCATTCTGAGTTAAATATGAAAAAGTATTAGGATCACTTGGATCAACTTGTCTAGATATTAAAACTTGTTGATCTTTTCTTTCAGAGAAAAATATTACAAGTGAATAATTTAGATCGCTATCTTTTAAGTAAGAACTTAAACCCAATTCGTAATTAGTTAAATATTCAGGATCGTAAATAAGAGATTGTTTCACTAAGTTATCTGTAGCATCAAGACCTAAATTAAATCCACCTTGTTTATATCCTCTTGCTATTGAAAAATAAATATTTGAATCATCATTGGTTTTTTTGACTAGTGAAATTTTTCCACCACTCATATTATCTGAAGGACTAAAAGATTCATTATTTGAATCTTTGTATTTTGAATCCCAATTTTCCAATCTCAAACCGAAAGCAAGTTTAATTTTATTTGTTAAAAAATAATCAATATTTCCGAAAACTGATAAATTTTCAGATTTATAATTTCTTGAAATTAAAGATTCACTTGCATATGGACCAAATGGATCAGACGGATCTCCATAAATCCCATCATCTTTGGTTACATTTGATTCATCTAATTTACTGAAATCGAAACCAAAGACCCATTCAAATGGATTATTTTGAGAAAAATCCTTATTTTTTGACAAAAAACGAATTTCTTGACTAAAAGTATCTCTTTTTCTTAATGTTTCAGAAAAATAATCATAGGTATATGGATAATGTGAGTCAGGATTGCCCCAATCTGCATCATAACTGAAAACAACATCAGTTTTTGTTGAACTTGTTAAACTTTGCATATCAAAATTATTTAAATTCTTAGTTACTTTTATTCGAATCGAGTCTGTTATTTGTGAATCCATTCCAGGACGATCTGATAAAGTATTTAAACTTCCATCAATTGTCCAAATATCAGCTGGGTCATCCATATCAACTTTTGAAACAAGAAAATTTATATTTGTAGTTTCATCAATTTCCCAATCAAGTTTGTAACGCAAAGTTAGCTCATCTTTTTTTGAAGTATCTGATTTATTCAAGTAAATATTTTTTCTAAATCCATCAGCATAGTCAGTTCTCATTACTAATCGATATTTCATTTTTTTATTCTTTAATGGTCCTCCAAACGCAACTCCAATGTTTTGAGTTCCATAATCTCCAAGAGTTAGTTCGGAAGTTCCTTCAAATTTATCTGTTGGATCTTTAGTCTTTATATAAATTAATCCTGCTAAAGCATTAGCGCCTGTTCTAGAACCTTGGGGTCCACGAAATACTTCAACTTGATCAACATCAAATAAAGTTGCAATGCCTCCCTGACCGGAATAGTCAATGTCATCGATAAGAAATCCAACCGAAGAATTTGGTGTTCCCTGATAACCAGATCTTTCTCCAATACCTCGTATTTGAAAATATCTTGCTCTCGAATCTGAGGCTGCATAATTTAAATTTGGTACAAGATACGAAAGTTGCTGAAAATGTTTTATAGCTTGTGACTTAATTTTTTCAGACTGAATAATAAAAATACTTGAATCTTCCTCACTGATAGATTTTTCTCGATACTCACCTTTAACAATTATTTCTTCAATGTCTTGTGAAAAGACAATAAGTGAAAACAATACGGGCAATAAAAATAAAAATTTGTTACTGACATACATATGCAATTCCTCCGCAACTATTGTGTTGATCAGGTTCAAAGAGTTTCAAAAGATCTCAGGCAAAAATGCCACCCCTTTGCATCTAAATAATATCTTAATAAATATTTTAACAATTTAGAAGTAACTTAATAAAGAAAAATATATTTTAAAAACTTATGCTATTTTTATAGCCGTATATCAGTTATTTATAGATTTAAGAGCATAACCATAAATTTCTGAAATCTGATTTATAATTTTATCTTTTGGAGTTCCTGCACCATGTCCTGCCCTATCTTCAATACGAATTAATATTGGATTTTCACAGCCTTGATATTCTTGTAATTTAGCTGCAAATTTATATGAATGAGACGGGACAACTCTGTCATCACGACTTGCTGTTGTCACCATTGTAGTTGGATAACATTTACCTTTCTCAATATTATGTAGTGGGCTATATGCTAGAAGATTTTCAAATTCATCTTTTTTATCTACTGACCCATAGTCACTTTCCCATGCCCAGCCAATTGTAAATTTGCTAAAACGCAACATATCCAAAACTCCAACTTGTGGAATAGCAACTTTAAATAAATCTGGATTCTGCAACATAGTAGCAGCAACAAGAAGTCCTCCATTTGAACCACCAATAATTGCAGTAGTATTTTCAGAGCCAATATTATTTGCATGAAGAAATTTTGCAGCAAATGCAAAATCATCAAAAACATTTTGTTTGTTTAATAGCATTCCTGCTTCATGCCAGTCGCTTCCATATTCTCCTCCACCTCTTAAATTTGCAACAGCATAAACTCCATCTAAGTTTTTCCAGGCAGCTTGTGTTTTTCTAAAGCCAGGTAAAAGAGAAATATTGAACCCTCCATACCCATACAACATCAATGGGGTATCTTTACTAATTTCTAATCCTTTTTTATAACTAATGTGTATTGGAATTTTTGTTCCATCTTTTGTAGGATAAAATTTTAATTCAGAAACATAATCTTCAGCGTTATACCCATCAATTTCTTCTTTCCAAAAAAGTTTTGTCTCTAATGAATCTAAATTAATTTCATATATTTCTCTTGGAGTAACATAATTTGAAACTGAGAAGTAGGTTTTAATATCATCAATTTGTCCACCAAATCCACCAATGGTTCCTTTTTTTGGTAACTCCAATTCTCGAACAAAATTTCCTGATAAGTCAAAAATTTTAATGTTGGAAAAAGTATCTTCTAAATAATTAATAACAAATGAGTTATTTAAAACATTTACTGATCTTATAGAGTTTTCAGACTCTGAAATTACTTCATTCCATACAAAAGAGCCATTTTTTATCTCTAAATTGACGATTTTTCCATTTGGAGCACCTTCTGTTGTATAAAACCATAAAATATTGTCTTTACTGTCTATAAAACTATATGCTCCAATCAATTCATCAATTAAAGGTATAAATTTATTACCTGG
This sequence comes from uncultured SAR86 cluster bacterium, assembly GCA_902586925.1. GTDB lineage: Bacteria > Pseudomonadota > Gammaproteobacteria > Magnimaribacterales > D2472 > SAR86A. The sequence goes on along the minus strand of CACIJE010000001.1, from coordinate 518,035 downwards.
ATTTAGTTGAATATAAAGCCTGTTTCTCTCATCGGTTCCCTCAGATATGGATAAGATCTTTATATTAGTGTCTTTTATTACATTTATCCCCCAACCCCACCTTGGTTGATTTGGATTCTCATAAACAACATAATCCTCAGATTGATTTGTACCAATTTTATGAAACATTAATTTTGGAGATTCATTTATTTCTTTTAAAAGCTCTCCATTTGGCTTGTCATATTTTTGGTAAAAGAATCCTGAATCGTCATTTTCCCAAGAAGCTCCAGAAAATTTTGCCCACTTAATCTCATCGTTTAAAACTATTCCAGTTTCGATATCCATAACTTTCCATACTCTCCAATCAGAACCTCCATCTGATATTGAATAAGCAATTAAACTTGCTGAATTATTAACACTGGTTCCTCCAAGTGAAATAGTTCCATCATTTGAAAAAGTATTTGGATCTATAAGCACTCGCTCATCACATTTTTCACAATCTTTAATCATTAATTTGCTTTGCTGAAAAGTTCCATCATTAAAGTAATAAAAAGTTTTATCCTCAATTTTATATGGAATTGAAATAGATTCATTTTCCCAGATTTGTTCAAGGTAGTTTTTTATATCACTTTTATACTTATTTTTATTTATAAATCTTTTCGTAAATTTATTTTGTCTGTCTACCCAATCTACTGAATCATCACTTGTAAAATCTTCAAGCCATCTATAGGAATCTGAAATTTCGTAACCATGAATTATTTCTGTGAATTTTTCTTTTTTAGATTCAGGATAATCTGAGCTATCTTGGTTAGAACAAGAAATTAACAATATCAATAAAAATAAATTTCTACATACTTTATACATAGTTTGCATATTACTTTACAATTGCTGTATGAATCAATTTAAAAATTCATGGGGTTTCTCTTTTGCTAATTGGAAGTATTTTTTAGTTTTAGGGATGCCTTTAATAGCAATCGAAAGTTTAACTGGATATCTTGTATTACCTCTTCAAGAAATTACACAACCAGAAGATTTTATAGTATTTTTTGAAACAAATTCCTTAATCATTGCATTAGTTGGTGTTGTTGGAATATTGATACAAATATCTCTAATTGGAGGTCTTTGGGTTAGTTATATGGCTCTTGATTCACAAAAAAATATTAATCCAATTAATGCTCTCTATGCAGGGCTTTCAAAATTTTTTCCGTTGTTTGGAGCATATATTATTGTAAATATTGTATCCGCCTTCGGTTTTCTGCTGTTAATTCTTCCTGGCATTTATCTGTCAGCAAGATTTTCTTTGTTTGCAGCACATATAATGTTCGAAAATAAAAAAGTTTTTAAGTCAATTGGTGCATCTTGGGAAAAAACAGATGAACATGGTTCAAGATTATTCATGTTTACTTTGCTATTTATTTCATTATTAATAATTGTGACCTTAATACTTTCCAGTTTATTGCCTGACGGAATTTTACAGGCATTTGCACTAGCTTTAGCTGAATACATCATTATTATTCCATTGGGATATATTTACTTTACTCTATACAAGTCAATTAAAGTTACATAGATTAATTGTCGAATTTACTATTCAAAGGTAGAATGCTATTTCTTTGATAGGGCCTGTAGCTCAGTTTTGGTTAGAGCGTTCGACTGATAATCGAGAGGTCGGAAGTTCGAGTCTTCCCAGGCCCACCAAATTTTTAAAAGAATTAATTTACCTCTAATAATTCTATCTCAAAAACAAGAATAGAATTTGAAGGTATGCCTGGCCTGCCTTCTTCTCCATAAGCCATAGTTGGATCAATAAATGCTCTCCATTTATCGCCTACTTCCATAATTGAAATTATTTTTTGGCATCCAACAATTAATTTTGATAATTCAATGGTTAGAGGCTCTGAATCTAATGAGCTCCAAAAGACTTCGCCATTGGTCAGTGTGCCATGGAAATGTGCTGAAATAATCTGATTCAGTTTAGGATTCATACCATCTGAACTTCCCTTTTTTAGTTCAATGTATTGAAGTCCAGGTTCAATTTCTATAACACGGTTATTAGATTTGTTATCTATGAAGAACTGTAAATTTTCTATCTGTTTAATATTTGGACTATCTTGAACACAGCCAGATAATATTAATAAAAAACAAAAGGCTAAAAATAATTTATTCATACTTTAATTTTCAGAAACTTTCTTTTACCAACTTGATAGATATTTTCAGTTCCCTTAGATATTTCAAACTTTGAATCCAAAACCTTTTCTGAATTAATTTTGATTCCACCTTGTTTAATTAATCTATTACCCTCTGAAATACTTTCAATCATGCCTGTTTCTTTCAACAAATTAACCAATAAAATAGAATTTTCATTGATTTTCAAAATTTTTGATTGGATTTCATCAGGAATATTACCTTTTTGAAACCTGCTTAAAAATACTTCTCTGCATTTTTCACCTTCGCCCTTATTATGAAATCTATCAACAAGCTCTTCAGCTAATAAAAATTTAATATCTCTAGGATTTTTTCCATTTTGCATCTCGTCTTTTAAACTTGAGATATCTTCCTCCGGAATAAAGCTTAGCAAATCAAACCAGCGCCACATCAAATCATCAGAGATAGACATAATTTTTCCAAACATTTCATTTGGCTCTTCATCAATGGCGATATAGTTATCTAAAGATTTTGACATTTTGTTTATGCCATCCAGGCCCTCTAAGATTGGAACAGTGATCACAACTTGGGGCTCCTGATCGTAATCTCGTTGCAACTCTCTTCCTACTAGAAGATTAAATTTTTGATCAGTTCCTCCACACTCAACATCAGCTTTTAAACAGACAGAATCATATCCTTGAACAAGTGGATATAAGAACTCATGAATCGCAATGCTTTTATTTGATGAAAAGCGCTTATTAAAATCATCTCTTTCAAGCATTCTTGCAACATTATATTTAGAGGCGAGTTGTATCAGTCCGTCTGCTCCTAATTCATCACACCATTCAGAATTAAATTTAACCTCAGTAAGTTCTTTTTTTAAAATTTTAAAAACTTGTTTTTCATATGTTTTTGCATTTTTAACTAGGTCTTCAGAATCAAGAATTGGTCTAGTTTTATTTGTGCCAGATGGGTCACCAATTCTTCCAGTGAAATCACCTATTAAAAAAATAACCTTATGACCTAAATCTTGAAAATGTCTCAACTTATTAAGTAAAACAGTATGTCCAAAGTGAAGATCTGGAGCTGTTGGATCAAATCCAGCTTTTACAATAAGCTGCTTTCCTGATTGAAGCTTTTTTTGAAGGTCTTCTTCAGTCAAAATTTCATCAGAACCCCTTTTAATAAGCTTTAATTCATCATTCATATTACTATCATAGTATTTTTGGAAGATTATTAGAATCACAAAGTTGCTAGTTAGTGCTTAAACATTAAAATAGTTTCTATGCTTGAAGCAAAAAATAAATTTATTTGTGAAGAAAAGATTTTATCTAGTTTGTCTGAGGAAACTAAGTTTTTAGAAAATAAAGAAATATCTAAAAATGCACAAAAAATAATAGAGCTTTGTAGAAAAAACAAAGAAGACAGAACAAAACTAGACGCATTTCTTAATGAATACGGCTTAGATAACAAAGAAGGTATTGCTTTAATGTGTCTAGCCGAGTCAGTGTTAAGAATTCCTGATAAAAAAACTAGAGATCTTATTATTTCTGAAAAACTATCTGAGGGAAAGTGGATAGATCATTTAAATCAAGCAGATAGTATCTTTGTAAACGCATCTACATGGGGCTTGCTGCTTGCTGGAAAGATTGTAAAAACTCCCTCTAAATGGTCAGAAAATCCAAACAATTTTTTTTCAGAACTAGTATCAAAATCCGGTGAGATGCCTATAAGAAATGCTGTGCTTGCTGCTATGCAAATACTTAGTCAAGAATTTGTAATTGGAAGAAATTTTAAAGATATTAATAAAATATCTGGCTTAGAAAAAGAAGTTTTTTCTTTTGATATGCTTGGTGAAGCAGCAAGAACTCCAAAACAAGCTAATGATTATTTTGAATCATATAGAAATGCTATAGAGGAAGTTGGAAAAATTAATACAGCAAGAAACTTGAGTAATGGAGTATCAATAAAAATCTCAGCACTTCATCCAAGATATGAAATGAGAAAAAAAGCTCAAATTAAATCTGAGTTATTGCCGAAATTAAAAGAATTAGTAAATTACGCATATTCAAAAAATGTTGAAATAACAATTGATGCAGAAGAACAAGATAGACTTTCTTTAAGCCTCTATATCATAGAAAAAATTGCATATGAAAAAAATATTAAAGATTGGTCAGGATTTGGAATTGCACTCCAAGCATATGGGAAAAGGTCATTAGATGTTATTAACTGGTTAAATAATATTTTAAAGAAAAGAGAACAGATGCACCTAAGGCTTGTAAAAGGTGCTTACTGGGATTATGAAATAAAACATGCTCAAGTTGCAGGTTATGAAGGATATCCAGTTTTTTCAAAAAAATCATTTACAGACATTGCATACATAGCATGTGCAAAAGAAATACTAAAAAATAAAAAAATATTTGCAAAATTTGCTACTCATAATGCTCATACTATCTCTTCAATTCATCATATTGGAAATAATTGTAATTATGAATTTCAGAGATTATATGGAATGGGTGAGCTTTTATATAAAAGTGCGTCCCAAATTCTAGGTATTAATAATGATCCATCTGTCTATGCTCCAATTGGAAGTTATAAGGATTTACTACCCTATCTAGTAAGAAGACTCTTAGAAAATGGAGCTAATAGCTCATTTATAAATAGATTACTAGATCCTGAAACTAGTGCTGAGTGGTTAGCTGAAAATCCATACATTAGAATGGAAAGTGAAAGAAAAGAAATTCCACTTCCAAAGCATATTTTTGATAACAGAAAAAATTCATCAGGATTAGATATATCTGAGATTGAAAATTTAGATGAACTTAAAACTAAGCTTAAGAGTTTTGATAATAAATTGATTATTGCTAAGTCCCTCTATGAGGGAAGAGAAAAAGATAATACTCATAATGAAAAAATATTTTCTATTTCATCTAAAAAAGAAATCGGGTCAGTTATTTTTGACGATTCTGAAAAAATCATAAAGTCTCTTAATAAGAACTCTTTATCAAACTGGCAGAAATCAAAACCAGAGGATAGATACGTCGTTCTTAATAAAATTGCAGATGATATAGAAGAAGATCCTTATGAAATTATATATTACCTAATAAATGAGGCAGGAAAAACTATACAAAATGCAGTTGATGAAATAAGAGAGGCTGTAGATTTTTTGAGGTATTACTCTAATCAGATTCTCAAAATATCAGATACCAGTAAACTTGAGGGGCCTACTGGAGAAGAAAATATAATTTCTTATACTCCCAAAGGAAGATTCTTATGTATTAGTCCTTGGAACTTTCCAGTTGCGATCCTTATAGGACAAATTTCTGCTGCACTCGCATGTGGAAATAAGGTAATAGTTAAACCTTCTGAGCATACATCAATATTGGGTTATTTAGTTGTTAAAAAATTTCATGATCTTGGAATTCCTTCAGATGCGCTAGAGCTTATACTTGGTAATGGTTATTATGGTGAGGCATTAACAAAAATCGTTCCTCTTCATGGAGTAGCTTTTACAGGTTCATTGCAAACTGCAAAAAAAATACAAAATAATCTGTTGAAAAATCAAAACCAAATTGTACCTTTAATTGCTGAAACTGGAGGCATTAATACTATGATTGTTGATTCAAGTGCTCTATTAGAACAAGTGACTGATGATGTCATTAGATCTGCATTTGATAGTGCTGGACAAAGGTGTTCTGCATTAAGAGTCTTATGCATACAAGAAGAAATTTATGATGAACTAATTAGTATGATACAGGGAAGTATTTCAGAACAAACTTTAGGCGATCCAAATGAGTTTGATGTAGATATTGGTCCAATTATTAACAAAAAATCTTTAGAAAACTTAAATAACTATATTTCAACATGTGAAAAAAAAGGCATGGAAGTGCTTAAGTTTGAAGTTAATGATCCAAAAAGTCATATTGGTCCAACTTTAATAAATATAAAAAATATCTCAGATTTGGAAGATGAGCAGTTTGGGCCAATACTCCATGTTCTTAAATACAAGTCTAATCAAATTGATGGCCTAATTAATCAAATAAATAATAGCGGCTATGGTTTAACGATGGGGATTCATACAAGAATTGAATCAAGAGCTGATCATTTTAGTTCAGTGTCCAATATAGGAAATATTTATATCAACAGAGATATGATTGGAGCTACAGTGGGCTCTCAACCATTTGGAGGAGTTGGATTATCAGGGAGCGGCTTTAAAGCTGGTGGTCCAAATTATCTGTTGCAGTTTTTAAATGAAAAGGTGATTTCAAAAAATTCAGTAGCCTTTGGTGGAAACACAGAGTTACTAAATCTTCAAGATGATCTATGATTGGATTTAAAAAAACTCCAATTAAATTAGTCTTAAGCATATTTTTTTTATCTTTGCTTTCAATATTACTGATTTATGTAGATACCACATCGAATAATCCTTTACCGATTGAAGAAATTACGATTTCAAAAAAATTAAATGATGAGCTTTCTTTAATTAATACTAAACAAATTCACCAAGTAAAAAAAGGCGACAATCTATCTGTGATTTTTGAAGATAAGAAAGTACCTCTCAATTTAGCATACAAAATTTTTGATTTTGATAGAAATAACTTGTTATCAAACATTATCCCTGGTGATGTTATGGAGTTTAGTTATGTTGGTAGTGATTTAATAAGCATAGAAATAGTAAAAGATGATATTAATTCAATACTAATAAATATAGAAGAAGATATATCAATCCAAAAAATTAAAAAAGAAACAAAAATAATTACATCTTACAGTTTTGGCACAATAAACAATTCATTCTATGAAAGTGCACTTAGTGTAGGTATTCCTGATAGCATTATTATGGATTTTGCATATATTTTTGGTTGGGATATCGACTTCATATTTGATGTAAGAAATGGTGATAAATTTTCAGTTATTTTCGAAACCGAGTATTCTGAAGGAGAAAAAATCTCAAGTGGAGACATTGTATTGGCTGAATTCATTAATAAAGGCAAGAAATATGTAGCACAAAGATTTTTTGATAAAGAACAGGGTAAACAATATTTTAATGAAAATGGAGAAAACGTTAAAAAAGCTTTCCTAAGAGCTCCCCTTGATTTTGCCTATATAAGTTCGCACTTTAATCCAAATAGAATGCATCCAATATTACATAAAATAAAAGCACATAATGGAGTGGATTATGCTGCAAAAAGAAATACTCCAATTATGGCTTCTGGTGATGGTGTTATATCTTTTCTTGGCAGACAAAGTGGATATGGTAAGACAATTGAAATAAAACATGGCGGTAATATAAAAACTTTATATGCTCATCTAGAAAAATTTGAGAATAAACTTAAAGTAGGAACTAATGTCGAACAAGGGGATATTATCGGATATGTTGGTGATTCTGGTCAGGCAACAGGCCCTCATCTCCATTTTGAATTTTGGCAAGGCAAAGTTAGAACAGATCCAGTAAAGGTAAAACTACCATCTGCAAATCCAGTAAACTCATCACAAAGAAATGAATTCAATAATTTATTAAACTCAAATCTTAAAAAACTTATTGATTATAATTTGACTAAATATGAGTAATTATTTTATTGGTATTATGACTGGAACAAGTGCGGATGCAATTGATGGTTGTATTGTCTCTTTTGAGAATGACTTTCAGTTTATTGAATCTGCAAGTCTTGATTTTGAAATTAATTATAAAAGAGATTATGAGATAGCTATAAATCTTGGACATAAATTATCATCTGAATCAGAAATAATTCAAAGACTAGAGAAAGAAGTAAATGAAAAAACGATTAATTTAATTAACATTCTTATAGATAAATCTGGAATTAATATTTCAGATATTTCGTATGTAGGATTTTCTGGGCAGACAGTTTTTCATACATACAAAGTAAGCTATCAAATAGGCAATCCATCTTATATTGCAACAAAGACAGAAATTGATGTTTATTCTGATTTTAGAAATTTTGATATAAAAAATGGTGGTATGGGGGCTCCATTAATTCCTCAATTTCACCACTATCTCTTTTCAGAACCTGAAAAAAATAAGGTTATATTTAATATCGGAGGTATCGCAAACGGAACTCACCTAAAAAATAATGAAATTTTAATAGCATCTGATGTTGGGCCGGGAAATTGTCTTATAGACTTGGTTATGACAGAAAAATTTAATATGCCTTTTGATAATAAAGGTGAAAACGCTTCGAAAGGAGAGATAAATCAGAATTTTTTAGACATGTTATTGAGTAAATCAAGTGAAATGAATTATCCAAGAGCAGACGATAAGCAAGATTACTATAAACTTTTAGATAATTCTTTTAGAGATATATCCTCAAATATAATTCTTAGGACAGTTACCGAGTTTACAGCTCTTAAAATGAAAGATTTTTATGATTTTTGTGAAAAACCTGAAGAGGTAATTATCCATGGTGGAGGAACAAGAAATATTTTTTTAATGGGGCTAATTAAAGATAAAATATCAGGAGCAGTTAAAACTTCAAAAGACAAAGTTCCATCACAATTCGTAGAATCTGCTGGCTTCGCTTATCTTGCTTATTTAAAAAAAGGTGAATTATTTTTGTCTAAGTAGTGAATGACTCTCCACAACCACAGGTTGTTTTGGCATTTGGGTTATCAATAACGAACTTTGACCCTGATAAATCTTCAACAAAATCAAGAGTTGAGCCAAATATATACGGATATGACATAGAATCTAATAAAATTGAAAAGTTATCAAATTTAATAACATCGTCATCAAATGCAATATCATCATCAAACTTAAATCCATACTGAAAACCCGAGCAACCTCCCCCTGTGACATAAATGCGAAAGTTTGGACTGACTTCAGAGTCTTTTTTAATTACATGCAAAATCCTTTTTGAAGCACTATCTGTTAAAACAATTGAAGTTTTATAATCTTGTTCCATTTATGTAATTCTCTTAACTTTAATTCTTACATTAGATTTTTTATTTATCATCCAAAATCCACCTAAAGCAGTCTCTTCAATAGTAATTTCATTTTTAGCTTTGAAATTTATTTTTTTGATCGAAGAAAGCGCAGATTGTGACTCCCATAGTTGTTTATTTGCAAGTTTAAATCTTGATTTTCCGCCAGTGGATTTTACTACATTTAAAATAGAAGTAGAAATTGTTATTTTATCAACTTGAATATTTACGGCTTTTTTCTGACTGTCTGTCAAACCAAATTCTGCAATCTTTTGATTGTTTATTTTTTTAGATCTTTTATCAGTTTTGATTTCAGCGGTAGATGATTCAATATTATCAGTTGGTTCCTCTTGAGCTTTTGGTTCTGTTTCTTTTGATAAATTTTCCTTTACTTGGAATATATTATCGTAACAAGCCAATCTTTCTATGTCTGACTTAATTTTAGAGCAGTCAGAGGCAGAATCCTTTGCGATCAAATATGAAACATTAAAACTTAGAATTGAAATGAAAATATACCGCATATATTAATATTATAAATTTAATTATTACAAAGTATAAAATATAATAGCAATTGAATCCTCACAATTTAATTGGGCATATAAATTAATGCAAAGAACTCTTTTAATATACTCGTCAATTGATGGTCATACTGAAGCTATTTGTAAAAAAATAGCACAACATTTAGGAAAAGATGAAATAGATATATTACCTTTAAGTGCTGATATTGAACTTAGTAAATATAAAAGCATTATAATAGGTGCAAGTATAAGATATGGAAAATATAGAGAAGATGTTTTTGATTTTATTGAAAGCAATTTAGAACTCCTAAACTCTAAAGAAAACGCATTTTTTTCTGTGAATGCTGTTGCCAGAAAGCCTAATAAGAATAGGCCAGAAAATAATCCATACTTGATTAAATTTTTAGAACAAACAAATTGGGTTCCAAAAAAGATGGCTGTATTTGCAGGTAAGATAGATTATCCAAAATATAAATTTTTTGATAAGTATGCAATCAAGTTTATTATGTTTGTTACTAATGGCCCAACTGATACTTCTCAAACTTATGAGTTTACTGACTGGGATGAGGTAAAAATTTTTAGTAAAGACTTAAACTTATGAACAAAATTAAAAAATCTCAAGAACTTTTCAAAGAAGCTCAAATTCACATGCCAGGTGGTGTAAATTCTCCTGTGAGAGCATTTAAAAATATAGGTGGGAATCCAATATTTTTTAAAAAAGCATCAGGTCCCTATGTATACGATGCTGATGATAATAAATATATTGACTACATTGGTTCATGGGGTCCAATGATACTGGGTCATACTAATCCAAAAATAGTTAAAGCTGTTACAAAGCAACTCAACTTGGGTACGAGTTATGGAGCTCCGACAAGTATTGAATCAGATACAGCAAAACTCATAAAAGAATGTTTTCCTTCAATACAAAAAATTAGAATGGTAAATTCTGGTACTGAGGCAACTATGAGTGCTATCAGATTAGCAAGAGGATACACAGGAAAAGATAAAATTATAAAATTTGATGGCTGTTATCATGGTCATGTGGACTCTTTACTTATCAAAGCTGGTTCAGGTGTCAGTACATTTGGCCTTCCAGATTCTCCTGGTATTCCAAATGAACTTGCAAAAAAGACCTTAAGTTGTGAATTTAATAACAAAGAAGACTTTCTTAAAATTTTTAATAAAGTAAAAAAAGACCTAGCAGCAGTAATAATTGAACCAATTGCAGGGAATATGGGCTTTGTGCCAAGTGATAAATCTTTTCTTAAATTACTAAGAAAAAAAACTAATGAATCTAAATCATTATTAATTTTTGATGAGGTTATGACTGGATTTAGAGTATCTCTTGGTGGAGCTCAAGAAATATATGGAATAAAACCTGACATTACAACACTTGGTAAAGTGATTGGGGGTGGTCTTCCTGTTGGTGCATTTGGAGGAAAAAATAAAATTATGGATTATCTTGCTCCAAATGGTCCTGTTTATCAAGCAGGTACCTTATCTGGAAATCCTTTAGCAATGGCGGCAGGTTCTACATTAATAAAATTATTAATCAAATCAAATCCTTACAAAAATCTCGAACTCAAAGCTTCAACTCTCTTAAGTCAGATGAAAGATCTATTCCTTAATAGAGACATACCCTTTACTACAAACCAAATTGGAGGAATGTTTGGTTTCTTTTTTTCAAAAGAATTACCAAATAATTTCAAAGATGTTGAGAATTCAAATGATATTCACTTTAAAAAATTTCTTAATAGATGTATGGCAAATGGTATTTATTTTGCGCCATCCAAATTTGAGGCAGGTTTTATTTCTACAAAACATACTAATAAAGAAATAAATCATACAATAAATGTTGTTAAAAAGATTTTGGATGAGGGAATGTAAAATGAAATATGATATAAGCGCTCTTGGAAATGCTCTAGTTGATACACAATATATGGTTGATCATGAGTTTTTAAATGAAATTGGTCTTGAACCTGACTCTATGACTCTAGCAACTGCAGATGAGCATTCTCCTATAATAAAAAAACTTGAATCAATGGGGGTTAATTCGATATCAGATTGTGGAGGATCTGCAACAAACTCTTTAGTTGCAGCTTCATATTATGGTTCAGATTGTCACCACGTATGCAGAGTTGCAGATGATATTGATGGTAAAAAATACTTAGATAGTCTAAAAAAAGCTGGTGTAAAACATATAGGCTTCAGTAAAGAGGAATCTAATATGCCAACTGGTAAATGTCTTATATTTGTTACACCAGATGCAAAGAGAACAATGAGTAGCATGTTAGGTATCAGTGCCCACCTAGGTTCCAAAGATATAAGTTATGATGCTGTAGAAAATTCTAAAATTTTTTATATTGAAGGCTATATGGTTACAAGTGATGAGAATTTTGGTGCAGTAAAATCAGTTTTGAGTAGTATTAAAAATAAAGAAACTATTAAGGCTCTATCTTTGTCCGATGCTGGAATAGTCCAAGGCTTTAAAGAGAAATTCAATGAAATAGAGTCCTACGGAATTGATATGATATTTTGTAATGATGATGAGGCAATAGCTTTTGCTGAGGCAGAAAATTTTGGTAATGCAATTAACTTTTATAAAAATAAATCATATATGACTGTCATCACAAAAGGATCTGAAGGAAGTATTATTATTAATAAAGGTAAAGAAATATTTTCTCCAGCCGTTTCAATTGAACCAATTGACACAAATGGTGCGGGAGACATGTATGCAGGGTCATTTATGCATGCTTACCTAAGAGGGTTTGAATTATCAAAGTGTGCAGAATTTGCAAATTACGCTTCATCTAAGATTGTAGAAACCTTTGGGCCAAGACTTACACCTGAAGGATATAAAGAAGTTTTAAAAAAATTAAAAAAAAGCTAGTAAATTGAATCAGTATCTGATATTTTTCTCACCTTAATTTTTTTTATCAACAAATGGCAACAACAAAAACTAAAAAGAAATCAATAAAAAAAGCTTCTAAAACAACTAAAAAAGTTAATAAAGCAAATGCAAATCCCTCTTCAAGAATTGCAAACAATAAGTCAAAGATTGCGCCCTATAAACCAAAAAAAAACGAAAAATATATGAGTGCAGCAATGAAAAAACATTTTATTGCTGTTCTTCTACTTTGGAAAGAACATCTAAAAGAAGAGATGAAAAAAACCTTTGATCACTTAAAAACAAAAGGAGAAACATATGCTGATCCTGTTGACCGTGCATCACAAGAAGAAGAGTTTGCTTTTGAACTTAGAACTAGAGATAGAGAAAGAAAACTCACAAATAAAATTGCCATTTCAATTGAGAAGATTAAACAAGATGACTATGGCTGGTGCGACTCATGTGGTGATGAGATTGGGATAAAAAGACTTGAAGCAAGGCCAACTGCTACTCATTGCATTCATTGCAAAACTCTTGATGAGATCAAAGAAAAACAACTTAGTGGATAATTTCAAAATTTTTATCAAAAATTCATTTTGATAAACAACAAAAAAATAAGTAAATTTGCTATCTCAATTATTGAGAAACTCAAACGTAATAAATATCAAGGATATCTTGTTGGAGGATGTGTGAGAGATCTTCTATGTGGAATCGAGCCAAAAGATTTTGATATTGCTACTAATGCTACGCCTGATCAAGTTAGAAAAGTTTTTAAAGCATCTAGAATAATAGGTAAAAGATTTAAATTGGTTCACGTTTTTAACAGATCTGAGCTTATTGAAGTAGCAACCTTTAGATCTGGTGAAGAAAAAAATAATCAAGGAGACTTAATAAAAGATCAATCTGGAAAAATAATTAGAGATAATATTTGGGGTGATTTAGATCAAGATATATACAGAAGAGACTTTACGTTAAATGCGCTGTATTATTGTCCAATTTCAAAAAAGATAATTGGTCATAAGGATGGCATAAAAGATATCAAACAAAAGAAAATTGTTTCAATTGGAGATCCAAGACATAGATTCTCAGAAGATCCTGTAAGAAGCCTAAGAGCAATTAGGTTTAGTAATAAACTCAGTTTTAAAATTGACAAAAAAATAAAAAATGCAATTTACGAAAAAGGATATCTTTTATCAAATATTTCAAATGCAAGAATATTTGATGAATTTTGTAAAATCTTTTTAAGTGGCATGGCTGAAAAAAATTTTAATAAGCTAAACTCTTTTGGCTTAAGTAAATTTTTAATAACTATTGAGCCAAAAGTAAATGAATTTTTACATAATGTCATTTTTGAAGCTCTAAGAAATACAGATAGGAGAATTAAAAATAATCAGTCTGTAACACCAGGCTTTCTGATAGCTGCCCTGTTGTGGCCAAATTTAATAAATAAATCATTAACTAAAGGGGAAATTAACTTAAGAAAATTTTTCAGGTCTATGGATCCAATATTAAGGAAACAACAAAAAATTACAGCAATCCCAAGAAAATTTCATTCATACATAAAAGATATTTGGGTTCTGCAATTAAAGCTTCATAGTCGAATTGGTAAGCAGCCCTATAAAACTTTGAAGCATCCAAGGTTTAGAGCTGCATATGACCTGATGCTTATTAGAGAAAAATCTTTTTGTGAAACAAAAAATCTTGGTAAATGGTGGACTAATTTTCAAAAAAATGATGAAAAATTAAAAAAGTCACTTATAAGTTCACTTAAAGAAAAAGATATACAAGAATCATTTAAAACATTTGGTTTCTCTAAAGAGTTAATATAATCTATAAGATTGATATTATTTATTTAAATGAAGCCAGCTTTAAACAATATACCCTTACCAAAATATATTGCTATTGAAGGTCCAATTGGTGTTGGAAAAACTACTCTTGCAAATAAAATTGCAATGACATTTAACTATGATGCCTTTCTTGAGCAACCTGCTGAAAATCCGTTTTTAAACAATTTTTATAGAAATCCAAGTCAATCAGCATTGGCAACACAACTTTTTTTTCTCTTTCAAAGAATGCAACAGATTCAAGATCTTAAGCAAAGAAGCCTTTTCGAAAACGTTCGTGTTGCAGATTTTATAATAGAAAAAGATAGGTTATTTGCAGAGGTTACTCTTTCACCAGAAGAAATGCATTTGTATGATAAAGTTTATGGACATATTACAATCGATGCTCCCTCACCTGACCTTGTAATTTATTTACAAGCTCCAATAGAAATTTTAAAAGAAAGAATTACAAAAAGAGGTAATATTAATGAACAATACTTAACATTAGAATACCTTGAGAGACTTAATGATGCCTATTCACGTTTTTTTCTTGACTATAAGGATGCTCCTCTATTAATAATAAATGCTGCAGATATTAATCTCGAATCAAACGAAGCAGATTATGAGTCCTTAGTTTCAATGATAATGTCTAATCCTAAAGGAAAAAATTTCATTAACCCTCAGCCGTCAATAATATAGTTTATGGCAGAAAATTTAATTGCAGCCCATGCTTCTAATCCACATTTAAAAAGCTTTGATGAATATAAAAAGCTTTATGATCAATCAATTGAAAATCCTAAAGAATTTTTTAAAAAAATGGCAAATGATAACCTCTCTTGGATAAATGGTTTTACTGAAGTTCACAACAATAAATTTGCAAATGCAAAATGGTTTGCTGATGGGAAAATAAATGTAAGTGAAAATTGTATTGATAGGCATCTCAAAAATAGATCTGAAAAAAAAGCTTTGATATGGGAAGGTGATGAACCTGGAAATTCAAAATCATTCACTTTTCAAGAATTACATGAAGAGGTATGTAGATTCTCAAATGTACTAAAAAACCTAAAAGTGTCTAAAGGTTCAAGAGTTTGTATATATATGCCAATGATTCCTGAGGCTGCATTTGCAATGCTAGCTTGCTCAAGAATTGGAGCAATTCATTCTGTTGTTTTTGGAGGATTCTCTCCTGAATCTTTGAAAGATAGAATTTTAGATGCTGATTGTGAAATTGTTATTACAGCAGATGAAGGTGTTCGAGGAGGAAAAATAGTTCCTTTAAAATCAAATGTTGATGAAGCATTAGAAAAGTGTCCAAAAGTTAAAAATACAATTGTAATTAAAAGAACAGGCAATAAAATAAACTGGAATTATGATAAAGATCTATGGTATGAAGATCTTGTAAAAGATGTATCAACTTCATGTGACCCTGAGCCAATGAGTTCAGAGGATCCACTTTTCATTCTTTATACCTCTGGTTCTACAGGAAAACCAAAAGGTGTATTACATACAACTGCTGGATACTTACTTGGTGCTCATTTAAGTTTCAAATATCTTTTTGGTGCAAATGAAACTGACATATACTGGTGTACAGCAGATGTTGGTTGGATAACTGGACATTCATATATCTTATATGGCCCTCTTTCAAATGGAGTAACTTCTATTATGTTTGAAGGAATTCCAACCTATCCAGATTTTTCAAGATGCTGGGAAATATGTGATAAATACAATGTAAATATATTTTATACTGCCCCAACAGCAATAAGAGCTCTAATGTCACAAGGTAATGAACCGGTTCTTAAAACAAAAAGAGAAAGTCTAAGAGTTTTAGGAACAGTTGGTGAACCTATTAACCCAGAAGCATGGGATTGGTATCATAAAGTAGTTGGTAAAGGAACATGTGATGTCATTGATACTTGGTGGCAAACAGAAACTGGGTCTGTTTTAATATCTCCTATTGCAGGCATCACTCCAGTAAAACCCGGGTCTGCAACATTGCCTTTTTTTGGTGTAAAACCAGCTTTATATGACGAACAAGGCAATCCTTTAGATGGAGCAGCTTCAGGTAATTTGGTTATTGAATCCTCATGGCCTAGTCAAATTAGAAGTGTATATGGCGATCATGAAAGAATGATATCTACTTATTTCAAAACTTATGAAAATATATATTTCACCGGTGATGGTGCAAGAAGAGATAAAGATGGTTATTACTGGATAACTGGAAGAGTTGATGATGTGCTCAATGTATCAGGACATAGGCTAGGAACTGCTGAAGTTGAAAGTGCTTTAGTTCTCCATGACTCTGTTGCAGAAGCTGCAGTAGTTGGGTTTCATCATCCAATTAAAGGTCAAGGTATTTATGCATTTGTAACCTTGATGAAAGGTATAGAATTTAACATTGACTTAGAAAAAGACCTTATAAAATTTGTTTCTAAAGAAATAGGTCCTATTGCTAAACCAGATCTCATACAAAATGCCCCTGGCCTGCCAAAAACTAGATCAGGTAAAATTATGAGACGAATTTTGAGAAAAATTGCTGAAGGTGACTTTGAAAATCTTGGTGATACAACTACTCTAGCAGAGCCAGCAGTTGTAGAATCTCTTCTTAAACACAGTAAAAAACTATGAAGAAAATAATTCCTTTATTGATTTTATTTGGATGTAACACTAATCAAAATTACGATAAATCTTTACTTCCAAATGCTGAACCTGCAACTTTAAGCAAAGTAAATTCTAAAATTTTAATATCTTGTATGCAGGTTCCAGTCCCACAGCCACCAACTCCAATTAATGTATCTCATGAAGTTACTAACAATCAAATGTATGATTCTAACGACTGCTTTGACAATAAAGTTGCTGAAAATGAAACAAAAAAAATCAATAATGAGAAAAAAGATAAGAAAAAATTTAAACTTGATATTAGCTTAAAAGATCAAGATAACAACAAAAATCAAGAAAGTAATGAATAAGTATTATCAATATTTTCTATCTTTCCGTACGATTCCAATCTAATTAGGTGAGCCAGTAAGCTCATTTTTGCAATAGGAAGAAGCATATCAGGAACGTCATCGTAAACTAGTAATAACAACTCATCGATACTAGAATCTTTATTTTTTTCAACACATCTAATAACCTTTGTTTCTCTTGATAGCCTATGTCGAATTATAGATTGAATAGTTTTTGATGGTTCCTCCATATAATTTCCATGCCCAGGTGCAAAATAATCAATTTCATAATTCTCAAGGAGTTTCAAAGAGTTAATATATTCGGTCATGTCACCATCTGGAGGCGCAATTACAACAGTTGAACCATCCATAATATGATCACCTGTAAGCAAACACTTTTGTTTTTCAAGATAAAAACATAAATGATTGGATGCGTGCCCTGGCGTGTGTATAGCTTCAATCGAGTATTCGTTAGTTGTAATTTTATCTCCATGACTTAACACTGTATCTGGAACAAAAGTTTCATCCTCCCATTGAGACTCTCTATCAACTAATCTGCCAAATAGTGGAATATTAAGTTTTTTTGCAATTGGTGATGCAGCAGGCGAATGGTCTTTATGAGTATGAGTAACTAGAATTCTTTTAATTTTATCTCCACCTTCTAAGAGAATTTTTTCAACATGATCAGGTAAATTTGGGCCGGGATCAATCAAAGTAATATCCTCAGATCCTATTAAATAAGTATTGGTACCACTTCCAGTAAAGACACCCCCATTATTAGCAGTAATTTTTTTTATTAGTTCATGCATTAGTAATTCTCGTAACCTTCATCTTCTGGAAACAAAACATTCCATGTTCCATTATCTTTAAAAAACTTAGGTAATATAGGTTTTATATCATTTTTCGTTAAATTTTTTTGGTTTTCAAGCATTTCTCTTGCAGAAGTAAAATTTGAACATAATTTTAGATTTTCCGTTGTAGGCAAAATCATCTGCATGTCACCTTCCATTGCCTTTTTTAGTGCGTTATTTGGATTTATCCATAAGCTATGAGTTAATTCCATACCATCATGCTGAACAATTTGATTTTCAGGCAAATATGCAATAAAAAATCTTGTATCAAAACGTTTTATTTCAAAATCAGGCGTAATCCAATGAGATAATGGTGCAATATTTTTAGCAGTTAGAATTAGCTCTTCTCTCTTACAAATTTCTAAAAAAGATATCTCATGATTGATTAGATCGTTTCTATATTTGTCAAACTTATTTTTATCCTTACCTTCTAAGTCAAGTTTTTCTCCAGACTTTCTTTTTGCTAATAATATTCCGACCTCTTCAAAGCTCTCTCTAATACAAGCTATCCAATAGCTCAAACCGCACTCGTTTACACCAAGAATTTCAGAAGCTATAGAATCATTATATCCATCACAGTATGATTTCCATTCTTTTTGAAGGTCATCTTCATCAATCTTTCCACCAGGAAAAACATATAAGTTTCCAAAGGGTGGTTTTTTAGATCTTTTTACCATTAAGACCTCAATTCCCTCTTTCGAATCCCTTAAAACAAGAATAGTTGCAGCAGGAGTTAAATTTTTATTCATATGTTTAATTGATATGGCTTAGAATACTGCTTATGAGAATCACTGACAATCTAATTAAAGATATAGCAAATGCTCCTGAATGGTTTTTTGAAGCCATTAAAGTAGAGCCAATAGAATGCAAAATTGAGAATCCAAAAGGAAATCTCTCTTATTCACAATGGGATTGTGACTCAGAAAGTAAAAACCTGCTTATATTTATCCATGGTACTGGAGCACATAAAAAATGGTGGTATCCAATAGCTCCACATTTTACAGAAAATACTAATGTGATCGCGGTTGATCTTCCAGGCATGGGTGATTCTGGTTTTAGAGATGAATACAGCATCAAAGATTTTGGTCAATGTATTATTTCAATTATTGAAAAAGAAAAATCAGCTAAGCTCATTGATAATGTCTTCATTGTTGGACATTCTCTAGGTGGTCAAGTTGCGGCATATGTTGCCTCTGAAAAAAAAGAACTTGTTTCTAGCTTAATCATGATCGATACCTTTATAAGGCCACCCGACTGGGATCCTTCGCAACACGAAGGCGGTCCTTTAAGAATGATCAAATATTATCCAGATAAGGTTACTATTTTAAAAAGGTTCAGGCTTTTACCTGAGCAGGAATGCCTTAATGATTGGTTTGTAAGATATATAGCAGATCATTCTGTTCGAAAAACAGATGAAGGATGGCGATGGAAGTTTGATGATTCTATGTTTAATAGCTTGGAAAGATTGTTTGGTTATCAATTTTCATTTGGATGTCCTGCTCTATTTATTCATGGTGCAAATAGTTTATTGATGTCAGGAAATATTCTTGGCAATATTAAAAAAATGTATTCAGACATTATGGAGTTTGAAGAAATTCCTGGTGCGGCTCATCATGTTCCATTGGATAAGCCATTGGAAATTATTGATATTGTTAAAAAACGTTTATTTTAAATATGAACTATTTTTATTTCTTTTTTTTTATTTCTTTAGGTATTGTAGTCTTGATTAAACCATTTACTGAATTTCTAAAAGATAAAATTACTTCAAGTAATTACATTAATATTATTGCAGGTATAACAATAATAATTGGTTTGATATGTGTTTACGTTCCATTAACTGATCAATATTGGTATGAAAGAGTATGGAAAATTGTAACTTTTTCTTTGGGAATATTGATTATCATAAGAGGCTTAGCTGTCTTGATCTTTTTTAATCAAATAAAAAAAGCTCTACCTTTTGTCTTCCACCATTATTTTAAATTTATGAGCGCTATTTCAATAATGTTTTTTGCATTGGCATTTTATACTGTTTCCTCTGACTATGTTGGACCTCAAAAAGATATAAGTAATTGTAGTTCTGATAAAAAATTAGAAGTGATCTGTAATTTTAAAAATCCTGAGGATATAGTGATAACGCCTGATAAAAAATTTCTGTTTATGTCAGAATTTGGAGGCATTGGTCCATATGAAGAACAAAAGTCAGGCTACTTTGCTTTACTAGATTTAAAAACAAAAACTAAAATCATTCCAAATATTGCAATTGAAGAAAATATTTGGGGCGACCCAGGATGCACAAGATCAATTAATAAAAAATATGGTCCTCATGGAATTGACTTAATAAAAAGAAATGACGGGCGTTATCAACTTGGAGTCATTAACCATTATCCAGATGAAACTATAGAAATGTTTGAGATGGTAAAAAAGGAAAATTCATGGAATATGGTTTGGAGGGGATGTATAGATGTGCCATATGAGTTTTATTTTAATGACATTAGTTTAAGAAAAAATGGAAGTTTCTATGCTTCTCATATGTACGATAGGGAAATAACTCTTAACGAATGGCTTCTCGTTTCAATAATTAAAACTGATACAGGGTTTCTTGTTGAGTGGATAGAAAATAAATTTAAAAAAATAGATGGCTCCGATGGAAGCGGTCCTAATGGTATTGCTTTGGATGAAAACTCGAATATTATTTATATAAGCTATAACCAAGGTGATTCGATAACAAAATTTGATCTTTCCCTTAATAAAAAATTAGATAAAAAGTTTATTGAGGCACCAGATAATCCTTATATAGATGGTAATGACATTTGGATTACCTCATCAGATTTTCAACCAAATGATGTTGGAGATTGTGAGTTTAAAAAAAGTTGTTCCCTACCATTTTCTATTTATCAATTAGATAGAAATAATTTAGAAATAAAAAATGAATATTCATTTTCCAAAACTGTTTTTGGTCTTCCCACCGTTGCTGTTCCAATAGAGGATGAAGTTTTTTTAGGGTCATTCCATTCTGACAGATTAGGGATAGTAGAAATTAACTAAATGATAAAAGAATTCGACTTCGATTCACTTGAAAAAAGTATTCTAGAAAGATCTAGTAACTCTCATAAAGGTGATTTTGGAAAAGTGATGGTTGTTGGAGGTTCGGAAGGGATGGGAGGTGCCGCAATATTATCATCTGAAGCAAGTTTATTTTCTGGCGCTGGACTAGTTCATCTCAGTACACATCCAATAAATGTTGAGGCAAGCCTAAAAAGAAATCCAGAAGTAATGGCATATGGCATTGAAAAAAGTTTTTCTATGCCTGAGAACATTGATGTTTTGCTATGCGGTCCAGGATTAAAAAATGACGGATGGTCTAAAAATATCTTTAATGAAGTTATTTCAGTAAATAATTTTGAAGTAGTAATATTGGATGCAGGTGCACTTCATTTTATAGGTGAGAATAATTTAGAGACAAGCAAAGATAAAGTTCTTACTCCTCATCCAGGCGAAGCTGCAAAGCTTTTGGGTATTTCAAATAATGAAGTTCAAGAGGATAGAGTTAGTGCTGCGAAATCAATATCAAATAAATTTTCAGCTTCTGTAATTCTTAAAGGTAAAGAGACGATTATTTGTACTCATGGTGACGAGGAATTATTTATATGTACTGAAGGTGGGCCAGAGTTATCTTCTGGAGGCACAGGCGATGTTCTTGCTGGAGTTCTATCAGCCCTAATAGCCCAAAAAGTTGATATTATTGATGCTTGCAAAATTTCTGTTGCTGTTCATGCTAGAGCAGGAGAAGAATTTAGAAATAAAACAGGTGAAATCGGCTTAAATGCATCATCATTGATACCAACCATAAGAGATTTACTTAATAAATGAATAAAATTTACCTAGAAAATGACGAGTCAACCAATAAGCTTGGTGCACATATATCTGAGAAACTAAAAGAAATTAATAAATCTATAATTGAGATCCATCTTGAGGGCGATCTCGGTGCTGGAAAAACATTTTTAACTAGGTCGATTATATCTAATTCAGGTTGGAAGGGCTTGGTAAAAAGTCCAACTTATACCTTATGTGAAGAGTATGACCTTGGAGATGTAATTTTCTTGCATATTGACCTATATAGAACCAATGAACCTGAGGATATTGATATTTTTGATTTAGATAGAAAAACTCACTTAAAAAAAATTATAATTATTGAGTGGCCAGAGAAACTTGTTATAAAAAGAAATTTTGACTTAAAAATATCTTTTGAGCATTTCGAGGATGGAAGAAATGTGTTGATTAATGATAATGATGAATTATTTTCAGGTTTGATTAGACATTATGAATAAAATTTTATCTTTTTTATTAGTTCTTTCTTCATTTGTGTTCTCAAATGAAATTTCATTTTATGAAATAAAAGATTCTGATGATGAATCTTCTGAAATATCCTTTCTTTTAGACAAGGTGTCATTTATAAAATCTTATTCTCTCGTAGATCCCTCAAGAATTGTTATAGATGTATACCAAAGTGATTTAAAGTCAGACGTTGAGAAAAAATATAATTACCCTATCAAGTTAGTAAGGGCTTCGTCAAAAGAGGAGTTAACAAGAATAGTTATTGATTTATATGAATATGTTAATTGGAGTAAACCAACTCAAGAGAAAACAGATGAAGGAATTTTATTAAAAATTAATGTTAAAAAAAATAAGGAGCTAAAAAATAACATAAGAGATATTGTAGTAGCAATTGATGCTGGCCATGGTGGAAAAGATCCTGGAGCTGTAAGTAGTAACAATATTTTAGAAAAAGATATTACTTTGTTGATAGCTAAAGAGTTACAAAGAACTCTTAGAGATACAGAAGGTTATGAAGCAGTGCTAATTAGAAATGATGATAGTACGGTTAATCTTAATGAAAGATATCAGAATGCAAGAAAGTTTGGTGCAGATGCTTTCATTTCAATCCATGCAGACGGTTTTAGACTAGCATCTGTTAAAGGCGCATCAGTTTTCATATGGTCTGAAGAATCTTCAAGCAGTGTTGCTAGAAATCTTTCAGAAAAAGAACGGAAGAGAATTCAAGCTCAAATAAAAAATATTAAGTCTTACGATTTCAATGAAGATGCTGCAAGAGTTCTTTATCCAAATACCTATAAGAAAAAAGTTGATCAAAGCAAAGAATTAGGAACGAAGATCTTAGATCAACTAAAAAGAGATCCGTTCACTAAAATTCATAAACAAAATGTTGAATATGCTGATTTCAGAGTACTTAAATCGGTTGATATACCATCTGTTTTAGTTGAATCAGGATTTATAACTAATCCTGATGATGCAAGAAGACTTAAAACTAAGGCAGGAAGACGAATGATTGCAAGATCGATTTTTCTTGGCATTCACAACTATTTCAAAGAAGTGACAGTTTCAGGCACCCTTCTAGAGAATTATCAAAACTATCTTAATTACGAAATTCAAAAAGGTGACGTTTTATCCGAGATCGCTATTAGATTTGGCGTGACAGTTGATTCAATAAACAAAACTAATAATTTAGAAAATAAATCTATATTTCCTGGCCAAATAATAAGAATAGAAATATAGGCACCTAAGACATGTCATATGGATCTATGTCATAAGTCCATTTAACTTTCTTTGATTCAGACCAATTTTGAATTTCATTAGTAAGATATTTAAGCACTCTGTTTAGATAAGTTCTTGTTTCGGACTTAATAATCAGATGATTTCTTGTATTCCCTTTAACCTTTAATGGTATCGATGGAAGTGGTCCAATAACATAAACATTTTTCTTATCATTTAAGAGATTGTTCGCCTTATCTAAAAATTTGTAGCAACTTTCTGGACTGGGTGAGGTCACTCTTAATATTGCAACTGTTGAGTATGGAGGCATATTCAAAGCTTTGTTAGTTTTAAGACATTGCTCAGAAACCAGCCTGTAGTCTCCAGTTTTAATTTGTTTTAGATTTTCATCATTAGGATATCTAGTCTGAATAATTACTTTTGCAAGATTATTATTTCTACCTGCTCTACCAGAAACCTGAATTAATTGTTGTGAGATTTTTTCAATTGCATTTATTTCTGGGCTTAATAAACCTCCATCAGCATTAAGAATTACGCATAGCGTTACTTTAGGAAAGTCATGACCTTTAGATAGCATTTGTGTTCCCACCAATATTGCCTCGTTGCTTTTATTAGCCTTTTCATAAATTGCTTCAATTGATCCCTTCAGTCTTGTTGAATCATAATCCATTCTAATAACAGGTACTTTTTTAAATGTACTTCTAAGCACCTCTTCAACTCTTTCAGTGCCGGTTCCAAGAGTATTTATTTCATTTGAATGGCAATCTGGACATGTTTTATTTAACCCATAAACGGATTCACATTTATGACAAATTAGTCTGTTTTTTGACTTATGAAAGACTAAATTTGATTCGCATGATGAACATTTTGCAACCCAGCCACAATTATCACATTCATACAATGGAGCAAAACCTCTTCTATTGAGGAAAATCAATACTTGCTCTCCTTTGTTGATTGCTGCTTCAATGATGCTCATGGTTTGAATAGCAATTCCTCCAAGAAGAGGAGAGTCACTAATATCCAAAGGAATTAATTTTGGTGGCTTTTTGCCATCTACTCTTCTCAATAAATCAAACTTTTTGAACTTTTTCTCTTTTACAAGCTTTAGAGTTTGCAGGGATGGTGTAGCAGAACCTAAAAAAACCGGTATATTTTCTATCTGAGCTCTTTTTATAGCCAAATCTCTTCCTGAAAACTTAAAACCTTCAGCTTGCTTATATGACTGATCATGCTCCTCATCAATAATAATTGATCCTAAATTTTTTAACGGCATCAAAACTGATGATCTTGTTCCAATAACGATTCTTATTCCACCAAATTTAGATCGCAGCCAAACCTTCAACCTTTGGTTTGGAGTTTGTCTGGAATGATATACGCCAATATCACCAATAAAACGATCCTTAAATCTTTTTTCTAATTGTGGTATCAGATTAATTTCTGGTACTAGAATCAAAACCGATTTATTTTGAAGAATAAATTTTTCAGCTAACTGAAGATATATTTCTGTTTTACCAGAGCCAGTAACCCCGTATATTAATGAAGGACTAAATTTTTCAACTTTATTAAGTTCAGATAGATTAATGTTTTGTTCTTTAGTTAATTTTAATTTCTTGTCTTCTTCATTTAACTTATATTCAGTATTATCATCAAGGTCGATAATAATTTTATCGTTTTGTTTTCTTAAGAGGGTTGGCATGAAAGAAAAGAAAACCTCGCCAATTGGATGATGATAGTAATCTGAGGCCCATGTAATTGCTTCAAATATTGATCCATTAAAACAAGAATGTTCATCGGTTATTGAGATTATTTCTTTTAAGCCTTTTAGTGACTTGGGTTTTGCTATTTTCTTTACAACTATTCCAACAATTGACTTGCTTCCAAAAGGAACTATTACCCTTTTACCTTTTTTTATTACTTCTTTTGATTTATAGGTAAAACATTGTCTTAAAGGCAATCCAACAGCAATATCATAGTAAAAAATATTCATTTTTTAATTGTAATGGATTTAATTTTTGATATAGTTCTCATCCTAAATATATTTTATTATGAAAAAAGATATACATCCTGAATACCGCGAAGTTCTATTCCATGATATCAGTGTGGATGAATATTTTTTACTTCGCTCTACTCTGAAAACAGATAAAACAAAGGAATGGGAAGGAAAAGAGTACCCATACTACACTGTTGAGGTTTCTTCTGCCTCACATCCTTTTTATACTGGAAAACAAAAGATTATTGATACCGGTGGAAGAGTTCAAAAGTTCGAAGAAAGATTTGGTAAGAAGAAATAAATTTAGTCTATACCTGAACTGCCAAAACCTTTAGTACCCCTATCTGATTTTATGAAATCTTCAACTATTTCAAAATTTGCTTGAACTATTGGCACTATTATCATTTGAGCAATTCGATCGCCAGAATTAATTACAAACTCCCTCTCTGATCTATTCCATGCAGGAACCATTAATTCACCTTGATAGTCAGAATCTATCAATCCAACTAAATTACCTAGCACTATCCCATGTTTTGAACCAAGGCCTGATCTTGGAACAACCAGAGCTGCTAATTTCTCATCCTCAAGATGCATTGCAAATCCCATTGGAATCATTTCAGTTTTTCCCGGTTTCAGTATTAATTTATCTTTTATGCATGCTCTAAGATCTAAACCTGCAGAACCTTTAGTCTCGTATTTGGGTATAGGTATTTCATTGCCAATAAGTTTATTTAATATTTTGACTTTAACCTTTTTCAATTTCTTAATTCCTTTGGTTTAGTTAATGATTTTAGTCTACATTGTTGTGAGTTTAATGAAATCCATTCACCATCATGAGAAATTATTGCCAAATTACATGTTGTAAATCTGTCAATTGGTTTATTAGTTAATAATTCTACTAAATAATGTAGCGTAGGATTATGTCCAACTATTAAAATATTTTTTAAGCTTTCATCTAGCTCTTTCAAGCTCTTAATAATATTAGTTGTATCACCAAAATATAGTTTGTCTGTATAGGTTGCTTTATCAATTTCAAAGTTAAAGCCATCAGCAGTTAAGTCAAAGGTTTCTTTTGCTCTTAAAGCATTTGAACAAAAAACCTTATCTATCTTTAAATCCATATCTTTTAAAAATTTAGACATCTTCTTTGCATCACTAATGCCTCTATCTGCAAGAGGTCTTTCAAAATCGCTAAGATTAGAATTGTCCCATGAGGATTTAGCATGTCTAAGTACATATATTTCTTTCATATTTAATGCATTATAGTATTGATATGTAGGCTTCTGTTCTATAAAATCGCGTTTCTATGAGTAAAAAATGCCAAGTAACAGGAAAGATTCCTCAAACAGGAAATAACGTTTCTCACGCTAACAATAGAACTAAAAGAAAGTTCTTTCCTAATCTACATATGCACAAATTTTGGGTTGAATCTGAAAATAGGTTTGTAAACCTAAAAGTATCTGCCAAAGGTATGCGAATTATTGATAAAAAAGGTATAAGCCAAGTTCTTAAAGAAATAAGAGCACGCGGCGAAAAAGTCTAATTAGATCTCATTTATATCCAACTTCTTGGGCTAACAAAACAGCTTGTTTCTGCAAAGAACCTAATTTACTGACATTAATATTATCTTCATTAAAGTTTCCCCATGCCTGAATAGACTCATGCGCCTTTGCACCAATCAATACTGGGTATTCTTTATTTGCTGAAGCATAAAAATTTT
Organism: uncultured SAR86 cluster bacterium; assembly: GCA_902586925.1. GTDB lineage: Bacteria > Pseudomonadota > Gammaproteobacteria > Magnimaribacterales > D2472 > SAR86A. The sequence goes on along the minus strand of CACIJE010000001.1, from coordinate 490,676 downwards.
GAGCTCTATCAGATGAAAGATACTCTAAAAGAGAAATAGCATTTTCCTTATTTTTTGAAGTTTTAACAATCCCAGCTCCAGATATATTTATATGCACTCCTCTGTCATTTTGATTTGCCCAAAATAAATTCAAATTATTATATTGAGGATCATCCAAAAGTCTTGCTAAATAGTATGTATTAACAATAGTCATCCCACATTGTCCACTTGAAACAGCTTTTAAAGCATTTGTATCATTTGAAAAAACTTCAGTAGCTAAGTTTGAAATCCAACCAGATACAACTTCTTTTGCTTGATCGAAACCATATTCATCAATCATGCTTGCTATGAGAGATCTGTTGTAAACTTTCTTTGACGTTCTTAAGCATAGTTTTCCCTTCCACTTAGGATCAGCTAAATCTTCATAGGTAGAAAAGTCGTCTGGAGTAAATTGATCACTTGAAAATACTATTGTTCTTGCTCTTTTTGAAAGCCCAAACCATTTATTTTCAGGATCTTTTAAATACGAAGGCACATTTCCTTCTAATACTTCTGAGTCAACTTTTGAGAAAATATCTCTTTCAGCTGCTTGCCATAAGACTCCTGCATCCACCGTCATAAAAATATCTGCCAATGAATCATTTCCTTCAATATCAATTCTTTCCATAAGCTCTTGAGCATTTCCGGATAACAGATTTACTTTGATGCCTGTATCATCATAGAAGTCCTCAATAATTGGTTCTAATAGTTGTGGTTGTCTAGATGTGTATATTGTGAGTTCTTCTATTTCATTTTCATTTGAGCATGAAACAAGTAAAAGCACAGAAAGTAATATTGAAATTTTTTTCATTTTATACCTCATTTGATTTGAGTTACTTTTAGGTGTGCTAAGTAAATTATAGCTTATTCTTTCCAGCAGCATGATTAATGAAAAAATTTTTTAAGAACTGCATTTTATTTACTCTAGACAATCCAAAATTTCTTAGTAGTTTTATATATAAATTTTTTGAACCAAAGAGATTTACAAAAAAATCCATAGATTTGAGCATAAGTAGATTCATATTTTTTCTTCTAATTTCATATCTTTTTAATGTAGTAGTTTGATCAATATATATAGATCTCTCATAAGAATCTGCAATCTCCTCACACAAAGCGTCTGCATCTGCAAATCCTAAATTTACTCCTTGTCCAGCTAAAGGATGAATAGAATGAGCAGCATCTCCAACTAGTACAATATGATCAGAAATATAGTCTTCAAAATGATGATTAAAAAGTTTAAAGTTTAAAATTTCTGAATTTACTTCGATCTTTCTAGCAAGCTTTTTTTCAAAGTAAGAAATATTACTATAGACATAGTTTTCAATATTATTATCTGTAATATTTTTGTTATCGACAGACCAAACAATGGTATGAGACGAGTCAGCTTCATTTTTTGGAACTGGCATAATTGCAAATATACCTTTCTCAGAGAATATTTGATGTGCGTCCTCAACATTATCTAATTCACACTTAGCGGTAAATGTTATAGCTGTTTGATCATAACTTGACTTCTTTTCATTCAGAGAAGCAATCTTCGCAACATTAGAATTTCTTCCATCACAGCCTGCAATAAATTTCGTATTAATTTTATCTTTGCTTGAAAGAATAACCTCAGAGGTACTTGTCTCTTTATCTATTACAATTTTTTCTATTTCATTGTCAAAGAATATCTGGTGACATTCTTGATTCTGTAGTTGGTCATAGAGATCATTGAAGAAAACAACATAAGATAGATCATCTTCATCAATTTCTGATGATGAGAAATCAATTTTTCCAGAGCCATCGCCATCAAAAACATAAATATTTTTAATGGCTGCGAAAGGAACCTTAATACCAATGTCATCTAAAAGTTTTTTCGAAAAGCGATTAAGTGTTAATGTTCTTATGTTTTCTTTTTTACTATTTTGTCCTTTTGATTTTTCAATAATCACTGATTTAATATTGCTTTTATCTAATCTCAATGAAATATAATTTCCAATTATTCCACCACCAGATATTGTAACTACTGGATTCACTATATTAGGACATTAATGATTCAATCTCATCAGGGTTTGAAGGAACTTTCTTTGTAAGATTTTCATTGCCTTCTTTTGTCACCAAAATATCATCTTCTATTCTTACTCCAATTCCTTTCCACTTATCATCTACATCCATTGAGCTACTAATATAAATACCTGGTTCAATGGTTGTAATCATGCCAGGCTTATACTTCATAAAGTCATCTCCCTCCATATAATCACCAGCATCATGTACATCGAGTCCAAGCCAATGGCCTATTTTATGCATGTAAAAGTCTTTAAAAGCTCCTTCTTTATGAAGTCTCTCTGGATCTCCTTCAAGCAAACCAAGCTTTACCAAACCTTTCGTTATAACTTTTTCAGAGATTTCCTGAGGTTCCATTATATTATTTCCTACTTTTACTTTATCAATAGCTGAGTTCATAGCTTCTAAAACTATTTCATATATTTCAAGCTGCTCTTTTGAGAATTTTCCACTTATAGGATAAGTTCTTGTTATGTCAGAGGCGTACATTTCATATTCACACCCAGCATCAACTAGCAGTAAATCTTCCTTATTAAATTTTTTGTTATTTTCTATGTAGTGAAGAACACACGCATTTTCTCCACTTGCAACAATTGGCGTATACGCTGGAAATCTACCTCCATTTTTTGAAAACTCGTGAATATAAAGGCTTTCAATATCTTGTTCAGAACCAGCATCTTTAACATTCTTCATTGCTTCGATATGTGCCTTGGCTGAGATATCACAAGCAATTCTTATCAATGATATCTCATGATCATCTTTTATAAGTCGAGCATTTCCAATTAGAGATGAAGCATCTAATATATTTATTGTTTTACTGTGCCTATCCTTTGATCTTGCTTCAGTTGTCCAATCTATTACCAATTGATCAAATCCATTTTTTTTGCCAATTGGGTATAAAACTTGCTCACACCCTTTAAGTATTTCTGGCAAGAGCTTCTCTATTTCAGTATTGTCATATGATTTATCAAATAAATATTGATCGACAGCGCCAATTGGACCTGACCTATAACCATCCCAGATTTCTTTTAATTTATCTTTTGGTGGGACAAATACTATCGAAGAGCAAGAATCATCACCTTTTAAAATTACTATTAAGGATTCTTGTTCACAAAATCCGGATAAATAATAAAAGTTACTATCTTGTCTAAATGCATAAGCTGAATCAGCATTTCTATATTGAATGTCAGCCGAAGGAATTAATAAAGCCGAGTTTATTGGTAGCTGTTCTGATAAATTAATTCTTCTTTTTTTATATATAGTATTATCCATGTGTGTATTTTACTCATTTAAAGTAACTTTCCAATTCATTAAAGTAGAATTAAACTATAAAAATGCCTAAAGACAATGATTTAAGTTCAAAAGATTTAGAGAAGAAGATTGACCTTTTGATAAAAAGATTTGAAGAACAAAAAGGAATTATTGATTCTTACGTTAAAAGAGAAAGAGATTGGAAGAGAGATAAAGCTCTTCACAGAAAAGAAATATCTCAATTAGAAAGAGATTTGAGAAAAGCCACAAATGAGTAAGGTTGAGACTGTTTCTTTGCGAATATTTGGAAGAGATCTTACAATCTCCTGTCCCCCAAAAGAAAAGAATAATTTATTAAAAGCTGCCGCACTTTTAAATGAAGAGCTTGATAATATTAGCGATAAAAATAATGCATTAATCATTGCTGGATTGACGTTATCTAATAAGCTTCTTACTAATGATCAAAGTTCATATAATAAACAAACCACGGATTACTCAAAACTTATAAAAAAAATTGAAAAAGTACTTCAAAAATAATCTTTAACTTAAATCTCATCTAATCTATACTCTTAATACATTCTGGTTCATTTGCTAATGTGTTAATAAATTTGAACCGATACTAAAAAATAGGTGATTTTCCACTGTCATTGTTGAGCATTACCATAATGGGAAGCCTGATCTGACAAGATGTTCACCACCTGAACTTTCGGTTCAGGTATAACACATAGCGGTGACCTGGTTTGTTAGCCTCTGCAATAATTATGGTGAAAAATATAATCAGAAAATCACTTTTTAAGCAGGGGCAACTTCTATCTAAAAGTGATATTGAAGAATTAAACTATAACATTCAAAAAAATGTATTGAATGAAATCGATGTTAAGTCTTCTAAAAATACCCTTCTTTATTTTCCGTATAAAAACGAGATTGCGATAGATCAAATACTAAGTGAGTTAAAAAAGCACTCTAATAATATATTCATGCCTAAAATAGTTTCTAAAAATAAATTGAGATTCAATATATATAAAGATGGTGAGTCTCTAAAAAAAAATAAATACGGTATAAAAGAAGCTGTAAACGAAAATTACATCGATCCTAAAATGCTAAATACTATGTTCATACCTTTTGTAGGGGTAGATAAGAATGGATATAGGTTAGGATATGGAGGTGGTTTTTTTGACAGAACACTTGAAAAATTAAAATCTGAAAAAGACAGGCCTCTCTTTGTTGGACTAGGATATGACTTCCAGATTTTAGATAAATGTTTTGGTAGAAGTCATGATATAAAATATGATGTGGTTATTACTGAATCTCGTGTACTTTCATATGACTGAGCTATAAAATGTCGGCCAATATATGAAAATAATCATAAAGTGTATATTAATTCTTTGGGTTCCTCTAATATCAAGCAATACCATAATTCTTGATGGAAATTTAGATGAATCGGAGTGGGAAAGTTCATTTGAAATAACTCAATATTATGAAGTTGTTCCTTTTACACTGAGTCCAGCAAAAGTAAAAACAAGTACAAAAATCTTTTCAAATGAAGACGGAATATATGTTGGCTTTATTAATTATCAAGAAAACTCATCAATGATTTCAAACAAATCTTTGCGTGATGAGTGGAGCTCAAATTCTGAACAAAATGGTATAGCTATTGATTTTGATAGTGATGGAGCAAAAGCTTACGTGTTTATTATCACCCTAGCAAATATTCAAAGAGATGGAATTAGAATGTTGGGCGGCTCTCCTGAATTTGATTGGGATGGAGATTGGAAAGCGCAAACAAAAAAATATGATGGCTATTGGGTTTCAGAGTTTTTAATACCTTGGAATGTCGTTCTAATGAAGCCTGAGATAGATATTAAAAGAAAAATCAATATTACAACCTATAGATATCTAGCAAATGAAAAGGTTTGGTTAAACGATACAAAAACAAATTTATTTAGAGCAAATTTTCTTTCTAATTTAAGAACAATTGAAATAAATAGCTTTTCTAAACGAAAACTAAACTTTTTTCCTTTTATATCAAAGACATACAATTCAGTTACAGGCTTTAACGAAAATAAACTTGGTGCAGAGATATTTTTAAATACTGGCACTGGGAAACAAATCAACCTCACAATCAATCCTGATTTTGGACAAGCTGAGAGTGACGAAGTTATTGTTAATTTTTCTGCGCAGGAAACATTCTATTCTGAAAAGCGGGCTTTTTTTAATGAAAATCAATCCCTGTTTGATTTAAATCATTACGATAGATACAGAATAATTAATACAAGAAGAATAGGTGCAGGAAGCAACTATTTATGCTCCTCAACATTGAATGAGAATGACTGCATTAATTCAAAAAAAAATTATACAGATATTGACTATGCTCTTAGATATACTCAAAAAAATAATAACTTAGACTTTGGAATTTTTATTGCAAAAGAATCGGATGAAAGATATTCAAATGGAAAAGATTTTTATGCAATTAGATCAAAAAAGAAAGTTGATAATAGAACGATAGGTTATTTTTTAACACATGTTGAAAATAATTTTCTTAATGAAAGTGCAACAGTCAACGTCATAGATTTTGCAAATGTAAAATCTAATAAATTAACCATATATAACGACTTAATATCATCTGAAAGAGATGGGAAAACCGGATTTGGCTATAGATCTCAATTTAATTATAAGCCAACACCATTATCAAGAAGATCTGGAAGCATCCTCTATTTTGATGATAATCTCATATTAAATGATTTTGGTTATCTCAAAAAAAATGATTGGTTTCATATCGGTATTGGATCTGATATTTCGTTAATAGATTTTAGTAAGTTCAAAAAAATTAAAGAGTTGGAATTAGGCATAGATTTTAATTATGATTCAGATATTTCTGGTAATTCAAATCCATTTCGTATTGGACAGAAAAATGAGTTTACATTCCTCAACACCTCAAAATTTCAATTTACTTGGGATTTAAAAACATCTGGAAAAGATACAACTATTACAAGAAAAAATATAGATTTTCCTTATGTAAAAACGAAGGGAAGTTTTAGCTTTAACTTAGACTATGAGTCACCAAGTTTGGGAGTTTGGGAGTATGATTGGCGAGTTGGATATGAAAATGCTGATAAATATAGGTCATTTAATTCCAATGGATATAAAAGAAGGTATGCAAAGATAGGTGGATCTTTCTATCCATCAGATAACTTTAAAGTAGGTTTCACAACAAGAATTAGGAACGAGAAAGAATGGCTAAATTGGATAGAAAATAATGATTTAGCTGTTTATGATTTATCTCAAAAAATTATCTCCATTAATATGAATTGGTATAGAGGCATCAAACATGAAATAAGACTCAAAAGTCAATTTGTTGCTTTACAAGCAAAAAATCCTAGTAGTTTAGTTGTTGATGATAATGGCTATCTCAATCAGAGTAATAAAGAAGTTAATCCATTTTCTGATGGAATTACGTCATTTCAAGTAAGGTATAAATACGAAATTGCGCCTTTGTCATACATATATCTTGTCTATACAAGAGGTGGAAGAGTTTTTGATGATAATATTACAAGAGATACTTCGCAAATTTTTAAAGATCCTTGGGAAAATCCTGGCAACGAAATTTTTTCTTTAAAAATAAGATTAAAGTTTTAATATCTACTTAAGAAAATCTAAATACGCTTTATTATTTGTTTCTTCTTTAAAAAGAGTGCCACATTTATTTAAATGATTTATTAAAATATTTTTGTTTTTATTTTGGTCCTCAATTCCAATTAAAATATTTCCATATGCAGAACCTATGTTTCTGTAATGAAATAAAGATATATTCCACTTTTGACCAAAGTTACTTAAAAAGTCCAAAAGAGCTCCAGGCTTCTCTGGGAACTCTCCATTAAAGATTCTTTCAACACTTTTTGTATTATTTGAAGTATTGCTTCTTCCTCCAACCATATGTCTCAAGTGGTCATTAGAAATTTTATTTTCAGTATAGTCACTAAATTTATATTTAAACTTCTTAAGTTTGTTTTTTAACTTATTAAAATTTTCTTCTGAGGTTGTTCTAATACCTACTAGTACAAAAGCATCTACATCACTTGATTTGCGATAATTAAATTCTGAAATGGATAATTTGCCAAAAATCTTTGCGAGTTTTAAAAAACTGCCAGGTGATTCTGGTATCTTTATGCTGAGAATTTTCTCACGGTTTTCACCGAGTTCTGATCTTTCAACTATATAACCTAATTTTTGAAAATTTACATTAGCGCCGGAACTAATTGCCAAAAGATTTTTATTTTTTAATTTTTTAGAAAAAATTTTTAGTCCTGCAAGTGCAACCGCACCAGATGGTTCAGAGAGAATTCGAGTATCTTCAAAAATATCTTTTACTGCTGCGCAAACTTCATCAATATTTACTGTGATAACTTCATCAACACACTCTTTAATAACGTCGAGATTATTTTTACCTACTTGTGAAACAGCAACTCCATCTGCAAACAATCCTACTTTTTCAAGAGTAACTCGTTTATTAGATTTAAGTGCTTCAGTCAAACAAGCAGAGTCATCCACTTCTACTCCAATGATTTTAATTTTTTTCTTATTTTGTCTCACCCAAGCTGATACTCCTGCTAATAGTCCTCCACCACCAACAGGCACAAATATAAAATCGTAATTTATTCCATCTGTTAATATTTCTTTTCCTACAGTGCCTTGTCCCGCAATGGTGTATTTATCATCAAAAGGATGAACGAATGTATATTTATGTCTTTCTGATATTTCTTTTGCTTTAGTGAGTGCATGAGCTAAATTTTCACCAAAAAGTGTAATTTTAGCACCTAGCCTTTTTACAGCATTTAATTTATTTTCTGGAGCCGTTACAGGCATTACAATATTACAATTTAAGCCAAGATGTTTGCATGCAAGAGCAACTCCTTGCGCATGATTACCTGCGGAGGCAGCTATTATCCCCAAAGATTTTTTCTTTTCAGAAAGATTAAAGATTTTGTTGTATGCTCCCCTATTTTTGAAAGAAAAAATTGGCTGTAGGTCTTCCCTTTTTAAATAAATATTATTCTTTTCCTTAATTGATAGATTTGGTGCATGAGTTGTTGGTGAATCAATAGCTACATCATAAACAGATGCATCTTTAATTAACTTAAGATACTTTTTGGAATATTTATAGGTACCCGTTTTTTTTATTTTTAATCTCAATTTAAATCACACTCAATAATTTTCTTGTATTATAACTGTATGAACGCTGCAAAGATAAGTGTTGCTAAAAAAGCTATAAGACATATTGAAAAAAAAATTACGCAAAAAACGATACTTGGCATAGGGACTGGTTCTACAGTAAATTTTTTTATTCAGGAATTAAAGGCTCTAAAAAATCAATTTCATGGAGTGGTATCTACTTCTGAGGCATCATCAGAGCAATTAAAAGAACTTAATATAGATGTTTTTAGCCTTAATGATGTTAACCAAATAGATCTTTATATAGATGGAGCAGATGAAGTTTCTCCTGAAAATTTTCTTATCAAAGGAGGTGGTGGGGCTCATACAAGAGAAAAAATTGTTGCAGCTGCAGCAAAAGAGTTTATTTGTATTATTGATAAAAGTAAATTGGTTGATAAGCTAGGATCCTTCCCTCTGCCTATAGAGGTAATTCCTGAGAGTAGAAGTTTGGTTTCTAGAAGAATCATTGCGCTTGGTGGAGTTCCTCAATACAGAGAAGGTTTTATAACTGATCAAGGAAATCAAATAATAGATGTGAAGAACTTATATATTGAAGAGCCTGAAACACTTGAAGCTCTTTTAAATAATATACCTGGAGTAGTTGATAACGGAATTTTTGCTTTCAATAAACCGCATGTAGTTCTAGTAGCGGATTGAAAATACTATAAAAGCTCTTCTATTTTAGAAATTAATTCAATTGAGTCTGGTTTAACGCTTGATCCATATGTTGAGACCACTTTGCCCTCTCTTGAAATTAAATACTTATTAAAATTCCACTTTGGAGAAACTCCAGATTGTGCAATTAGCTTTTTATAAAGAGGACTTGCTTTTTGCCCTCTTACTTTTGATGTGGCAAACATTGGAAAATCAACACCATATTCTGTTGAACAAAATTCTGCAACATCACCTTCGTTAGAATATTCTTGCATAAAGTCACGTGAAGGTACTCCAAGAACTACAAAGTCATTTTCCTTATAGCTCTCATATAATTTTTGAAGTGAAGAATATTGATAAGTGTAGCCGCATCTGCTTGCAACATTTACAACAAGAACAACATGATCAGTATATTCGCATAAATTAACAGTTTCGCTAGAATCCAAAACTCTTATCTCTGTGTCCAATAGATCTGAGCATGATAATGTATAAGCTGAAAGAAAAAAAATAGGCAAAAAGTTAAAGTATTTCATTGAAGCTGTATTTTAACTTATGTTAAAGGCGTAATAGCGGATAATGATGAAATAAAAATGCATATAAGGAAAATAATTTCGATATTATCTTTATATTTATTCATTAAAGTACACCTCGCTTAAAAGATATGGAGGGACAAAGCCCTCCATTTATTCCAGAGTGTCAGCAAAATATAATAGGGGAGAGGAGTGCTGACTTGTATTATTATATATAGTTATAATTAATTATCAACATTATTTATAAAATAATTTAAATTATTTTTAGGTATAATAGTATTTGTTAATTTTTATTGGAGAAATACTTTGAAAGGTACTGTTTTATACGAAGTACAGGAAAACGTTGCTATTTTAACTGTAGATAACCCCCCTGTTAATCCACTAAGTGATGGTGTAAGAACTGGTTTATATGAATGTATAACTAAAGTTGAAGATGATGATTCTATCGACGCTGTTGTATTGACAGGTAATGGTAGGGCTTTTATTGCCGGTGCAGACATATCAGAATTTGGTGGAAATGTTGAAGGAATAAGCTTAAATGATGTCTTTAAAAAGTTAGAATTCTGCAAAAAACCAATAGTCGCAGCTATAAATGGAATTGCTTTGGGTGGTGGTCTAGAAACTGCATTATGTTGTAATTACAGAATTGCGAGCAAAACTGCATTTGTAGGTCTTCCAGAGGTTAATCTAGGACTTCTGCCAGGTGGTGGTGGTACACAAAGACTACCAAGACTGGCAGGACCGGCTGAAGCATTAAAAATGATGTTAACTGGATCACATGTTTCAGCAAAACAAGCCTTAGATTTAGGCATAATTGATAATATTGCTGATGATATAGTCGCTGAATCAATAGAATTTATAAAAGAAAAAGCAAAAAGTACTGAAAGTCACCCAAAAGTTAGGGATTTTAATGAAAAAATGATTGAAGCTAGAGGAAACGATAAAGTACTACTCGAAGCGCAAGCAATGGCTGCTAAAGGAAGAAAAGGCCAGTTTGCGCCTGGACAAATAATTAAATGCGTAGAAGCTGCTATAAATATTGATGATTTTGATGAAGGACTTAAGAAAGAAGGAGATTATTTTCTTGAATGTTTAGTTCATCCTCAGAGAGAAGCAATGATTCATATCTTTTTTGGAGAAAGAGCAGCCTCAAAAATTTCAGATGTGTCAAAAGATACAAAAATCATGGACATTAATAAAGCTGGAATTATTGGTTCAGGAACAATGGGTGGCGGAATTGCTATGTGTTTTGCGAATGCAGGAATACCTGTTCATATTATTGATCAAGACCAGGAAAATCTTGACAGGGGTATTTCAGTTATTGAAAAAAATTATGACTTTATGGTTAATAGAGGTCGCCTTACATCTGAACAAAAAGAGACAATTTTTGGATCTATATCTACAGGTTTAGATTATAAAGATTTATCTGATTGCGATATTGTCATAGAGGCAGTTTATGAAAATTTAGAATTAAAACATGAAATTTTCAAATCATTAGATGAAATAGTTAAGAAAGGAGCGATATTAGCAAGTAATACTTCTGGTTTGGACATAGATTCCATAGCATCGGTAACAAATAGGCCTGAATTAGTAGTGGGTACTCACTTTTTTAGTCCTGCTAATATAATGAGGCTACTTGAAGTTGTTCGAGGAAAGCAAACATCAGATGAAACATTAGCAACTGTTATGGCCATTGGTAAAAAACTTAGGAAAGCTGCTGTGGTATCTTTGAATGCACCTGGATTTATTGGAAATAGAATGTTATTTGGGTACACAGCTCAAGCAAATATGTTACTACTTGAAGGTGCCCTACCTCATCAAGTTGATCAGGCACTTGAGTCTTTTGGATTAAACATGGGTCCATTCAGAATGATGGATCTTGTTGGTTTAGACTTAGGTTGGAGAGCAAGAAAACTTAGCGGTAAAGAATCTCCACTTCATGCAAAAATAGGTGACGAGCTCTGCGAACAAAATAGATATGGTCAAAAAAGTAAAGCAGGATATTATAATTATTCAGAAGGCTCGAGAGCTCCTAATCCAGCTCCTGAAAATGAAGAAACATATAAAAAGATATCTTCTGAGAATGGCTTTACAAGAAGAGAAATATCAGACGAAGAAATTGTAGATAGATGTATTTTAGCTCTAATAAACGAAGGTGCTGATATTTTATCTGAAGGAGTAGCTCAAAGAGCTGCAGATATAGATGTGGTGTACATAAATGGTTATGGCTTCCCGATATGGCGAGGCGGTCCAATGCACCATGCAAATGCTATGGGACTGGATAAAGTAATCGAAAAACTTGAAAAATATAGGGAAATCACAGGAAATGATGTCTATAAACCAAGTGATATGCTACTAAAACTAGCTAAAGAGGGTGGTAAACTTGGTGAAGCTCCAAATAAAGCAGAAAGGAAAGAAAAATTGGATTTTACTATGTCGTCAGTTGCAAATAATTTCTAAATCAAGCTTTAATATAAACTTTTGTCCCTTTTGATACCTTTTTGTACAAGTATATAACATCATCGTTGAACATTCTTATGCACCCATCAGATGCTTTCTGTCCAATAAGGCCCTCCTCTTGAGTTCCATGAATATATATGTATCTACTGTAAGAATCTATTCCTGGACCTCTATTCTTTCCATCTTCTAGGCCTGAAAGCCAAAGTATTCTTGATGTTACATAATCATTTTGTGAGTCAATATCATTAGATATTATTTCAGCAAGCCTTTGTGTATTAATTCTTGATATAAATATAGTATTTTTAATAACACTATCTCCTATTTTCTCTTTAATTTCATGCATTCCTAAAGGTGTTTTAAGGCTGTTAACAATGCTGCCCTCGCCATATTTAGAGCTAGAGATAGGAAAGCTTTCTGTAATTTTGTTATTTTCTTTAAGATATAAGCGCTGCTCAGATATATCAATAATCAATTCAGTATTATTTATATCTAATGCAAGACAATTTAATGATATAAATATAAAAAAAGTTTTTTTAAGAGTATTTTTTATTAAAATAAACATATAGTCCGTAAGATTGCCATAATATAAGTAAAAAAACTATAAAATAAGGTATAGCATAGCCATATTTGTTAAAAAATGTTCTTTCTTTCATAGTATTATTAATTTTACTATTGATAACGCCTCTACTTTCTTTATCCAAATAATCAACTATTGTTCCATTATTTGCAATAATTGCTGAGTAACCGTCATTGGCTGCTCTTATTATCCATCTGTTATTTTCTATAGCTCTTATTCTTGCAATACTTAAATGATGATGAGGACCTATTGACCTGCCAAACCATGTATCATTAGATACATTTATCATATATAGTGAACTTTTGTTCATTTTTCTGACTGTGTTTCCAAATGCAATGTCAAAACATATTGGTGTTGCAATACCGCCAAATTTTGATGGGTTCCCATCATTATTTCTCACAGAATCAATGTTTAACTGACTTTTAGGGCCTTTTTCAACGTTTGACATTGGCAAGTCAAAAAAATCAATAAGACCACGTAGAAACGAAAAAAAAGGTATATATTCGCCAAATGGTACTAAATGTCTTTTTTTATATATATCACCATATTTAGAGCTATAAACAGTATTGTAAAGTTTATAATCATCATAACTCCATGCACCCATGATAATTTGTTTAGAATGAGGTAGTGAATTAAGAAAATTTTTAAATCTTGTGTCTTGAAGAGCATATGGGAGTTCAGCTTCTGGCAAAACTATTACTTTGCTTTCAAGCGAAGTCTTATTAATCAAATCAATGAGATTTTCTTCTATTTTATTTGAATAATTCTCGTCATATTTTAAAAAAGGATCTGATGATGGTTGTATTATTGAAACAGCATAGTTAACTTCATCATCAACTACTTTTGATTCTGGAATAACGCTAACAACTATTAAGAGTGCTATCGGATATATAGCCTTATTATCAATATTAAAAACTAAAAGGGAACATAATAAATATATTGTAAAGGAAGCAAAAGATACTCCTAAATAGTCATAAATATTTTGAAAATAAGTATCTAGAAAAATGTTACCAGGTATTAGCCATGGCACACCATTTAGAAAGTGATATTTAGTAAGCTCAATCAATAATATAAAAGATGAAACATATAAAGTTTTTGTAATTATGTTATTGAAAAAGACAAATTTTGATAGTTTTCTTATGAGGTATATAGGACAAGTAAATACAATTGTTAATAAAATTATTAAGAAAATAAAAATTAATAAAGCTCCAAAGATATGGGTTTCTCCATAATAGTAAATACTTACTATTATCCATGACATACCGAATCCCCAATGGCCTATTCCCCAAGCGAATATTTTGGACAATGTTGATGTCTTAGAAAATAAAACTAGGTGAATTAAATATGCGTATGACAAATATATTAAAAATTTAATAGAGAAGGGGGAAAATGCAAAAATACCTATCAAACCAAATAAAAAAGGCATGATAAGTTCTTTTATTTTCATTAATTTAGAGAAACTATGAATTTCTTTATTCTACGATTATCAGTGTCAGAAACTTTAACAGTAATATTATCTATTTGAATCTTGTCTCCAAGTTTAGGAAGAACACCAAATTTAGAGATAAAAAATCCTCCTAACGTTTCTGCGTCTATCGATAAAGGATCTATGTTTATCTGAAAATAGTTTATAAACTCCTCGAGTTCTATTTTTGCATCAACACTATATGTTTTTTTAGCTATTTCTATAATTTCTTCCTCATCAATGTCATGTTCGTCTTCTATTTCGCCAACAAGCTCCTCTAAAATATCCTCAATTGTTATCAATCCACAAATTTCTCCATATTCATCTATTACAACTGCCAAATGTGATCTATCTTGTTTAAATTCTTCTAGCAAGGAATCTGCTTTTTTTGTCTCTGGGACTACATTTGGATCTCTTAACATTTCATTTATATCAAAGTCTTTCATTCCTTTGAAAAGTTTCGGTAATATGTCCTTAGCTAACAATATTCCAACGACCTCATTTCTTTCATCACCCAGTACAGGATATCTAGAATGACCAGAGTCTATAATTTTCTTAATAATGTCATCTGTATCCTCTTTTATTTGAACAGTAACCATGTCGACTTTTGGAATCATTATCTCTTTGACTGTAATATCTCCCAATTTAATTGCTTTAGTTGCAATTGACTCTGCTTCTTTATCAATAATTTTTTGCTCAGCTGCGTCCTTCAAAAAGTCAGTAACCTCAGAAACGCTTTGAGTTTTTATGAAAAATGGATTTCTAAAGTATTTTTTTAGTTTGCCGATAATTCCCGACGGAGGCTGAGCTTCTTCTTGATTTTGTTTTTCGTTCATTAATTAATATGGATTATTGATGTTTAATTTTTTTAATATTTTAATTTCTTTACTTTCCATGAGTTTCGCCATTTCATCATTTTTATGATCAAACCCTAATATATGATATACGGCATGTATTAACATGTGAATAAAATGGTCATCAAATTTTTTGTTTTGTTGATATGATTCTTTTTGTAAATATTCATAACTAATAGCTATATCACCCAAATCTCCTGTAATAGACTTAGAAATATCTTCATTTGTAAAAGACAATACGTTTGTTGGATTATTTATTTTTCTATATTTTTTATTTAGCTCTTGGATGTCTGTATTATTTAAAATTTTTAAATTTACAGAACTGTTTGAAATTTCTTCCTCGTTGCAAATAAATAGAAAAGCTTTATTAAGCTTATTTTCTAATTCTTTACTTAAAGAAAAATCTTTTGTGACTGTGATATAGAGACTCAAATTACAAACCTATTTTATCTTCTACAAATTTGTAAGCATCTATAATTTTTTTAACCAAGGGATGTCTTACAACATCGGATGACAAAAAATTAGTAAATCCAATGCCCTTAGTATTCTTTAAAATCTCAATAGCATCTGACAATCCCGAATTTATATTTTTTGGGAGATCAATTTGAGTTAGATCTCCATTAATTACAAGACGCGAGCCAAAACCCATTCTTGTTAAAACCATTTTCATCTGTTCTTTAGTAGTATTCTGACTCTCATCAACAATAATAAATGAATTATTTAAAGTCCTTCCACGCATGTAAGCTAATGGAGCAATCTCAACTGCGCCTCGCTCGATAAGCTTTTCTGTTTTTTCAATACCGCACATTTCATATAAAGCGTCATAAAGAGGGCGGAGATAAGGATCAACTTTTTGTGATAAGTCTCCAGGAAGAAATCCAAGCTTCTCACCAGCTTCAACCGCTGGTCGAATTAAGATAATCCTATCAACCTTTTCTTTTAATAGATAATCAACAGCAGCAGCGACAGCTAAATATGTTTTTCCTGTGCCAGCTGGTCCAATGCCAAAATTTATTTCATATTTAAAAATATTATCAGTATAAATTTTTTGATTTTTACCCCTTGGTACAATACTTTTTTTAGGAGTCTTAAACCTAACATCATTCATAATTTTTTCATCTGATTGTTGAATACATAAATGAAGGGTTTCTTTATTAATTTCTTCTCCTTGGCCAGCGATATGATAAATTTTTCTTAAAGCATCTGCGGATTGTTCAACACTTTGCTTTGATCCTTGAATTTTAATATTATTGCCGTTTTGAAAAATCTTAACATTGAATGTTTTTTCAACAAATTTGAGATTTTCATTCAATTCACCAACAAACCTAACCATGACATTAGCGTCATTTGATTTCAATTCTAAATTTTTTAGTGATGAATCAGTTGGCATTAATTCTGTAATTTACCTCTCAGACAATTTGGAAGAGCTTCATTAATTTGAATATTAATCAATTGTCCGACTAAATCAATATCATTTGATGGAAAATTTACTACTCGATTACAAATTGTTCTTCCCTGAAGCTGTCCAGGATCTCTCTTGGACTGTCCATATATCAAACAACTCTGATTTGTTCCAACTTTTTTTCTGCTGTACCCGAATGAAAGTTGATTAATTCTACTTTGCAGAATATTTAATCTTTCTTTTTTTTCTTCCTTCGAAACATTATCTTCCATCTCTGATGCAGTTGTATTTGGTCTCGGGCTGTAAATAAAACTAAAAGATTCGTCAAATCTTACTTCATTTATTACGTTCATAGTATCTAAAAAGTCATCATTTGTTTCTCCAGGAAAGCCAATAATAAAATCTGAAGAAAAACTCATATCTGGTCTAACTTCTCTTATTCTATTAACAAGACCAAGATATTTATCAATGTTGTACCTTCTTCTCATTAATTTTAATATTCTATCTGAACCACTTTGTACAGGTAGATGAACATGGCTAACAAGTTCAGGCACCCTGTCATAAACCTCTACGAGGTCATCTTTAAATTCATGAGGATGACTGGTTGTATATCTAATTCTTTCAATATTATCAATTTTTGCTGTTAGCTCTATTAATTTAGCTAAAGATGACTTTTCACCTTTATAAGTACCTTTAAAATTGTTTACGTTCTGGCCAAGCAAATGAATTTCTCTTGTACCTTTTTCTGCAAGAGCTGATACCTCATTCAATATATCTTCAATTTTTCTAGATACTTCATGTCCTCTTGTTTTTGGAACAACACAGAAGGAGCAATATTTATTGCATCCCTCAATGATTGAAACAAATGCTGATGGTTCCCCTGTTCCATTAACAAGCATATGATTGAATTTTTCTAATTTTGGAAAAGATACATCAATCTGATCAAGATTGGTTTTGCTTTTTTCGTCATATAATTCTGGCAGCTTATGAAGAGTTTGTGGACCAAAAACAATATCCACAGTGGGAGCTCTCTTAATAATATTTTCTCCTTCTTGAGATGCAACACAACCACCAATAGCTATTTTTAAATCAGGATTTTTGTCCTTAATTTTTCTCCATCTTCCTATCTGATGAAACACTTTTTCTTGTGCCTTCTCTCTAATAGAGCAAGTATTCAATATCAGAAGGTCAGCCTCATCTTCGTTTTTAGCGAGCTCAAAGTTTTCTTTTTCTTTTAAAATATCAAACATTTTTGCAGAATCATATTCGTTCATCTGACAGCCATGAGTTTTTATAAATAATTTTTTTGTCATTTTTATTAGCTATTTATAACTTTATTTCTCTGAATTTAATCCCATATAATTAAGTATTATGAAAACAAAATGCGTTTACAAGATAATTTTCATTCAGCTTGGTGAAATTTATGAAGTTTTTGCGAAACAAATTTACCAAAGTGATATGTATGGGTTTATCGAGGTAGAAGAGTATATCTTCAATAAAGACAAACAGCTAGTTGTAGATCCAAGCTCAGAAAAATTAAAAAATGAATTTTCAATGGTTGAAAGAAGCTATATACCTATTAACTCGATTGTAAGGATTGATCAAGTGAATGAATCAGGCGAAGCTAAAATTAAAGAGAATAAAGGTCAAATAAGTCCTTTTCCAATCAATATACAACCTTCAAACAAAAAATAGCTCTCTATTCTGACATGAATAATTTTTTATAAAATCTTAATTCTTCAACAGATTCTTTTATGTCCCCAAGTGCTCTATGTGAGCCTTTTTTTTCATATGTTTGTGCTTCATTCATCCAACGAACTGCAACTTCTTTAAATGAGGAAACATCTATATGCCTGTAATTAAAGTATGCTTCTAACCTAGGCATGTATTTTGAGAGAAAACGTCTGTCATGAGAAACTGTATTCCCACACATTGGAGAAGCCTTTTCACCAACATATTTAGAAACAAATTCTAAGGTTTCTATTTCTGCAACCTGTTCAGTAATATCGCTTTTCATAACTTCATCAATTAATCCAGTCGAACCATGCTGATTTTGATTCCAGTCATCCATTTCATCAAGAACTTCTTTTGGTTGTGAAATAATTAAATTTGGGCCTTCAGAAATAACATTAAGATCTGAATCAGTTATTAATGTGGCTATTTCAATAATTTTTTCTTTATTCGGATCTAAACCAGTCATCTCTAGGTCAATCCATATAAGGTTATCTCTTGATTGTAAAGTTTTCATATCTTTTTATAATCGCTTCTTTAGTGTATTTTGTTCCTATTATGAAAAAAGTTCAAACTGGACAAGTAATAGAGTTTTATTCAAATAGCTGTCTGGTTGAGACAGAGTTTGGCCAGGTCTCCTCAATGGCAATAAAAAATATTGTTGTTGGTGACTATGTTGAATTAGAAATTATCCAAGATAGTAAAGCTCTTAAAGGCAAAATTCTAAATATTCTCGAAAGGCAAACTAAACTTTCTAAAATAGAAGGAGATAAGAGTAAACTGTTTGCTGCAAATATAAGTCATGTTGGAATTATTGCAACTCCAAGTCCAAAGACTTCTTTAGAATTTATTGATAAATGGATATTGAAGTCAAAATTATCAAATATTGTGCCATTCATCATTAATAATAAGATGGATTTAGAATCAGATCAGGAATACAAAGATAAACTTGATGTATATAGAAAAATCGATATTACAATCATCAATTGTTCAGCAAAATATGGTGATAATATTAGTTATCTTATAAAGTTCCTAAAAAATAAATCTATTCTTTTTGTTGGCAACTCAGGCGCTGGCAAATCTTCACTTACATCTAGGCTTATTGGTAAAAGTCTAAAAACCAACAATCTATCAAATAATCAAGGGGTTCATACTACTTCTTTGTCATCACTTTATGCGTTAGAAAATAATACAAAAATTATTGATTCACCAGGGATGAGAGATATTCAGATAAACAACTACCCAAAAGAACAAATAATTTATGGTTTTGAAGAAATTCTAAATGCCTCAAAATATTGTAAATTTTCAGACTGCAACCATATTAATAATGAAGGTTGTTTTGTAATGAAGTGTTTGGATAATGGTCAAATCAATCAAAGCAGATACAATAACTTCATTAAATTTAGAGATGATGAAAGATACAAATAAAAAAACGCATTTTGGCTACCGTGAAGTTAATGAGGCTGAGAAAAGTAAATTTGTTGGAGATGTTTTTACTTCAGTATCGAAGAGCTATGACATTATGAATGATGCTATGTCCTTTGGAATGCATAGATTATGGAAAAAAATTATGGTGGAACTAGCTGCAATTGATGATAAAGATATCATTTTAGACATTGCAAGTGGCACAGGAGATATTTCAAAAATGATTTCAAGAGAGTATCCAAATACAACAATTTTTATGAGTGACATTAACTTTGATATGCTTAGTGAAGGAAGAAATAGAGCAATTAACGAAAGCTTCGATTCAAATTGTTCTTTTTGTCAGCTTAATGGCGAGAATTTACCGTTTAAGGATAACTCTTTTGATTTAGTAACAGTCGGATTTGGCTTAAGAAACTTTACAGACAAAGAGAAAGGTCTATTAGAGATGAAAAGATGTTTATCTGAAAATGGGAAACTGTTAATTTTAGAATTTTCTAGGCCAATAAATCCCTTATTTTCAAAAGTATATGATTGGTACTCTTTTAATGTGCTTCCTAGGCTTGGATCAATATTTGCTAATGATTCTGAAAGCTATCAGTACCTTGCAGAATCAATAAGAATGCATCCAGATCAAGAATCTCTTAAAAGCATGGTCTTAAAGACTGGATTTAAAGACTGTAAGTTTTACAATCTCCTTAATGGGATAGTAGCCATTCATGTTGCTAGAAATGATTAATCTCAATAAAGTTTTTATTCAGTTTTTAAGTGACCTTGAAGAGTCATCACCTTCTCTAAAGAAATCTCTTAATGAAATATCACCTGTAGAGTTTTGTCTCAATATAAAGGGGCACAAAAAGATATACATTAAGATCGATGGCACGAATTCTCATATTTCTTTTCATGCAAATGAACATCAATTTGAAATCAATGGAACTCTGACCGAATTACTTAATTTATTGGCTTCAAGAAAGCTTAATAAGAATTTAATTAATGGTGATTCTGAAAAAGCAATAGTTTTTGCAAATATTATCTTAAAATCAAAAGTGGATATTGTTTATATAATTGACAAGTATTTTGGCAGCATCTCTTCAACATTTGTTTATAGTTTATTAAAACTTTTTTCTACATCTGACAAAAAAAACTTAGATAATGAATACGTAAATATCCAAAAAAAGCTACGAGATATTTCTATAAGACTTGATAGGTTAGAAGCAATAAAACAAATATGAATTTTATCATTATTATTTTTGAGTTATTAAGAATGTCCGCCATTGGATTGCAGAAAGGAGTATTTTATAAACCTAACGGAGTAAAGCTTGCATCATATCTAGAATCTATGGGTCCGATATTTACAAAATTTGGGCAGCTACTTTCAACAAGGACTGACATCCTTGATGCCAAAACAGCAAAAGAGTTAGAGACTTTAACTGATAATTGCAAACCATTTAGAGTAGATATACTTAAAAGGATAGTTGTGTCTGAACTGGGTGATTCAATTGAAAATATTTTTGAGTCGTTTGATGAAGAGCCTTTGGCTGCAGCATCATTAGCTCAAGTTCATTCAGCCGTATTAAAAAATGGCAATCAGGTAGTTATAAAAGTCCTCAGGCCAAATATAGAAAAAAAAGTAAAGAGAAATCTAAGATTACTAAAAGCAGCTGCAAAAATATTCTCTTATTTATATAAAGAAAGTTATCGTCTAAAGCCTAATGATGTTGTTCTTGACTATCAATCTACAATCATGAAAGAGCTTGATTTAAGGCTTGAGGCATCTAATACAAATCTTACTAGAAAGAATTTTATAGATTCTAATGAACTTTATATACCTGAAGTATATTGGGATCTTACTACTTCAAAGGTAATGGTACTTGAAAAGATAGATGGCATACCATGTACAGATATTGAGCAGATTGAAAAACATGGAATAGATAAAAAATTACTTGCTGAAAATGGTGTCATGATTTTTCTTAATCAGGTATTTCGAGATAATTTCTTCCACGCAGATATGCATCCTGGCAATATATTTGTTTCAAAAGCAAATATAGAGAATCCAGGATATATTGCTGTTGATTGTGCAATAACAGGATCCTTATCAAACGAAGAAAGGTACATTCTAGCAAGGATGCTGCAGTCTGTTCTGAAACAAAATTATAAAAACTTAGCTAATCTATTTATAAGTTCTGGATGGGTTAATTCCAGTACGAACTCTATTGAGCTTGAAAATACATTAAGAGCATGTTGTGAACCTATATTTGAAAAACCATTATCTGAAATTGAATTTGGCAAGCTGCTCCTATATTTATTTCAAAGCACAAGACAATATGGTTTATCTCTTCAAACCTCGCTTGTATTACTTCAAAAAACACTGATCCACATTGAGGGGATGGGCAGGCAAATATATCCTGAACTTGATTTTTGGGGTATTGCAGAACCATATCTAGATAATTGGTTAAATGAACAATTTAGTCCATTAAAGTTGAAAGATTATATTGTTGAAAATAAAGAGGATATTTTATTAAAAGCATCGGAAATACCGGCTATCATTTTTGAAACTCTTGATGAAATTAGAAGTTATTCAAGTAGTAAGAATGCAAACAATGGCAGAGTTAAAGATTTAGAAATACAATTATCTAAACAAAAATTTCTTAATAGAGCATTTGGTATTGGTATAATTATAATTTTAGCTATGGTGTTAATAGCTTCTTAGGAGTATGTATGGGTTTTGGTGGAATAAGTTTATGGCAGTTATTAATTATTTTAGTCGTTGTGTTTCTTATATTTGGTAGTGGAAAGCTAAAATCACTTGGATCTGATTTAGGTTCCAGCATCAAAGGCTTTAAAAAAGCATTAAAAGAAGAAGACTCAAACGAAAAAGAAGACTGAAGTTGTTTCAAATTGGCTTTCTAGAAATTTTAATTATTTTAATTCTAGGATTAATAGTTATTGGTCCTAAAAGATTACCTGACCTCATTAAAACTCTGATTAAGCTTTATAAACGAATAGAGAGAAAACTTGGTATTTTCCAAAAAGAATTTGAAGAAGACATCGGAGCTAATGAACTTAAAAAAGATGTGTTCAATGAGCTAAGAATGGAAGAGCTAGAAAATAATAATAACTCAAAAGATGATTAAAGAGTCTTTCTCAGATCATTTGCTAGAGCTAAGATCCCGATTAATAAAAGTGATTATCTTATTTGGTATTTTAGTAATCGGGGGTATTCCTTTTGCTGGAGAAATATACTCCTTTGTTTCAGCTCCTTTAATCAACTTACTTCCTGATGGAAGTTCCATGATTGCAACTGAAGTTGCCTCACCATTCATGGCACCAATAAAGTTAGTCGTTTATGTAGCTATATTGTTCTCAATGCCATGGCTTTTTTATCAAACATGGATGTTCATATCTCCAGGACTCTATAATGACGAAAAAAAATTTACTGCTCCATTAATGCTTTCAACTATTGTTTTATTTTTTAGTGGAATTGGTTTTGCTTTTTTTGTTGTTTGTCCGATTATTTTTAAATTCTTTATTAGTATGGCGCCTGATTCTATTCAAGTCATGACAGATATAAGTCAGTATCTAAGCTTTATTTTTAAACTTGTTTTTGCTTTTGGCATAGCTTTTGAGATTCCAATAGCAACTATTTTATTAATAAATAATGGCATAACTTCAAAAGCTTCTTTAATTAAGGCGAGGCCTTACCTAATAATTCTATTCTTAATCATTGGAATGTTGCTAACCCCTCCAGATATTTTCTCACAATTGTTTTTAGCAATCCCCATGTGGATATTATTTGAAATTGGTATATTTTTTGCAAAAAACAAATAATCAATTATTCAAATTTATTAAAGTTCTATAAAAAAACCAAGGCAATATTAACCAAGGCATTTGGGATTGAAGCATGATTGTTCGATCATTATATTCAAAAAGAATAGGATTAAAGTAGGGTCCAAATGGTGATAGAGGAGCCCAGGACAAAAGCTTATCCTCTGCTAATTGATCCTGATAAAGAAACAACTCAACTAGTATATTTTGAGTCACGCACCATGTTAACAATACACAAAATCCACTCCACTTCCATTCTTTAAAAACTATCTGATCTTTCTTATGAGTTACCCACATTAGCCAAGTGCCTCCCAATAGCACAGTCCCTGCATCACCCATTGAGTTCATTAGCCAATTTATATCCTTTGGCAGCCAAGTATTTAGAGATTCAGATCTTCTTAAATCTACTCCATCTCCGTTTATCCAGCCATAGGAAAACCACAGCTCCCAACCTAATGAGCAAACTACTACACCAACAATATAAAAGGTGGGAATCCAATTTGGTAATTTATCTTTATTTTTAAAATATATTATTAACGGCAAAAAAACTGCTAAATAAACTACAGTTATTACTCTAATTTCTTCAAAAGAAATCAACTATAAGCCCAGCCGCTCAGTCCAATTCTCATCTGAAGGCCTTTGATGGCTTGTTATCATCTCTACTAACTTTTCTGGAGAATCAGAGACTAATAATTCTTTCAGATTTTCAGATGAAATAAATCCTTCATCAACTGCTTTACTAAACCACTTTAGAAGATCATCATAATATCCTTCAGTATTTAAGATGCCAACAGGTTTATTTATTATACCTAATTGGTTACTTGCCATAATTTCTGCCAACTCATCTAATGATCCAACCCCACCTGGAAGAACAATAAATGCATCAGATCTAGACATAAATTCGTCTTTTCTATCGAGCAATGTTTCTGATACAACTATCTGATTCAATCGTGGATTAGCTAGTTCTAACGCATGTAACGATTTAAGAGATATGCCCAAAACCTCAACTCCGTTATCTAAAGCAGTATCAGAAATGATTTTCATAAGGCCAACATTGCCACCTCCAAAAACTACATTAATACCTTTTTTAGCGATAAGTTCTGCAACAAGCTTTGCAGCTTTAGCATATTCTGGATTTTTGCCCTCATGAGCACCACAAAAAATTGATACGTTGTTCATAAAATATTTAAGTTTTAAAGTTAAAAGTTAACGGTCCTTTATTTACAAGTTTAATTTCCATTAGGGCTCCAAACTTTCCCTCTTTAACTCTAGGAAATGAAGACCTAAATTCAGTTACAAATTTATCATACAGTAATTTTGCATTGTCTGGCTTGGCAGCCTTATGAAAACTTGGCTTTGTACCTTTGTTGGTAACCGCAGCTAGAGTAAATTGGCTCACAATTAAAATTTCTTTGTCAGACTCTTTTAAAGAACTTGATGTTATACCTTTTGGTCCATCAAACATTCTAAAATTAATTATTTTTTCAGCCATTTCTTTAACTTGTTTTAAAGAGTCATTTTCTTCAATACAAACAAAAGCTAAACAACCACTTCCTATAGATGATAGGGTTTGACCATTTATAAAAATTTCAGCACACGAAACTATTTGAACGGTAGCTAACAAATTTTATACATCTTCAAGCTTCTCATTCCATTGACCAAGTGATGCAAGCTTATTCATTTCTGCCCTATGAGATAATTCATCTTGTGAGATAAATACATTTTCCTGTTTTCCTCCCCAAGCTTTTAAAGCTGCTGCTTGAAGAGCTCTGCCATAAGAAAAACTTAACTTCCATGAAAAGCCTCCTATTTTATTCATAGCATCAAGATGAGCTGTTGCTAAGATATCTGACTGCCCACCAGAAAGAAAAGTTATCCCTGGAAGATCTTGTGGAACATTCTTAACTAAACAATCTAATGTTTTCTTTGCAACTTCTTCAATTCCTGCTTGTTCAGTAGATTCTTTACCCGAGGTAAC
Organism: uncultured SAR86 cluster bacterium; assembly: GCA_902586925.1. GTDB lineage: Bacteria > Pseudomonadota > Gammaproteobacteria > Magnimaribacterales > D2472 > SAR86A. Next base: position 465,255 of record CACIJE010000001.1, on the reverse strand, counting down.
CATATTAGGTTTTAAGAGGGTTCCTTTAATATTAACGCTATATTTCTCTAAGTGAGCAAATAATGACTTTAGCGAGCGATCTGTTGCAGAAAAACAATCCTCAATAGAATGTTCTCCATCCATTAAAACTTCGGGTTCTACTATTGGAACCATCCCATTGTCTTGAGCACACTTTGCATATTCACCTAAAGCCTGCATGTTTGCGTCAATACATTTATCTGTTGGGATTCCATTACCAATATTAATTACAGCTCTCCATTTTGTAAATTTCGCACCCATTGAAGAATATTCTTTTAGTCTTTCATCAAGACCATCTAATCCTATTGTTACTGTCTCGCCTGGGCAATCATCAATTGGCTGCAATCCTTTGTCAACTTTAATTCCTGGAAGGGCGCCTTGATTCAAAATTAAATCTCTAAGCAAAGATCCGTCTTTAGATGACTGCCTTAAAGTCTCATCGAAAAGAATTACTCCTCCAATGTTTCCTTTCATTCCTTTTGATCTAAAAAGCATCTCTCTATAGTCTCTTCTATTCTCTTCTGTAGATTCAACACCAATAGAATCAAATCTTTTACCACAAGTTGGATTGCTTTCATCAGCTGCAAGGATGCCTTTTCCATCTTTAACTATAAAAGTTGCAATTTCTTCAATATTATTAAATATCATTATTATTTAACTCCCTATTTCTTTTGAATTTAAAACATCAATTGATGACAAATTTTTGCCCTCCATAAATTCTAAAAAGGCTCCTCCACCTGTAGAACAATATGATACATCATCTGATTTAATATACTTATTTATTGCGGACAATGTTTCGCCACCTCCAGCAATAGAAAATGCTGAAGAATTTGCTATTGCTATTGAAAGATCTTTGGTACCTTTTGAAAATAATTTATTTTCAAATACGCCCATTGGACCATTCCATAAAATGGTTTTGGCTTGATTTAACGAAGTTAATATTTCATCACTTAAATGTAAATCTAAAATCATCTCATCATCTTTGACATCTTTAACAGATGTTTCTCTTATACCCTCTCCCTCAAATGTCTTAGAGGTAATAATTACATTTGGTAAAACTATTTTTCCTTGAACAAGTAAATCTTTTGCAATATCTAACATTGAATCTTCAACAAGAGATTTCCCAATTTTTAGACCTGAGGCTTTAAGAAATGTGTTGGCTATTCCACCACCAACAATTATTTGATCAGCAACTGAATTAATATGCTTAATTAATTCAAGTTTAGTAGAAATTTTGGCTCCTCCAATTACTGCTATGTATGGATGATCATAATTATTTAATGCCTTTGACAAGAATTCAGTTTCTCTCTCTAAAAGAAGGCCTGCACATGCTTTAGTTGCACTCTTAATTGCTGAATGAGTTGAGGCCTGCTCTCTATGGGCAGTTCCAAAAGCATCAAAGACATATATATCTCCCAAACCAGCTAACTTTTTTCCCAGATCTTGGCAATTTTCTTTTTCGCCTTTAAAAAATCTTATATTTTCTAATAACTGAATATCTGTTTTCCCATCAAATATTTCTTCTGACTCTAGGTGACCTATTAACTTACAAGGTTTATTAATTATTTTGCTAAGATAATCTGCTACTGGCTTTAAAGAAAACTTCTCCTCAAACTTTTCTTCAGTTGGTCTACCAAGGTGACTTATTAATAAAATTCTAGCATTATTTGTCAATGCATATTCAATAGTAGGGATGCATGATCGTATTCTTGTGGAATCTTGAACATTTCCATCTCTTATTGGAACATTCATATCAACTCTTATTACAAGATTTTTTTTTGATATGTCTATTGAAGAAAGATTAATCATCTATTAATGACTTTGCTGCCTGAATTACTTTTTCTTTATTAAATCCAAAGTGTTCAAGCAATTCACCACCAGGCGCAGACTCTCCAAATGTTTCTATTCCTATAACTTTGTCACTTCTATTCAAGATCTTATACCAAGAGTTTGGATGCGCACACTCTACAACCAGCACTGGTTTATGAGGATCAATAACCATTTTTTGAAATTCACTGCTTTGTTGAAGAAAAATATCCAAAGAAGGCATTGAAACCACGTTTGCATTAATTGATTTATTCTCTAATTCTTTTGCTGCATCTAGGGCTAATTGGACCTCACTACCAGAAGCAACTATAGTTATGTCATTATCTTTTTTTTCTTTAAGAAGGTATCCGCCCATTTCAATTGCAGAGAGTTGTTCTGGTGTTCGTCTTATTGCTGAGGTTCCCTGCCTGCTAAAAATAAGACATGTCGGTGTTATTTTGGAACAAACAGCATTTTTCCATGCAACTGCTGTCTCAACAAGATCAGCAGGTCTCCAATTATTTAAATTAGGGGTAGATCTTAAAGTAACGATATGCTCTATAGGTTGATGAGTGGGTCCATCCTCTCCCAAAGCTACAGAGTCATGCGTATAAACAAATATATTAGGAAGCCCCATTAATGCTGACAGTCTAACCGCATTCCTTGCATAGTCTGTAAAAACTAAAAATGTTGCGCCATATGGTTTTATGCCACCATGAAGAACCATACCATTCATAATTGCAGACATTCCAAATTCTCTAACACCGTAATTTATATGATTCCCTGATGGATTTTCATTTGAAAATGTTGAACTAGATGCAGAAAATGTATTATTTGATGGAGTTAAATCAGCAGAACCACCTATTAACTCTGGTACTTGCTTAACAAAAAAATCAAGACAGGCTTTCGAAGCTTTTCTTGTAGCCATTGGCGAATTTTGAGAATCACACTCTGATAGAAAATCTTTAAAATTACTTTCAAATCCTTCTGGCAAATCTCCATCAATTCGCCTTTGCAACTCTTTAGATTTTTGAGAATATTTCTCTTCATAACTTTTTAATAATTCATTCCATTCAGAATTAAGTGCGGTACCTTTTTCAGTAGAGTTCCAAAAATCATAAATTTCTTGAGGTATCTCGAATTCACCATAATGCCAATTTAAGGCTTCTCTTGTCTTAATTACCTCTTCCTCACCCAATGGTGCTCCATGAACATCAGCAGTACCAGATTTATTTGGAGATCCAAAACCAATAGTTGTTTTACAAAAAATCATTGAGGGCTTGCTAACTTCATTTTTTGCTTTTGAAATAGCTTTATTAATTTCATCTGAATTGTGGCCATCTACACATATTGTTTGCCAGCCATAACTATCAAATCTTTGTACAGAATCATCTGTAAACCAATTTTTGATTTCACCATCAATTGAAATTCCATTTTGGTCGTAAAAGCAAATCAATTTTCCTAAATTATGAGTTCCTGCAAATGAACAGGCCTCGTGTGATATTCCTTCCATTAGACAGCCATCACCAAGAAAGGCATAGGTATAGTGATCAATAGGTTTAATATCTTCTTCGTTAAATTCAGCAGCTAATATCTTTTCTGATACTGCCATACCAACAGCATTAGCAATGCCTTGACCCAAGGGTCCTGTGGTAGTCTCAACACCAATATCTAAATCATATTCCGGATGTCCAGGAGTTTTTGATTTGAGTTTTCTAAAATCTTTAAGATCATCTATTGAAAGATTGTATCCAGTCAAGTGAAGTAAGCTATACAAAAGCATAGACCCATGTCCATTGGATAGTACAAATCTATCTCTATTGAACCAATATGGATTTAATGGATTATGTTTTAAATGATTACTCCATAAAACAGTGGCTATCTCTGCCATGCCCATTGGCATTCCTGGATGCCCTGAATTAGCCTTTTGAACTGCATCAATAGAAAGAAATCTTAAGGCGTTTATAGGATCTTTTTGCTGCAAGAGTATTTCCCCAATTAATTATGGATAATAATATTTTTAAAATAAAAAGCATAGGAAATATTCGATTTTTTCATATTTTTCTTATTTGTATTAAAATATACAAATTGTGATCACAATCTTTTTTTTAGAATACATCTGCAAAAAAATTCTTCACAGTTAAATTTCAGGGAGAGAAGAAAATGAGTTATATATTTACATCAGAATCTGTGTCGGCAGGCCATCCAGATAAAGTTTGTGATCAAATTTCAGATGCTGTGCTAGACGCATATTTAAGTGAAGATCCAAATAGCAGGGTTGCGTGTGAAACAATGATTAAAAATAATATGGTTTTTATTGCAGGTGAAATTACATCTTCAGGAAGTCCTGATTTAGAACCAGTAGTTAGAAAAACAATCAATGATATTGGCTATAACACTGATGATTATGGGTTCAATGGAGATACTTGTGAATTTACAAACCTTGTTTTTGAGCAATCGCCTGATATCTCTCAAGGTGTCACTGAGGGCGAAGGTGAAAACTTAGAACAGGGTGCAGGCGACCAGGGCTTAATGTTTGGATATGCATGTACTGAAACGGAATCATTGATGCCCCTTCCAATCGATCTATCACACAGATTAGTAAGAAAGCAGGCAGAAGTTATGAAAAATAATGAGCTTTCATGGCTGAGACCTGATGCAAAAAGCCAAGTAAGCGCTATTTATTCAGATGATGGCAAAACAATTGAAGGCCTTTCAGCAATTGTTTTATCAACACAACATGATGAAGATATAACTCAAGATGAAATTAAAGAAGGCGTGATGGAAAACATTATTAAACCAATTGTTCCAATGGAATGGATACTAGATTCAACAAAGATATATATCAATCCAACTGGAAAATTTGTTATTGGTGGTCCAGTTGGTGACTGTGGTCTTACTGGAAGAAAAATAATTGTGGATACATATGGTGGGATGGCTAGACATGGTGGTGGTGCCTTTTCTGGTAAAGACCCCTCAAAAGTAGACAGGTCTGCAGCATATGCAGCAAGATATGTGGCTAAGAACATTGTTGCAGCTGGGCTTGCTGACTTTTGTGAAATTCAAGTTTCATATGCAATTGGTGTTGCTAAGCCAACCTCTATAAACGTAAATACGTTTGATAGTGAAAAAATATCAAAAAAAGATATTGAAAAATTAGTAGAAGAAAATTTTGACTTAAGACCAAAGAGTCTTATAAATATGCTTGACCTTAAAAGGCCAATATATCTTCCAACTGCTGCATACGGGCATTTTGGGAGGACTGACATTGATCTTTCTTGGGAAAAAACTGATAAAGCTTCAGAAATCTCACAACTATAATAAAAAGGAAAATAATATGGATAATGATTACAAAGTAGCTGATATAAAACTTGCTGAATTTGGAAGAAGAGAAATATCTCTTGCTGAGAATGAAATGCCAGCCTTAATGGCCCTCAGAGATAAATATAGAGATGAACAACCTCTAGCTGGGGCAAAAATAATGGGATGCATTCATATGACAATTCAAACTGCAGTCCTAATGGAAACACTTGTAGATCTCGGAGCAGAGTTAAGGTGGTCGTCATGTAACATTTTTTCAACTCAAGATCATGCTGCAGCTGCAATGGCAGCAATAGGGATACCTGTTTTTGCATGGAAAGGTGAAACTGATGAGGAATACGAATGGTGTATTGAGCAAACCATATGTAAAGATGGAAAACCATGGGATGCAAATATGATTCTTGATGATGGAAGCGACCTTACTTCAATGGTCCACTCAAAATTTCCAGATATGTTAGAAACTATTCATGGTGTATCTGAAGAAACCACTACTGGCGTTCATAGATTAAAAGAAATGCTTGAAAAGGGTGAGCTTAAGATTCCAGCAATTAATGTTAATGATTCAGTAACAAAAGCAAAAAATGATAACAAATATGGATGCAGACATAGTCTTAATGATGCGTTAAAGAGAGGCACAGATATGCTTCTTTCAGGAAAGAAAGGTCTTGTAATTGGTTACGGTGATGTGGGTAAAGGCTCTGCAGCAAGTTTGGCGCAAGAAGGAATGATTGTTAGTGTTGTTGAATCTGACCCGATTTGTGCAATGCAAGCATGCATGGATGGCTTCTCCGTTGTTTCTTGCTATAAGAATGGAGTTGTTACTAGAGATCCAAAAGACATAAATATGTCTGTTATGGGAGATACGGATCTTATTGTAACAACAACTGGAAACGTAAACGTTTGTGATTCTGCAATGATAGATACTCTCAAAAATACAGCTGTAATCTGTAATATTGGACATTTTGATAACGAAATTGATACGGCTTTTATGCGAGAAAACTATTATTGGGATGAAATAAAACCTCAAGTTCATAGAGTATTTAGAGACACTGCTCCAGATGGAACACCAGATCTTTCAAGTAAAAATTATGTGATCTTACTTGCCGAAGGAAGACTGGTTAATCTCGGTAATGCAACAGGGCATCCTAGTAGAATTATGGACGGATCATTTGCCAATCAAGTCTTGGCTCAAATTCATTTATATAAACAAGGTTTTGCTAATGTAAATGATGCTGACAAAAAAGCAGAAATGATTACAGTGGAAGTTCTTCCAAAAAAACTTGATGAAGAGGTGGCCAGCCTAATGGTGGAAGGTTTTGGAGGAACCGTAACACAGCTTACTGAAGAGCAAGCAGATTATATTAATGTTCCAAAAGATGGGCCTTTCAAAGAAGAAAGTTATAAATACTAAAAAGCTTTTATATCAATTTTGACTATTTAAATTCATAATAATGTCATGAATTTAAAAAGTGTTTTTTGTTTACTTTTGCTGACCCTTGTATTTGGATGTGGGGTAAAAGGCCCTTTGATATTCTAGAATTATATTTTGATAAATGAGTAATTTTTTTTATAAAAATGGTGTTCTTTTTTGTGAAGATGTGCCAGTTTCAGATATAGCATCAAAGTATGGTACGCCATCTTATGTTTATTCAAAAAAAACTCTTGAGGACAATTTTGATGCCTATTCAAATGCTTTTGTAAAAAATGAGGGAATAGTTTGTTTCTCCGTAAAGTCTCTGAGTAATATTTCTATATTAAGATTATTAAATGAAAAAGGTAGTGGTTTTGATATTGTTTCAGGAGGTGAATTAGAAAGAGTGATTTCTGCAGGAGCTGATCCAAAAAAAATTATTTTTACTGGTATTGCAAAAACTAATGCTGAAATTATCCAAGGAATAAAAAAAGATATTCTTTCATTCAATATCGAATCAGAATCAGAAATGCTGAGAATTGAAAGAATAGCTAAAAAAGAAAAAACAATCGTTGATGTTGCAATAAGATTTAATCCAGAAATAGATTCAGGCGGTCACGAATATATTAAAACTGGAAGAAAAAAAGATAAATTTGGTATCTTATTAGACGGTGTTTTAAAACTATCAAAATATATATCTAGTTCTGATTCATTAAATCTTATTGGATTGTCATGTCATATTGGCTCTCAAATATTTGATTTAAATGACTTTAAAGAATCAGCAAAGTATATAAAAAAGCTTGCACAAGAAATTAACAATACTGGTATTGAACTAAGGTTTCTTGATATTGGGGGTGGGCTTGGAATTTCATATACTGAATCAGATTTTCCATTTCCAGGCGATCTAGTTAAAGATATAAAAAAAGAGCTAAATGACAGAAATGAAAAAATTATTCTTGAGCCTGGAAGAAGTATTTCTGGTAATGCAGGTATCATGTTGACGAGTGTTGAATACATAAAAGGCAAATATCTAATTGTTGATGCAGGTATGAATGATTTAATTAGGCCTGCTTTGTATGGGGCTAAGCACGACGTAATAAATGTGAAAAAAGGTAAGTCAAAAGCTAATAGTTGGACAATAGTTGGTCCGATATGTGAATCATCAGATGTTCTTGCCAAAGATTATTTGCTAGAAGCATCTGAGGGCGATGTTTTGGCAGTGAAGACTGCTGGAGCTTATGGACATGTCATGTCTTCAAATTACAATTCAAGAAGAAAGCCTCCTGAGATATTAGTGGACGGCAGCAAATTTAAAGTTATCCGCAAAAGAGAATCATATGATGACTTAATTAAAAATGAGGTAAATATTGAATCTGAATTTTGAAAAATGGCATGGTAATGGAAATGACTTTGTAATCATAAACTCCATAGAATCTGATATAAAAATTAATAAAACTAAAGTTAAGAAAATCTCAGATAGAAATACAGGCATTGGATTTGATCAGCTTATAAATGTTTGTCTTCCAACACTAGCAAGTAGTAATTTCTTCTTGAAATTTTATAACTCAGATGGTTCAGAGGCTGGCATGTGTTTGAATGGCATAAGATGTGCTTCAAAATACATATGGCAAAATAACTTTGCACCAAAAGGTAAAATTAATATACAAACAAAATCAAAAAATATTATTTGTGCTCCAGGTAGAAATAACACTGTTGAAGTTTCAATAGATTGTCCCTCTCCCTTTTCAGAAAAGAACTTAATAAAAAAGTTAGAAAGAAAAGTTAAAGATGATTTTTTTCTATCAAATATTGGAAATAATCACCTCTGTATTAAGATGAGAGCAATAAAAAAAGCAAATTTAAATAATATTTATAAAAATCTTGAGGGCATTATAAAAAAATTTAATATCAATCTATCAATTTTCAGAAAAAATAATGAACATATTGAAATAAGAACATACGAAAATGGAGTAGGAGAGACTCTTTCATGTGGGTCTGCTTCGTTATGTGTTGCCTCGAGTTTGCTTTCAAACAGTAATAAGTCTGTCAAGGTGAAGTCAATAGGTGGAGAGTTAAATTTTAAAAAAGGTAAAGATAACATAATTGTTAAAGGTCCTGCCAACTTAATTTATAAGGGAAATATGAATGAGTAAAAAATTAGATCCAAAAGATGTTGAATTATTTTTACTTGAAAACCTTGATTTTTTTGAAGCCAGAGAATCACTTGTTGGAGAAATGAAATTCAAACACTCTTCAAGTTCAGCATCGTCTATTCTTGAAAGACAAATTTTTAGGCTAAGAGGAGAACATAAAAAACTCATGGAATTACTAACGTCTTTTGTAGAAACAGCTTCTACTAATGAAGATTTGTTCTTAAAATCAAAAAAACTTACTTTGAAAATTCTTGATTCCAAGTCAAAAAAGGATGCTGTTGGAATTGTTGAAAGTATTTTCAGAAAAGAATTTAAGATTGATAAACCTTTTTTAAAATTTTTTAATAATTCTTCTATAAATGATATCGAGAGTAAAACTGGGTTTTCTTTTCATAAAGGCGCCATTTACTGTGGTTCATTTTCTAAAGAAAAGGTTATTGCTTTATTTGATGATGAAAAAGTTGAATCAATGGTTGTTACCGTAGTTTTAGCAGGTGATGAGATAGGTCTGCTGATGCTTGGTAGTTATGACAGATCAAAATATCTTGGAGATGAAGATACAACCTTTATTGAATATATTAGAGATGTTTTGGAGAAAAAGTTAACAAAATAATTTATGAAGAATACTCCGATTATTCTTAAAGATATTAAAGAATATTTAATATATGTTTCTCAAGTAAAAAATCTTTCAAAAAATACTGCATTATCATATGAAAGAGATCTAAAAAAATTATATTTATTTTTAGAAAATTTAAATATTACAAACTACTTCGAAATTAAAGATGAAATTTGTTCTGCATGGATTGGCGACCTTTATACAAATAGCAATAGTCCGCGGAGTATTCAAAGACATTTATCTTCAGCAAAAGGTTTTTTTAGATTTCTTAAAAAAAATGGTTTAATTGATTCATCTCCTTTTGAATTAGTTTCTGGTCCAAAGTCGTCAAGCGTCCTTCCTGATGTTCTATCACCAGAGGATGTAGAACAACTTTTAAATTTTAAACCAAGTAATTTGATTGAGATAAGAGATATGGCAATTGTGGAAGTTATGTATTCTTCTGGATTGAGAGTTTCTGAAACAGTTAATATAAATATCAGTGACTTTGAAGAAAATAAAACTTTTTTGAAAGTAATTGGTAAAGGTGCAAAGGCTAGGTTGGTTCCAATAGGAAGATTTGCAGTAAAAGCGATCAATAATTGGCTTATTGAAAGAGAGAAGATTCAGAATAATACCGATGCTCTTTTTTTAAATTCTAAAGGTGGCAGATTATCAATCAGAAGTGTCCAGTTAAGGCTTAAAAAAATGGCGACTAAACAAGGTTTACCTCCTATTCATCCTCATATGCTTAGACATAGTTTCGCAACCCATATGCTGGAATCTAGTGGTGACTTGAGAACAATTCAAGAGCTTTTGGGTCACAGTTCTTTATCAACTACACAAATATATACAAAATTGGATTATCAGCATTTAGTAAAAATTTATGATAAATCTCATCCTCGTGCAAAAAATAAATTAGAAAATATTTAAAGTTGTAAATGAATAAAGAAATAAAATTGATTACATTTGATTTAGATGACACTCTTTGGGATAACCATCCAACAATTATCAAAGCTGAAAAGAAAACCAGGAAATGGATTGAAGGAAAGGTTGGAAAAGTAGAATGGGGAGATCTTAATGATTTCCTTAACCTAAGGGAAGATTTAATTAAAGATGATAAAAGTATTGCATGGGATATCAGCAAGCTTAGAAAAGAAATATTTAGGAAGAAGCTTTCTCATGTTACCCCTGAAAAATATAGAGATAAGATTGTTAGTAAAGCATTTGAAATCTTTATTTCAGAAAGACATGATATTGAATTCTTTGATGGTGTTAAAAATGCAATTAAAGATCTTTCTAAAAAATATATATTAGGAGTTCTAACAAACGGAAATGCAAATATATATAAATTTGATATCGGTGAGTGCTTCAAATTTTCAATTAGCTCTCTTGAGGCAAAGAATAGCAAACCTAATAGGGCACATTTTGATATGGCTTTAACTCAAGTCAAAGATATTACATTTGATAATATCCTCCATATTGGAGATCATCAGATTAATGATATTTATGCAGCAAATACTCTTGGAATAGATTGCCTTTGGTTTAATATTAATAGTGAGTGGGAGCAAAAATTTGAAAAACCAGATGAGTTTTCCGATTGGAATAAATTGTTAAGAATTATTGAAAATAAATATGAAAGATAAAAATCTATCAGATGCTTTGAAAAATATTATTGAAAAAGAACTTAAAGCACTAAGTAAAATAATTCCAAACGATATTATGAATAATATTGAAGAAGGAATTTCTGAACAAGTGCAAAATATTATTGAACAAAGTGGCTATGTGAAGAAAACAAAATATCAAAATCTTGAAAAGATTATTAAAGATCTTGAAAAAAGAATTTCAGAGTTAGAGAAACATTAAAGTTGGCTTAAATACTTATCAATTCTGTCAGAATTCATTACAAATGTTGATTTTAAGCTTGAGGCTGCAGCTTTTACTTCGTTAATATTTACAGCTTCACCTACCTGAATAACTCCTATCATTGCCATCATTACATGAGGATCGCATTGATAAACGTATACGCCTTCTGTGTCTAAGGTAATGCTAATATCTGCATTCATTTGACCTGCCCACGCAGCAGCGCCTGCAGGCATCATTCCATCTATCGTAGCTGAATTATGAGACATATCTGTTGCTTTAAAATGGATAGTATCTCCTTTTGAAACCTTGATTACAGCTGGCTCAAAAATCATTTGGCCACCATCTCCTGAATTTAGCATTTTAATTGTATGCTCAGAACCTTGTGATAGTTCAACTTTTACTTCTTCCATGGGAACTGCAGTCATAGATTGGCCAGCCATAGTCGAACTTCCACAATCTTGTCCTTCCAAACAAAGATTTACGGTAAGTGCTAATCTTTCAATAACAGCTTCGTCATATTTTTTTCCATTAAAAAGGATTAAAAAACATAATGGAAGAATTACTAAATAAATATTTTTTTTCATAGTTTATGAATTAGGTTTCTGAAGATCTACAACATAATCGACAACTTGAAGAATTCTATTGTAGGAACCTCTGGGTTCAATCATATATTTACCGTCAACAATCATAACTGGTGTAGCAGAAATTTTTAATTGTTTTGCGTTCTTTTTTGCTCTATTTACCCTCTGTTTAACAGTAAAAGAATCTAAATACTTTTCAGCCACCTCGGGAGCAATACCAAATCCTTTTAGAAAATCTTTTACTTCGCTTGTACTTGATAAAAAATTACCTTCTTTATGCATTGTAATAAAAACAGCTGAGTGGGTAGTTGGATCTAATTTTAGAGCCTCAATCGTATAATAAAGACTGGCGTGTAATTGATGGATTGCTCCCCAAGTAACAGGCATCTTAGAAAAATTAACATCATCACTTTGTCTAGACGCCCACGAGTTTAATGGCCCATCAAAGTTGTAACATGCGGCACATCCATACCAAAAAGTTTCGGTAACCTCTACAATTCCATCTTTTTTTACTGGAAGAGGATTGTCAATAAGCTTATAATCAACACCAAGTCTAAAATCAGACTCGTTAGCATTTGCTAAGAGAGCAAAAAACGCAATAAGAGAAAAAGTTATTAAAGTTTTCATATATATATTCTCACTGATATAAACCGTGCATGTAATTTGCTAAGGCATCTATTTCATCATCGCTGAGGTTTGCGGCAACTCCTTGCATCACCAAAGATCCCTCACCAGCATTTCTTTCTTTTGATCTATATGCCTTAAGCGAAGAAGTTAAATACCCTACCTGTTGTCCAGCTACAGATGGATAGCCTGCTAAGCTATTACCTTGACCATAAACTGCATGACAAGATGTACATGCAGGTATTTGTTTTTTTATATTACCAAATCTATAAAGCTTAGTTCCAAGTGCAAGCATTTCTTCATCATTTTTTGCTTGTCCAACTGTACTTTTGTATTGTGAATAAAAAGCTGCAATATCTTTTAAATCATTGTCTTTAAGGGTTTGTAGATATGGAGTAACAGACATCATCAAGGCATTCATCCTTGTTCCATCTCTAAAATACAATAATTGCTCATACAAATATTTTTGATTTTGACCCGAAAGTTTTGGCCAATCTGTAACCATGCTGTTTCCATCAACACCATGACATGCAGCACATGATGCTACAAGTTCAGATCCTTTCATTGGATCGCCTAAAACAAAAGTTTTAGGCATTTCTATTTCTTTGGATTTTTCTTCTGCAGCATTTATGCTGACTGTAAAGCCAAAAAAAACAAATAATATTAAAAAATATTTCATTGAAATTATAAATGTGTGTCTTATTGATGTGTATTATAAACATAGGTTGATATGATATAAATAATTAAATGAAAAACCTTTTTAAAAATACAGAGTTCGTTTTTGGTGTTACAAACTTTAAAAATTTGCCTGAAGATGTTGGCTGTGAAATTTTACTAGCAGGCAGATCAAATGCTGGCAAATCGAGTGCTTTAAATGCTCTTACGGAAAATCCAAAATTAGCAAGAATTAGCAAAACACCTGGAAGAACTACTGAAATTAATATTTTTAAAGTTAATGAAAATTTAAAGCTTTTAGACTTACCCGGATACGGATTTGCAAAATATAGCAAAGCAAAAAAGAAAGATTGGGGGCCATTATTAGGACAGTACTTTCAAAAAAGGGAGGCTTTAGCTGCCGTTATTATTTTTATGGATATTCGCCATCCTCTAAAAGACAGTGATTGGGAGATGGTTCATTTATGCAGAAATTTTAATGTTCCTTATGTTCCAGTTCTTACTAAAAGTGACAAATTGTCAAATAACAAGATAGCTAAGACTATAAATTTTGTTAAAGAAAAGATGCCTAATTCAAACCCAATATCTGTCTCATCAAAAGACATTAGTGGCTTTGATAAGCTTTCAAAAGAAATGCTAAAATTTTAAGCATAATGTTGGAATATCAAAAACAGGACTGTCATTTGACCCTGCAAGAGGGTTTAGATTGCTATTACAAATCTTTTCCAGATACAACTAAAGTTTTTGAAGATGATGGCAACTCAGGAACGCTTCTAAGAGATCATGATTGCACTCATATCATATTTGGTCTTGATATATCTATTGAACAAGAATCAATTCTTGATAGTTGGGTTGTATGGGGAAGTAAATGGGAGTTTAAATATATTTGGGGATATCAGAGCCTTCCTCAAATAAAACAACTCTATAAAGATCTATATAAAGAATTTGGTATCTTTGGATTTATGAAAATTTTTTGGAAACTTTCCGGGATCAAAAGAAAAGTAATTTTTAGAGCGTTTAAGATGAAGAAAAAATGGCCCTTTAAAATGCCTGAGAAATATCTTCAAATGAAAATATCTGATTTAAGAGATGAGCATGGCATTAGGATTCTTCTTCCTGAAGAATTGCGATACACACCAATAGACAGATAGCATGAACTTATATGTTATTAATATAATTAATTAATAATTCTAAAATATTAATTAATGAAAAAAATTATCTGCCTTCTCTTCATATTGATAGTAATTCCAGCTTGTATATATTTCGCTATTGACAGAGAGAGCATTGACATTGAGGAATTTAGATTAAATTCGGGTTACCAAGAGGTTAAGTTGAGTAATGGTATAACCACTTATAAAGATATTGGAGATAAAAGCAACAAAGTTATTGTTCTAGTTCATGGTGCTACTTTTGGCTCACTTGCATATGAAGAATATATAAATGTCTTTGTTGAAAATGAATATAGAGTAATAACTTATGATCAATATGGCAGAGGTTACTCAGATAGAGTTTATAGCGATGTAAGTATTGAACTTATGGAAAAACAACTTAAAGAACTGATTGAGCATTGTGAAGTTGAAGATGTAATATTATATGGGGTCTCATTTGGTGCTGCAGTTGCAGCTAAATATGCCGCAAATAATACAGAAAACATTAGTTTCATTGGTTATCAAGTTCCACTTATTGATGCTGCGAATATTCCTCTGTTATCAATAGTAAAGATTCCTTTATATGGTGACTTGTTAACAAGAGGGTTTTTAGTTCCTGGTGTTTTAAAAAGAATAGAAGAATATGAGGATTTAATGAGTGAAAAACTACTAAATCATTACATTGGACAATTTGATGTTAAAGGAACTGAAAAATTTTTTAAAAAATTTTTTTTAGGAAATGCCATGGGGAATAGGCTTAAAGATCATAACATTATCGGAAATAAGTCTATACCAAGTTATTTCGCCTACGCAGAAGATGATAACGAAATAGATTCAAAGCTAGTTGAAGAGGCAATAAAAAAATATCAGAATCCAATAGTTAAAAAATATTCTGGTGGTCATTTTTTTTCATCTGGTATAGAAAGAGAGATTGCTCAGGAATTCATTGATAATATTAATTGATATATCAAGTTAGTGAGCCTCGTTCCAATTTTTACCAATTGCAGCGTCAGCAATTAATGGAATATTAAGTTCAATGGTTTGTTCCATAGTGCTTTTCATTTTTTGCATGACTATATCAGCGTTATCTTTTGGACACTCAAAAACTAATTCATCATGAACTTGCATAATCATCTTTACCTCTGGCATTTCGTTTAGAATCAAATCATCAATATCTAACATAGCTTTTTTTATGATGTCTGCTGCTGACCCTTGAAGTGGAGCGTTGATAGCAGCCCTTTCTGCTGCTTGTCTTCTTAAACCATTTGCTGCGTTGATTTCATTTAAATAAAGTCGTCTACCCATAATCGTTTCAACAAACTTATCTTCTTTTGCCTTTAATTTTATGTTGTCCATATAATCCCGTACACCAGTATATCTTGCAAAATATGTATCTAAATATTCTTGTGCTTCACCTCTTGGAATTCCAAGTTGTCTTGTTAACCCGAAAGCTGACATTCCGTACATTAATCCAAAATTAATTGCTTTAGCACTTCGTCTTTGGTCTTGAGAAACATCTTCAATTGAAACTCCAAAAACCTCTGCTGCTGTTGAAGAGTGAACATCTATATCATTATTAAATGCGTAGGTTAAATTCTTATCATCTGATAAGTGAGCCATTATCCTTAGTTCTATTTGAGAATAATCTGCTGAAATTAGTATATTGCCTTTCTCAGGAACAAAAGCCTCTCTAATTCTTCTGCCTTCTGCAGTTTTTATAGGTATATTTTGTAAATTTGGTTCAGTAGATGATAGCCTGCCAGTTGAAGTTACAGCTTGTTGATATGATGTATGAATTCTATTTGTCTTAGGGTTTTCAATATTAATTAAACTATCTGTATAAGTAGACTTTAATTTTGCAAGTGTTCTATATTGCAAAATAATTTTTGGTAATTCATATTCTTCAGATAGCTTTTGGAGTGTGTCTTCATTTGTAGATGGTTGACCTTTTGGTGTTTTTTTCAGAACAGGTAATCCTAATTTTTCATATAGTATTTCTAGAAGTTGTTTTGGAGAATCTAGATTAAATTCTTCGCCTGCAATCTTGAAAGCTGAAGAAGATAGTTCATCAATCTTTTCACTCAACTCCATAGAGTGATTGGCTAATTTTTTCTTATCAATTTTTGCACCATTTTGCTCAACTTTGGAAAGCACATGAACGAGAGGATATTCAAGATTATGTAAAAGTTTTTCTTGAATAGGCCTCTCTTTAAAGTGCTGTTGCAAAACATTAAATAGTCTAAGAGTTATGTCAGCATCTTCTGCAGCATAGTCGGTTGCCACATCAAGCTTTACTTCAGAGAATGGTATTTGTTTTGATGCCGTTCCTGTTACATCAGTATATTTTGTAGTGGTATAGTTTAAATAATAGTCAGCGAGTCTATCCATCCCATGTCTTGTGGCTGTACTATTTAACACATATGACATTAACATTGTGTCTGCCAAAAACTTTGTTATGTTAATACCATGTCTTGATAATATTGGAATATCAAATTTTAGATTCTGTCCAACAATCTTATCTTGATTTTCTTCTATAATAGGACCAAGGCCTGTAATAACCTCATCCATGGATAATTGTTCTGGACAGCCCTCATAGTCATGTCCAATTGGAATATAACAACCTTCGTTTTCTTCTACTGAGAGAGATATCCCTAGCATGTTGGCAGAAACAGTTTGGACAGAATCTGTTTCAGTATCTATTGCAAAGGCTTTTGATTTCTTTATTTTGTTAATCCAAGAGTTTAGATCTTTTTTGTTAAGAATTGTTTCATATTTTCCATTTTTTTTTGGAGTCTGCTCATCTTTATCTTTATTCATTGGTGCAAATTCTAACTCTTTAAAAATTTTGTCTAGCTCTTCTTGGTTTGGATTTAGTGTTAAAAGATCTTCAAACTTTGCATTTAAATCAACATCATCTTTTAAAGAGACTAGCTCAACATTTCTATCAAGCTCACTTAAACTGTTTCTTAAATTGTCTCCAACAACTCCTTTTATCAAGTCAGCATTTTTTATAACTCCATCCAAATCAATATACTCATTAAGCCACTTTGCAGCAGTTTTTTGACCTACTTTTGGAACACCTGGGATGTTATCTGATGAATCGCCAACAAGAGCTAGCATATCTCTTATTTGATTAGGTTTAACGCCAAACTTTTCGAATACCTTTGCCTCATCAAAAATTTCATGCTTCATTGTGTTCATCAAAGTTGTATCAGGATCCTCTACTAATTGCATAAGATCCTTGTCTAGTGAAGATACTACACATTTATATCTAGCATCTTTAGCCATTCTGGATATTGTTGCTATAACATCGTCTGCTTCAACACCTTCAATTTCAATAAGTGGAAAACCTATGGCCTTACAAATTGCTTTAACCGGCTCAAGTTGCAAGCGAAGCTCATCAGGCATCGGAGGTCGATTAGCTTTATATTCAGAATAAATTTCATTTCTAAATGTTTTGCCTTTTGCATCAAAAACAACAATTATTGGAGATCCTTCACTGTCTTTTTTTAAAGTCATCAACATATTTGTAACACCTTTAATGGCGCCTGTTGGCTGACCTTTTGATGTACTTAAAGGCGGCATAGCATGAAAAGCTCTATATAAGTAAGAGGACCCATCTATGATAAAAATTCTATCTTTCATGTTTAAACTTTATATGATGTATTATGACTCTTGTTTTTCTATAATGGAAAAAATGTACAAAAAAATTGTAAATTTAATCAACAATATCTTTCAAAATTATTTTGAACTTACTTTAATGTTCTCAGCTTTACTTGTAATTATTATTGCAATAGCTATGGACGAATTTTTATATCTTCAAGCCTGTGCTTTGTGTGTTCTCACAAGATACATCTTTGGCTTGGTTGCCGTCTCAGGTTTGGTTGGATTTTTATTTAAAAAAGATCTTATAAGCGCCTCTTTAATTTTTGTCTCCTCCATTATTGGCATGTTGGTAACATCAAGACAAATATATATTCAAAATATGGCTCCTAATGAGCTTGCTCAGCTCTCAGGATGTGGCATGCCTTTTCATGCTCAAGTTGAATACTTTGGTCTATATGATGCTTTAAGAAGAACGCTTGCTGGTGGGCCAAGTTGTGCTGAGGATGGTTGGAGATTTATTTTTAATTTTGCAGAGTATGGATTTCTTTTCTTTGCATTATATCTAGTAGTAACTATCTTTAAATATAGAAAATTGGTTAAATTTAATTAAAAATGTAGTAGAGCTACATTTTTTGATACGTTTTTTTCCTTTAAAATAGACGATTTTAATATTAATTGACTTTAATTGTTAGAAAAACATAATGATACTACATAAAGTTATCTTTTATGACTAACAATACTTATATTATAGGTACATAATTATCACCTCAACATATATAATTATTCCCCCCAAGTACCTATAATATTTGTTAGTAACATGAACGATTTTACAAATACCCCTCAAGCCATAGAGCTTAACAACGAAGAACTTATAAAAGAAGCCATCGAAAACAATGAAGGAATTATTGCAAGCAATGGTGCTTTTTCAACAACAACTGGTGAAAGAACCGGCAGAAGTCCAAATGATAGATTTATTGTTGAGGAGTCTGGTACAAAAGATTTAATTGATTGGGGTGAAGTTAACAAGCCTTTTGATGAAGATAAATTTGATTCTTTGTGGGACAAAGTAAATTTATATTTGTCAGAGAAAACTCATTATTCATCAAAGGTACATGTTGGATCTCATGAAGATCATTATCTGCCAGTTATTGTTAAAACTGAGACTGCCTGGCATTCTTTGTTTGCAAGATTGATATTTGTCTGTGCGAGTAATTTTAATCCATCAAATAAAAAAGAATGGCAAATAATAAGTGCTGCTAATTTTTGCTGTGATCCTAAAACCGATGGTACAAATTCAGAAAGTAGTGTGTTAATAAATTTTGCTAAAAGAAAGGTAATTCTCGCAGGCATGAAGTATGCAGGTGAAATGAAAAAATCTATGTTTTCTGTTCAAAATTTTTTGCTTCCTGAAAAAGGTGTTCTTCCTATGCACTGCTCTGCAAATGTAAATTCAAAAGGAGATGTTGCTTTATTTTTTGGATTATCAGGAACGGGTAAAACTACTTTGTCAGCTGATCCAAACTGTTCGTTGATAGGCGATGATGAACATGGTTGGAGTAAAGGGTCTGTTTTTAATTTTGAAGGTGGCTGCTATGCAAAAACAATCAATTTAACAGAAAAAAATGAGCCTGTTATATACAAGGCTATAAAGCATGGAAGTGTCATAGAAAACGTTTACTTAGATGATGACAATGTACCAGATTATAGCAATATATCTTTATCAGAAAATGGAAGATGTTGTTATCCAAGATCTCATATAGAGAGCGCTATAAGTGAAAATGCGGCAGGAGAGCCAAAGTCGGTTATTTTTCTTACATGTGATCTCACAGGATTAATTCCCCCTGTTTCAATACTAACAAAAGAAGCAGCTGCATATCATTTCCTAAGTGGATATACCGCAAAGGTTGGTTCGACAGAAGTGGGATCAGATTCAGACATTGAATCAACTTTTTCAACTTGCTTTGGAGCACCGTTCTTTCCTAGACCAGCTAATGTATATGCTGAACTTTTAATAGAGCGAATAGAAGGGTTTGGTTCTAAAGTTTTTTTAGTTAATACGGGTTGGACCGGAGGTCCATTTGGAGTTGGTTCAAGGTTTGATATACCCACCACAAGGAGAATAGTAAATGCAATCCAAGATGGAGAATTAGATGACTCAGAAACAATAAAAATACCTGGATTAAATTTACTAATTCCAAAATCAGTAGATGGTGTTGATAACAAGTTACTAAATCCAATAGATACTTGGGAAAATAAAGATGAATATAATAGATATTTGAAAGAGTTAATCTCAAAGTTCCAAGAAAATTTTAAGAAATTTAATGTTAAGCCAGAAATAGTTGAAGCCGGTCCAGGATTCAATGGCTGATGGAACGCTAAAAAATAAGCTAGCTAAACTTAAAGATTCTGGTTTCTTTAAGAACTTGACTATAAGGAGAGGTATTGAAAAAGAGTTCTTTAGAATTAATAAGAATGGGTATATTTCAAAAAATTTTCATCCTGATTCTCTTGGTTCAGCTTTAACTAATAAATACATCACTACAGATTTTGCTGAAGCACAAGTAGAGTTAGTTACGCCAATATTTGAAAATATCAATGATCTGAATGACTTTTTATACTCTCTTCATTCCTATGTAGCAAAAAATATCGATAGTAATGAATTGCTATGGCCATACTCAATGCCTCCAGAAATAAAATACGAATCAGATATCAATATAGGTGTTTACCATCAGAGCAATGTTGGCCTATTAAAACATGTTTATAGAAAAGGTTTAAAAGTAAGATATGGCTCAACGATGCAATGTGTATCAGGAATGCATTACAACTTTTCATTAAAGCCCACCTCCCTAAATTTATTAACAAACTCAAATAGTCAAAAAAGTTTTGATGAAACTTATCTTGGACTTATTAGAAACTTCAAAAGAATTTTTTGGTTTGTTTTAGTGGAGTTTGGTCAAACAAATGTGGTCGATAAGTCATTTGTAAAAGGAAGAAAGCATATTCTAAATAAACTTGACGAAAACGATATGTATATTGAAAATGCAACTTCGTTAAGAATGAGCGATATAGGATATCAAAGTAAGGCTCAGAAAAGTTTAAACATAAAATACAATTCTTTATCTGAATTTTTAAATAAAATTAAAAAAGCAATGACTGTCCCATTTCCTGAATTTGAAAAACAGGGTTTGAGAGATTCCAATAATGAATATCAACAAATTTCAAATGGTATTATTCAAATAGAGAATGAATATTATGACTCGATAAGGCCAAAGAGATCTCAGTTAAAAAATTTAAGGCCTTACGATCTTTTAAGAAAGTTTGGTATAGAGTATGTAGAGGTAAGAGGGATTGATATTTCACCTTATGATATTTCTGGAATGTCCCTTGATCACATACAGTTTTTAGATTTAATTCTAATATATTGCTTAATTAATCCAAGCCCAAAAATGAGCAATAAAGAAAAGCAAGAGATTGATAATAATGATTCTAAAGTTATATACGAAGGAAGGAGTGAAAATACTGAAATATCAATTGATGGAATAAGTATTAATATTAACTCTGCTAGAGAAGAAATAATAAAAGACTTAAGGCTTGTTGCTAGCTATCTTAATAATTGCGATTCGGTTTTAGCATCAATGGATAGTGTTTTAAAAATAAAAAAAGGGAAAATTCCAAAAGAAAACTTTCATAATGATGGTCTCGCTTTAGCTAAAATTAATACAGAGATCCTAAGGTCTGAAAATCCTAAGTATACTGATAGTATAAAAAAAGAAGCAGAGTTATCATTAGATAAATTAAGTAAAATTCCAAAAAATTCAAAAGCTGAAATGGATGAATACGTAAAAAATTATAATGCGCAATTGTAGGGGTAAATTATGAAAGCATTGCAGTGTGTTGAGCTTGGTCCTCCAGACAAATTACAAATAAGTGAGGTTCCAGATCCTGAAATTATTCCAGGGCATGTACTAATTAACAACAAAGCTGGGAGTGTAAATTTTCCAGATGTTTTAATGATACAGGGATTATATCAATTTCAACCTGAGTTACCTTTCACACCTGGCGGTGAGTCAGCAGGCATAATATCAGCTGTTGGAGAAGGGGTAGAAAATCTTAAAGTTGGTGATAGAGTCTTTGCAATGACTGGAATAGGAGCCTTTGCTGAAAAAATTGTTGTTCCAGAAGCTGCTGCTGTAAAAATACCAGATTCTATGAATTTTGATACTGCTGCAGCTCTTCCTATGACTTATGGAACTTCATTATATGCTCTTAAACAGAGAGGTATGTTGAAAGAAAATGAAACGTTGCTTGTTCTAGGTGCAGCTGGTGGTGTTGGTCTTGCAACTGTAGAACTAGGAAAGGCAATGGGTGCAAATGTAATAGCGGCAGCATCTTCACAAGAAAAAGTAGATCTATGTATTAAACATGGTGCAGACCAAAGTTTTATTTATCCTGCAGGGAAACTAGATAGAGATCAGCAAAAAGAACTATCAGGAAAAATTAAAGAGCTTACTGGTGGATCTGGTCCAAATGTTATCTATGATCCAGTTGGTGGATCATATTCTGAACCATGTCTGAGGTCGATTGCATGGGAGGGGAGATATTTAGTTATTGGCTTCGCAGCTGGAGCTGATGATATCCCAAAGATGCCACTGAATTTAACACTTCTTAAGGGATGCCAGATAGTTGGTGTATTTTGGGGTGCATGGGTTGGAATGTTTCCAGAAGAAAATAAAAAAAATTTTGAAGAGCTATTTAAACTTCATACAGAAGGAAAAATTAATCCAGAGGTGTCTGATTCATTTAATTTGGATGACGGCAGCAAAGCAATTGCACATTTAAAGGACAGAAAGGCAAAAGGAAAAGTTATTATAAAAATATGATTAATGAAAAAAATTGGGTTCCATGGACCATAAATACTTGTCTTGTAATCTTTATAATTGCCCTTTTATATAATGAATCCTCATATAAAGATAAAATAGAAATCGAAAAAGTTTACAAAGCTTATATTGAAGATTTCATAGAAAATGATTTTGAAGGAATTGCATCTCATTTTGAATTACCAGTAAATTTCATAAGTTTTGACATCATTGCTGAGAACAAAATGCAGGTAATATCGGTTTACAAAGATATTAAGGATAATATTCAAGATGGATACTCTTATAGTACTGTTGACTCACTTAAGATTAGTAAAAAAAATGACTTTTATGTTGCTGATGTTATCTACTCAAGATTTAATTCAAATGATGAAAAGTTGTTTACAGGTAATACTCTATATGAATTTAAAGAAACTGATAGTGGATGGAAAATGTTTTCTCTTAACGGAATAACTGACTTTGAGTCTTAATCCTGAGTGACTGATTGATAAGTCAAAGATAATCTTGATACATCGAAAGGAGGTCTAAAAACTCCGGCAAACTGTCCATCCGGATTTAATAAAATAATATTATTTACATGATTATCTAAATGTGAGTTATCCATCTCATCTCCACTTGGCATAATATTATTTACAGACAACTGTGTTGCCAAGCTTATCAACATTGGCCTTACATTAGAGACGCCAATAAAAGATTTATCAAATCCTTTTGCATATTTATCAATTTCTTCTGATGTATCTCTCTCTGGATCAATAGATACTAAAATCCATTGTTTGTCGTCTAGTGGAAAGTTTTTTTCTCTTAAAACTTTTATGAGTTTTGACATTTGATACATAGTGGTAGGACATTCATCAGGACATTTGGTAAATCCAAAGTACATTAATGTCCACTTACCAATTAAATCAGATTTATTTAATTCTACTTCATTTGCTGAAAAAAATGTAAAGTCAGATATTTCTTTTGGTTTCTCAAATAAGAAAAGACCATTTATTAAAAGTTCATTTGCACTTAAAACTCTTGGCGATGTAAGTTTATTTATAAAAAGTGTCAATACGGTAAAAATAAAGATTAATATAATTAGAATATTTTTCTTAATTGTCATCAGCCTAAAATTATAAAATGGTCTATTAAAAGCGCTAAAAATATTAGAAATATGTAATAAATAGAAAATTGAAATGTGCTCATAGCATCTTCATCGTTGTCACTATAATAAAGGTTAATAGAGTAATACAGAAATGCTGAACTTAGTGCTAGTGCTGAAATAAGATAAATGATACCTGACATTAAAACCACGTAAGGCAAAAGTGAGACTATAAATAATATTATTGTGTATAGAACAATCTGAAGTTTTGTAAACACTACACCATGGGTTACAGGCAGCATTGGAATAGATTCTTTTGCGTATTCTTCTTTTCTGTATATTGCAAGTGCCCAAAAATGAGGTGGTGTCCAAACAAAAATAATCAAAACTAATAATAAGGCATAAGGATCTATTGTATTTGTCACAGAGGACCACCCTAACAAAGGAGGCGCTGCACCAGCCAAGCCGCCAATTACAATATTCTGTGGAGTAGCTCTCTTTAAATAAATAGTATAAATAAATGCATATCCAATTAAAGAAGCTATTGTTAAAAGCATTGTAAGTGTATTTATATAAACATATAAAATTGATGCTCCAATAATTCCAATTAGTATGGCAAATAATGATGCATGCATCGCAGAAAGTTCACCTTTAGGTAACGGCCTTTGATCGGTTCTTGTCATAGATGCATCTGATTTACGGTCAATCACTTGATTGATAGCAGCAGCAGACGCGGCACAAAAGGCAATACCAATTAATGCAATAAATAGATAACTGTATGAGGCTACTGTTTGCTCTGCTAGTAGCATGCCTACAAAAGCACATATCAGCATCATATAAACTACGTTTGGTTTACATAGCTGATAATAACTTTTTAGAAGAGTCATTTCTTCCAAGCAAGATAATTGACAGTAAATGTAGCTAATAATAGGCAAGCTGCAAATAAATTATGTGCAATAGCTACATAAAGAGGAAGAACGTATACAACATTGATGATCCCGAGAGTTATTTGAGTTAATAAAAGTATTCCAAGGGTTGAGGCTAATGGAGCGGCATCAGAGAACCACAATCTTGAAATAAGAATTAAAAAAATAAATGTAACTAATAGTGCTGAAACTCTATGAGAATAGTGAATCGCAACTCTGGCTGGGTTATCTAGCAGACCATACAAGTAGTTTGGTCCAACTTCCTGATTTAAATTAAAACCACTTTTAAAATCCATTTCAGGCAAATATGTTCCTTGGCAGGTTGGAAAATCTGCACATGCCAAAGATGCATAGTTAGTGCTTGTCCATACACCCAAAAATATTTGAAAAATTAATGCAATAAAAGCAATACTTGCAATAGTTTTTAAATTTGAAATATCGATTTGGCTAAATATCGAAAAATTACGGGATTTTAAATATATGAAATAAAACAATGTTAATGTTGTGAAACCTCCAAATAGGTGCAATGTTACTATTATTGGCAATAATTTTAAGCTAACTGTAAGGTATCCAAAAACTCCTTGGCAACATATAAATAATAACAAAAAGGAAGACCATGCCTGGATTGATCTATCACTAGTTTTCCTAAATGATAAATAAACTAATAAAATTGCTAGGACCCCCAAACCTGCTGCAAAATATCTATGCACTACCTCAGGTATTGCTTTATTAATATCATATGGAAATAATGGGTATCTGCTTTCTGCTATTGCTATATCTGCTTCATTTATAGGGAAAACAACAAAACCATAACAACCGGGCCAGTCAGGACAACCAAGACCAGCGTCAACGAGACGTGTCCAAGCACCTAATGCAATTACAACAAAAGCAAAGCAGATTCCAAATAGAGATAAGTTTTTGATTTGATTCATTAAATTAACACCTTTAAATCTTTTAAAATTAATTTAGGGTCTGTATCTGGCAAAAAATACATAACCGCCCTTCCATACGGATCTATAACAAATATTGGATTTTCAATATTAAAGTCAATCTGTGAGTTTCTTTGAAGCACATTTAGTAGCACACCATTTTTATCTTCAACAATTTCAATTCTTGGATACTGTAATTTAATGTCATTAAGGTTAGTTTCAAGTAGCTTATTTGAATAAAACAAAACTCTCTTAAGTTTATTTATATCTCTGTTCAAAGCTACGTTAAGTTGTCTTGACAAATATATAGAACTTTTACTTGTTTCCATATTTGTGACATACACTGACAAAATCCATTTGCCATCTTCAAATTTTATAAGGTCTTGTTTTCCTTCACCATTTTTAAAATCGTTTAGATCAAAATAACTTTTGAAAAAAACTCCATTATTTTTTGTTCCATCTGGTGACATACCCATAGTGAAATACAGGGTTGAAAATGTTACAACCAGTATTGGTGTCAGTAATAATGTTGCTAGAAAAAATTTACTTTTCATTTCTTTTAAATCCATACCATAAGTACATTGCACACAAAACTATAAACATTAGAAACCATTGCGCAGAGTAACCATAATGTTTTACAGGAGTCATATTTGTAGGTTTAATTTTAATATATTCTAAGCTATATCTGCTTGTTGGGTCTGCTAATAAAATAAAAGGATATATAGTTTCATCGTACTCTTTAGATATAACTCCAAGATTTTTTGTTTGAGCAATTTTTGGCCATTCGACTGAAACTAAATCATCTGAAAGCACAAGACCTAGTTCAGGAGCTTCTAATATTCCACTAACTTTTTCTTTTATGTTTACTATGTTTATGTCAGGTAAATTCATAATATCTGTATTTCTTTTTAACCATCCTCTATCAATTAGAATCAACCTTTCAGTTTCAGATATCCTAAAAGGTGTTAAGACTTTATATCCAGCAACGCCACGATTAATAACATTATCTACCAAAATTTGATTTGGTCCTTCCCATGTGCCTTCAAAAAAGACCCGATCCCATTTTTTAGAATCTTTGCTGATATATTTTGGATTTGTAATTGAGTTCTTCTCAAATTGGTCTAATAAAACTGTTTTACTCTGTCCTCTCTCTATTTGCCAAAGACCCAATGAAAAAAACAAAGCAGCAAAGAATACAAAAAATATTGTTATTCTTGTACCAGGATTAAATTTATTTTTTTTCATATCTATTGAAGTATATATGCTTTAAAATTTTATTATGATTACAACACTAATATATATCGTAATACCTTTATTACTTCTTTCGCTTGCTGGTGGCCTTTTCTTTTTACTAGTAGATAAAGGCGAAACAGGTAGAAAAAGAACTGTTTATTTACTTGGTTTTAGAGTTTTCTTTGCTACAGTTTTAATCATATTAATTGCAATTGGTCTTTATACAGGTGAGCTTGGGAATAGTGTTCCTTGGGAAGGCTCCTAATTAAAGAATATAAACAAATATAAATAGCATAAGCCAAACAACATCAACAAAATGCCAGTACCATGAGGCAGCTTCAAAGCCAAAATGATCATGCTGCTCAAAGTGACCAGCAAAAACTGATCTTGCTAGCATGATTGCTAACATAAAACCCCCCATCATAACGTGAAAACCATGAAATCCAGTCAACATAAAAAATGTTGAGCCATAAATGCCAGAATTTAAAGTAAGACCGTAATGCGCATAAGCTTCATAATATTCAAGTGCCTGTAATCCAACAAATATTAGAGCTAGAAACACTGTTACACCAAGATAAGCATTAAACTTTTTTCTATTTCCCTTTTTCAAACCAAGATGGGCAAGATGAACAGTCCAAGATGAACTTAATAGCACAATCGTATTCCAAAGAGGCAGCCATTTAAGAGCATTCTCCCATCCGGGCCAAGCCATGCTTTTCTTTGCAAGTTCAAATTCTGTTCCCTGATCTGGAGTTGTTATTACCGGCCAAGTAGACTCAAAAGCTGGCCAAAGTTCAATAGCTGTAATTGCGGCACCTTTAGAGCCTTCTCCAGCTAACCAAGGTACTGCAAGGGCCCTCACATAAAATAAAGCTCCGAAAAATGCAGCAAAAAACATTACCTCTGAAAATATAAACCAAGCCATACCGTATACATATGATTGTTTTAATTGGTTTGAGTCTAAACCAGCAAGGTGCTCTTTGATCACCTGTCTAAACCAGAAAAACATTGTTAGAAAAAGGCAAGCGAGCCCAAAATATAATATATATACAGAATTACTGTTTGGATCGTCTAAATTATTTATAGTGCTCGATGCACCCATGACCAAAAGAAACAACGAAACAGCCATGAAAATTGGGAATCTGCTTTGGTCTGGAACGTAATAACTTCCCCCACTCATTTAAAAACTCACTCTATTTCCATTTGATTATGAGCTAGAACTTCATCGTTGTAGTCAGTGATATCAAAAATTGTATATGACAAAATTATGTTTTTTATATTAGATGGCAATTCATTTGAAACTAATAATCTAACAGGAAGCAAAGCTTCTTCTCCTGGCAGTAACTCTTGCTGCTCAAAGCAAAAACATTCAAGTTTTTTTAAATGTGCTGCAGCATTTGAAGGCGCTACACTAGGAACAGCTTGTGCAGTCATTTTTTTATTTGTAGTATTTTTTACATAAAAGGTTGCGCCGTAATATTTCCCCGTTTCAATCTTCATAACCTGCTCGGATGGTTTAAATGTCCAAGGCATATTTTCATTATTGGTTGATATAAACTGAAGAGCGATCTTTCTTCCATCATCAGTAATAAGATCTTCTGAGTGTTCAGATTGGAAAACTTTTCCATTAATTCCTGTTATCTCACAAAAAACATCATATAGAGGAACAAGTGCAAAGCCAAAAGCAAACATTAGAGGGACTGCCACTATCAGCCTTATTAATGTTTTTTTTGCTTCTTTTTTCATTAATCAATTTTTGGTGGTGATGAAAATGTATGGTACGGAGCTGGTGATGCTACTGTCCATTCTAAGCCTTTAGCACCTTCCCAAACCCGATCTGTTGCTTTTTTTCCACCCATCACAGTCTTAATAACAATAAATAAAAACAATAATTGAGAAAAGCCAAATAAAAATGCTCCAACACTTGAAACCATATTCCAGTCAGCAAAAACAAGAGAATAGTCTGGGTATCTTCGAGGCATTCCAGCAAGACCAATAAAATGTTGTGGGAAAAATGTAACATTGACACCTATAAATGATAACCAAAAATGAAGTTTGCCAAGTCTCTCGTCATACATATTTCCAGACCATTTAGGTATCCAGTAATAGACAGCCGCCATGATAGAAAATATTGCTCCTGGCACTAAAACATAATGGAAATGTGCAACAACAAAATAAGTATCATGATATTGGAAATCAGCTGGAACAATTGCAAGCATCAGCCCTGACAATCCTCCAATTGTAAAAAGTACAACAAATGCAACGGCAAATAACATTGGGGTTTCAAAAGTCAATGAACCCCTAAACATTGTTGCAACCCAATTAAATACTTTTACTCCAGTTGGAACTGCAATTAACATAGTAGCCCACATAAAAAATATTTCCGCTGCGAGGGGCAAGCCAACAGTAAACATATGGTGAGCCCAAACCACAAATGATAGAATTGCAATTGAGAGCATCGCCCAAACCATTGAAGAATATCCAAATAATTGTTTTCTCGAAAACGTCTCAATTATATGTGACACAATACCAAAGGCCGGTAAAATCATAATATATACTTCGGGGTGTCCAAAGAACCAGAAAATATGTTGAAAAAGAACAGGATCTCCACCACCTGCAGCATTAAAGAAACTTGTTCCAAAATGAATATCCATTAACATCATTGTTACAGCACCAGCTAAAACCGGCATAACAGCAATTAACAAATATGCAGTTATTAACCATGACCAAACAAACAAAGGCATTTTCATTAAAGTCACCCCAGGTGCTCTCATATTCATAATTGTTACCACAACATTAATAGCACCCATAATAGAAGAAGCACCCATTATATGAACAGAAAATATAAAGAATGTTACGCTGGGTGGTGCATAGGTTGTTGAAAGAGGGGCATAAAATGTCCAACCAAAATTAGGTGCTCCCCCTTCCATGAATAAGGATGAAAGAAGAATAAAAAATGCAAAAGGTAATATCCAAAAACTTAAGTTATTCATTCTTGGCAGCGCCATATCTGGTGCTCCAATCATCATTGGGACTAACCAATTCGCTAAACCAACAAAGGCAGGCATAACTCCACCAAAAATCATAATGAGACCATGGAGAGTAATCATTTGATTGTAAAATTCGGGTTCAACAATCTGCATTCCCGGCTGAAATAGCTCAGCTCTAATAACCATCGCCATTGCGCCACCAATGAGGAACATTGCAAAACTAAACCATAAATACAGTGTACCTATATCTTTATGATTGGTTGTGAAAAGCCATCTTGTTAATCCTTTAGCAGGACCATGATCGTGTTCGTCATGATGATTCTCTATTACTGCGCTCATAATATTATCCTATTTTAAATTTTTGGTACTTTATAATCTACTATGTCTTTTGGAACAACGATTGTACCATCACCTTTTTCAGCATTACCCCAAGATTGTCTCGTATAAGTAATTACTGCAGCTAATTCTACCTCTGATAAATAACTAAATGAGTTCATAGCAGCTCCTTGGACACCCTCCATTAAAATTTCAATATTCCTATCTTTATTATTCATAACGATGTCACTACCAGCAAGAGCAGGAAATATCCCTGTTATGCCTTGTCCAGAAGTTTGATGACATGCGACACAATTGACTTCGTAAATGTTTTCACCTCTCTCAACTAACTCTGCAGCAGTCCACTCTTTTGTAGTTAGTTCTGCAAGCTTGATTGCTTCCTGCTTTTTTGAATAAACCCAATCATCATATTCAGCTTGTTCAACAACTTTTACAACAATAGGCATAAACCCATGATTCTTTCCGCATAATTCAGTGCATTTACCTCTATAAATACCTGGCTTGTCAACAACAGTCCAAGCAGTGTTTACAAATCCAGGAATTGCATCTTGTTTTATCGCAAAAGCAGGCAACCACCAGGAATGGATAACATCGTTTGCAGTTATCAAGAATCTAACCTTTTTTCCAGCAGGTATAACTACCATTTCATCAACCTCTTGCAAATAGTTTTCACCCTTTGGAACAAGGTTGTATATCTCATCTAGGTCAGTAGACAAATTTGAGAAAAAGCTCACATCATCTTCTAGATATCTATATTGCCATTTCCATTGATACCCAGTTACTTGGATATTGATGTCTCCAGCTTCATCATCATAAATTTTTACAAGTGTTTTTGAGGCTGGTACTGCCATAGCAATCAAGATCAGAAATGGAATAATAGTCCATGCTATTTCAAGTTTATGATTTTCATGAAATTTAGCTGGAATTGGATTTTTCTTTTTGGTATGGGCCCACATTGAATAAAACATTACACTGAAAACAACAACTCCAATGGCAACACAAATCCAGAAAATTAACATATGTAGTTCAAAAACTTCATTGCTAATGTCAGTACTGCCTCGCGTCATATTAAGAGCAAACCAATCGGCATTGATCACCGAGGAAGCCAATAAAATTAAAACAAGAAGATTAGACTTGCTGAAGTAATTAAGAAATTTAAAAAACATTATCTGTCCAAAATAAGATTGTCTTATATATAATAAAATTTAGTTATATTGCATTATAAGCTATTTATATAAATACAACAAAGAAAAAACCATTTTTTTGTGGTGATTATGATATATGTTTGAGTGACTAATTTCTATCGATTTTGATCTCTATTTTTCTTAAAGTCTTCTAAATTAACTACATTTATTTCATTATTATTTTTTGAAGTTTTTTCTTGCGGCCTGTCCTCTACAAAATCACATTTAACACAGTAAATTTGATCATCTGTAGGGTTTATGGCGATTGTATCTTTTGATTTGCACTCTGGACAAACTGCACCAGCTATGAACTGAACAAATCGTTTCATTCTCTCATATCCTCTAGTTCTTTAATTACGCTTTTGGTATTAGGTAAAACATTAAACCATTTTTCAAAGGAGTAAGCTGCTTGAAAAACAAGCATGCCAAGACCATCAAATACATTTTTTGAACTTTCTCTAGCCCATTTACAAAATGGTGTTTCAGCTAGGGAATAATTAAGATCATAGAAATATGTTTTTGAGTTTAACAGCAATCCATCAGCTGGCACAAACTTTCCAGTTAGGCCGGCTGATGAACCATTTATAACTACGTCATATGGATTTTTCTGAGCATTTATATCGTTCTCTATTTTGGCCATGTTTGAAAATTTTCGTATTAAACGACTTGCATTTTCTTCTGTCCTATTTAGAAGTGTTATGTCCTTTGTATTACATCTGGCAACCCTATATAAAACACTTTCTACAGCAGCACCAGCCCCTAAAATCAAAACACTTTTATTCTCTAAATTAAATCCTCTTGAATTTATATCATTAATAAATCCTTTTCCATCCGTTGAAAATAAAGAGAGTTCATTATTTGAATTAACAATAGTGTTTACTGCATTTATATACTTCGCCTCAGATGAGATATTTCCATTTATACTTGCAGCATTTTTTTTATAAGGAAGGGTAATATTCAATCCTTTTGCATTTTTGTCAGAAAAAAATTCTTTAATAAATCTGTCAAAGTTACATTCTTCAACTTTGTACGGTAAGTACTCAATATTTATATTTTCATTTTTTGAAAATCTTGAATGAATATATGGAGAAAGAGAATGTTCAATTGGGTGTCCAACAACTCCAAGCTTAAATTTTTTAGACATTCCAGTCTCGGTTAACTACTCGCAATAGTTTTTTTTCCATCGACTTATATTCATTAGATTTTTTATAAGTCCACCTTACTTCCGATGGAAGCGATGCCAAAATTGATTCAATTCTACCATTTGATTGAAGACCAAATGCAGTTCCTCTATCATAAATTAAGTTAAATTCAGCATATCTTCCTCTTCTTATGAGTTGGAATTCTTTTTCAGTTGGTGAGTACTTTGTTGTTTTTCTTCTTAAAACAATGTCCAAATAAGATTTTAAATATGTATCTGCAACAGAATTAAGCATATTAAGACTATCTTCAAGGCTAAGACTTGATAAATTATCAAAAAAAATGCCTCCAACACCCCTTCTTTCAGACCTGTGAGGCAAATAAAAGTATTTGTTGCAATTTTCAGAGAATTTCTTATAGAAATTTTTGTTGAAACAATTCATAGCATCCCTTGCAGCTTCATGCCAATCAACAATATCATCTTTGAAGGGTATATAAGGTGTCAAATCATATCCGCCTCCAATCCACCAATCTTTAATAGCACCTTTTTTATCAAGAATGCCAAATAATCGAACATTCATATGACTTGTTGGCACATATGGATTTTTAGGATGACAAATTACAGATACGCCCATTGCTTGATAACCAAAATTTACCTTTTTTAACTGTTTCTTTGCTGTTGCGCTTTTTGGAATTTTATTTCCGTATATTGAAGAAAAATTTACTGCACAATTATCAAAAAAACTACCATTAGAAATAACAAATGTTTTACCACCGCCGCCTTCTGATCTTTTCCAGATATCAGATGATATATTTGCTTTCTTAGAAGTCTCAAGTAATTGAAAATTTTTTATAATGGTGGACTGAATTTTCTTAAATGATTTCTCTAATGTGTTTATCATATTATTCTCTAATTACTGTCCTGGATTCTAAATCAATTATCTTGGAGGGGGTTATGTTTTCGCCTAATATTTCATCATAATATGCCATCTCGTTATATTCAAAAAAATTAATAATTTCATTAGGGTCATCCAAATTATTTTTTCCTGATATATTTGCAGATGTGGAAACAATATATCCGTTATATGTTTTAAATAATTGTTTAATAGGTAAGTGATTACTTACTCTTAACGCTATTTTTCCAGTATTATTTTTAAGATGTGCTGGTAGCTTGTCATTATATCTTATTAAAAATGTATAGGGTCCAGGCCAAAATTGACTTAAATATTTTTTATCTATTTCTTTTAAATTCCCTAAATATTTTTGAAAAGACTCAAGTGATTTTATTAATAATATAAAGCTTTTATTTTTATTTCTTTTTTTTATTTTAAAAATAACGTCAACTGCATTTTCATTAAAAGCATCGCAACCTAAACCCCAAATAGACTCAGTTGGATGAACCAAAATTTTTCCAGCTTCAAGCCACTCAATCGAAGAGTTTGTATCTAAAGAAAATTTGTTCAATTAGGAGTTGAGTTTTTTATCTTTTTCTAGTACTTCAAATCTCATGTTTTGTTTATATTCTATTAGTTTTTCAGATAGATTTTCATCTGCTGTAGCAAGAATTTGAACAGCTAAAATCGCACTATTTTTAGCTCCGCTTTTTCCAACAGCAACTGTTGCAACAGGAACTCCTGGAGGCATCATTGCTGTAGATAGTAAGGAATCAATGCCACCCATTCCACCTGACTCAATAGGAATACCAATAACAGGCCTAATTGAATGAGCTGCAACTGCTCCAGCAAGGTGTGCAGCCATACCTGCTGCAGCAATAAAAACTTTACAGCCATTGTCTTCAGATTTCTTTATTAGATCCATTACGTCATGGGGTGTTCTGTGTGCTGACATTACATTTTTTGTATATTTAACACCAAATGAGTCAAGAATTGGGAAAATTGCCTCTACAATAGGCAAATCAGAGTCTGAGCCCATTATTATAGCTACTTGAGTGGTTTCATTTATCATTTTTTGTACTCTTGAATAGTTAAGTGGATTATAATCTCAAAATTATAATAAAAAATAACAAAAATGGCTAAAAAATTAGATATTTTAATATTTCCTGACCCAAGATTGAGGAAAAAAGCAGAGAAAATTACTAAATTCGACAAAAGTCTAGAAAATTTATCAAATGATATGCTTAAAACCATGTATGAAGCAAATGGAATAGGCCTAGCAGCTACACAAGTAGATCATCATGTAAGGCTTATAGTTATGGATTTATCAGAAGAAAGAAATGATCCAAAAATATTTATAAATCCAACATTTGAGGTATTAAAAGGTTATAAAATGTATGAATTTGAAGAAGGATGTCTTTCAATACCTGGCTTTAATGAAACCCTTGCTAGGCCTGATAAAATAGAGCTTACTTGGCAAGATCTTCGGGGTAAAACTCACGTTGATAAGCCAGAAGGTCTTCTTACAGTGTGCATTCAACACGAAATCGATCATTTAGATGGAAAACTAATGGTTGATTATATTAGTGCTTTGAAAAGGGATCGTGTAAGAAGTAAGCTTTTAAAAGATTTTAAATGAAATTAAGCGAATTTAAATGAATATTTTATTCGCAGGTTCGCCAAAAAGTTCAGCAAGAATACTGGAGTTTCTATTCAAGAAAGATGACATAAGCGTTGTTGGTGCTATTACACAACCAGATAAAAGGAGCGGAAGGGGTAAAAATTTAATTGAATCAGATGTTTCTCTTAATGCTAATGTTCTTGGGATAAGAACTTTTAAGCCAGAAAACTTAAATACACAAGAAATTAAAGATGAAATTTCTTCTTTAGAGATAGATTTCTTAGTTGTTATTGCATATGGAAAAATAATTCCTGAGTGGTTATTAAAATTGCCAAAGATATCTCCAATTAATATTCATTTTTCTCTGCTTCCAAAATATAGGGGTGCCTCACCTATTCAAACTTCTTTAATAAATGGTGATACTGAAACTGGTGTATCATTTATGCAAATTAATGATGAGCTTGATTCTGGAGATATATATAAAAGTTTTAAAACTAGTATCGATCAGCATGACAACAAAATTTCATTAGAAAAGAAACTTACAGACTTGTGTATAGAAAATATATGTCAAATTCTACACGACATTGAATTTCAAAGACTAAAACCAATCAAACAGGATAGTTCAATTGCGAGCTATTGTAATAAGTTGTTGAAAACAAATTCTTTATTAGATTTTAATGACAAAAGTGAAAATATTATGAATAAATTTCGAGCATATTTTGAGTGGCCCGGACTTACTTTTAGCCATAATAATGTTCCAATTAAGATCAAAAATTTAGCGCAAGTTGACAAACAAAGTAATGATAAACCAGGATCGATTTATAAGATTGATAAATCTGGAATATACGTAAATACAATGGATAAAATGATAGTAATTACTAACTTACAATTCCCAAACAAAAAAACTATTTCTTCAAATGATGTCTATAATTCATACAGAGATTTTTTTAGCTAAATATAAATTTTTACAATAAGTCTTGCTTTATTTAAAAAGAGGTTTAATTTACACATTATGAAAGTGCTAATTTTAGGTGCTGGGAGAGTTGGTGGAAGTCTCGCCACTGCATTAGTTAATAATGACTATGACGTATCTATTATTGATTTAAATAAATCTTACTTATCTGATCTAGAAGACAAACTAGATATCTTAACTGTGGAAGGACATGCTTCTCACCATTTATCCATAAAAAAAGCTGGTGCTGATGAAACCACAACAGTCATTGCAGTCACTTCTAATGATGAGGTAAACCTAATAGCCTGCCAGATTGCTAAAAAGAGTTTCAATGTGAAGAAAACCATATGTAGATTATCTGAGAAAACCTATGCTGAAAATTTAAACATTTTTGGTGAAAATATTGTTGATATCGTAATAAGTCCTGAAGAAGAGGTAATGAATCATCTGAAAGAGTTAATTATTCATCCTGGAACTGAGCAGATAGAAAAGTTTGCAGATGGCAAAGTCAAGCTTGTAAGTGTAAAAGCAAGAAAAAAGGGGCAGCTTGTTGGAAGGGAGCTTAAAGGCATAAAAGAAGATATGCCAGAGGCGGATGCTTTTGTTGCATCAATTTACAGAAAAGGCAAACCTTTCATTCCATCAGGTGAAACTATCATTAAAGAAGGAGACGAAGTCTACTTTGTTTCATCTGACACAAATATAGATCAAATTGTTAACGAATTTAGAGACAAGGTCGATGTTTACTCAAGAGTGATGATAGTTGGTGGGGGCAAGATTGGGTTTTCTTTAGCACAAGAACTTGAAAGCAACTACAAAGTAAAACTTATTGATT
Source organism: uncultured SAR86 cluster bacterium (assembly GCA_902586925.1). Lineage (GTDB taxonomy): Bacteria > Pseudomonadota > Gammaproteobacteria > Magnimaribacterales > D2472 > SAR86A. Next base: position 428,457 of record CACIJE010000001.1, on the reverse strand, counting down.
CAAATAAACAAAAGTGTAAAGAGTTATCTAAGAAACTCAATAAAACTATTGTTCTTAATGGCTCAGCAACAGACGAAGATCTTTTAAAAAGTGAAAATATCTCTAACATTGATATATTCTGTGCTTTAACGGATGATGATGAAACTAATTTAATGTCGTCTTTGCTTGCAAAAAAGATGGGAGCGAAAAAGACAATGATTATATTGAATAACCCATCATATCTTGGTTTAGTGCCTGGCTTCATTGATATTTATATTGCGCCATACAGACTTACGGTTTCGTCTGTGCTTCAAGACTTAAGAGAGAGCGATGTCACTCAAGATGTGTTATTAAAAATGGATACAGGAGCTGAAGCAATTGAAGGCATTGTTCATGCAAATGAACATACATCAGACCTATTTGGCAAGTCAATTAAAGACATCCCATTGCCAGAAGGAGCTTCTATTGGTGCTGTTGTAAGACATGGAGAGCTGATAATGCCAGAATCAAAAGTTGAACTTTGCATAAATGATCATTTAATAATATTTCTTGCGAATAAAGACATGGTATCTGAAGTAGAAGTTTTATTTAAGACAAGTTAATGAATCCGAAATCAATAATAAACTTGTTTAGTGTTTTAGTTTTATTTTTTAGTTTTTCATATGTATTTCCAATAATTGTTTCAATTATATTTAAAGATGGTGCCCTTGATATATTTATAAAAACTTTTTTAACTGTTAGCTCAATAGGTGTTCTTGGACTTTTAGTAACAAGAAATATTAAAAAAGATCTCTCTCAAAAAGATGGCTTTGTAATAATAGTAATGTTTTGGTTGATTCTATCAATAGCTGGTTCAGTTCCATTTTATCTCAGTGGCATGAGTGTAATGGATTCTTTTTTTGAATCTATGTCTGGGATAACTACCACTGGGGCTACTGTAATTTCACAAATAGATACCCTCCCCGAATCTATTCTTTTTTACAGGCAACTACTTCAATGGATGGGAGGTATGGGCCTGATCGTTCTTGCTATAGCAGTTATGCCTTTGTTGGGTATTGGTGGTGGTCAAATATATAAAACTGAGATTCCAGGCGCAATGGGAGAGCAGAGACTTACGCCAAGAATAAAAGAAACAGCTCAAGCGCTGTGGCTAATTTATTTGGGACTAACTATAGCGTGCTCTTTGTTTTACTTTTTAGGCGGAATGAGTATTTTTGATGCAATAGCGCATTCAATGTCAACCGTTGCTATAGGAGGCTTTTCTACGCACAATGAAAGTATAGGTTATTTCAATAGTAATTTTATTGAAATCGTCTGCATCTTTTTTATGCTGCTTTCTGCAATCAGTTTTACTCTTCACTATTTTTCATTTTATAAGAGAAAGCCATTAAAGTACTTTTACGATCCTGAGCTAAAGTTTTTTATTTCAGTATTATTACTAATTTTTTTCTTTGCAATATTAATAAGTCGATTAAACAGTGCAGAAAATCCACCAAATATACTAGAAATTGCATTTCACTCAGTCTCTATGGTTACAACAACTGGATTTTCTGTTGCTGAAACAAATAATTGGCCTATGTCACTATCTTTTTTACTTCTTGTTGGTGCTTTTATAGGTTCGTGCTCTGGGTCAGTTGGTGGAGGTGTTAAATCTTGGAGAGTAATGATTATGTTGAATCATTCATACTCAAATATTATGAAGATAATTCATCCAAATTCTGTTATATCATTAAAAATAGGTACCAGAAATGTAGATGATCAAGTTGCAACTTCCGTATGGGGCTTTTTTTCAATATATGTAATGTCATTCATTGTTTTATTGTTTGCAGTCTTGATATCAGGTCTTGATTTTGAATCAGCATTTTCAGCTGTTGGTGCATGTTTAAATAATCTTGGTCCAGGTTTGGGTGTTGTTTCAGAGAATTATTCTGGAATAAGCTCATTTGCAAAAGGAGTGCTAGCATTTGCAATGTTATTAGGAAGATTAGAAATTTTTACACTTCTAGTTATTTTAACTCCAATGTTTTGGTCAAAATAGCTATATACCTAAATAAGGATTCTGATTGATGGGCAAGCTTCTTTTAAATCTCTTATATTCCCAAGAATAGTCAATTGGCCTTTTGTTAATCATCTTTTCTATGTCACTATTAACTAATTGTAAGTGCTTACTATCATCATATATATCATCACTGCATTGTTTAATAGAAATATAGAGAAAGTTATTAATATTAGAATTCATACAAAAATAAACTGTAGGGCTTTTTGTTTTTGTTGCTAAATTTTGTACTAAAGTTGTAGAGTACGCTTTACGTTTATAAAAATCTATATGCTCACCCATTCCTCTTTTTGGGACTTGATCAGCAGCAAAACAAATAACTTTTTTTTGCTTCAGAGCTTTATAAATTTTTCTTACTCCAGCGATTGACGTTTCAACACTAGTTGAGTTATTTATTTCTCTTTTGTTTTTAACAAATGCTTCTAAAGTTTTATTTTTAATTTTTTTATAGAGGCTTACTGTTGGAACTTGTGAGTTTATCCAAGTTAATAACATGTCAACGCTTCTATTATGAATTGCAACACATATTAACCCTTGCTGCTTTTTAAAATTATTTTTAATAAGAAAATTATTTTCTATTTTAAAAATAAGTTTATTTGAAACAAATTCTGAGTTTCCCCATGTGTATATAGTCTCATAAGCAGATATTATTGATTCTCTTACACTCATCCTAACCAATAATTGCATATTATTATTATTAATATCAGGATATGCTATCTGAAGATTAACTATAGATATTTTATATAATTTGGAAAACCTAAAAAGTCCTGAATAAATATATATATCAACTAAACCTATAAATAAAGTCTTAGGAATCCAGGAAAAAAAGTAAAATATTAATTGCATTTTATTAAATATAAAGGACAAGTCTAATATATAATTATCTATATTAGTACAGATAAATTGCTTGTTACCAAAAAGTAACATTTGTCTAGTAAAAAGGAGTTTAATTATAATGCCAGCAAAAAATATGGATGAGCTAGTATCTTTGTGTAAAAGACGTGGTTTCATATATCAATCTAGTGAGATATATGGTGGTTTACAAGGTATTTATGACTTTGGCCCTCTTGGTGTTGAACTAAAAAATAATCTCAAAAACTCGTGGTGGGAGTCAATGGTTTATGAGAATGACAATATAGAAGGTCTTGATGCTTCAATATTGACTAATCCTCAAGTTTTAAAATATTCAGGGCATGAGGATACATTTACAGATCCTATGGTTGATTGTAAGTCCTGTAATTTAAGGTTTAGAGCTGATCAGGTCCCTAAAGAATGTAAAAAAGAGGATTTAACAGAGCCCAGGCAATTTAATTTAATGTTTAAAACAAATGTAGGTCCAATTGACGATGGAGAAAATTTTGCATATCTCAGACCAGAAACAGCTCAACATATATTTACAAACTTCAAAAATGTAATAGATTCTTCATCTAGAGCTTTACCGTTTGGAATTGCACAAATTGGGAAGGCTTTTAGGAATGAAATAACTCCTAGAAACTTTATTTTCAGAGTGAGGGAGTTTGAACAAATGGAACTTGAATACTTTGTTATTCCTGGTAAAGACGAGGAAGCACATGATCTATGGGTACAAAAAAGGCTTGAATGGTGGAATAAACAAGGTGTACCCACAGAAAATATCGAAATTTATAATGTGCCAAAAGAAGAGCTTGCGCATTATTCAAAGAAAACAATAGATTTAATGTATAAATTCCCTCATGGGCTAGAAGAGCTTGAGGGAATAGCAAATAGAACTGATTTTGATTTAGGCTCTCATTCAAAACAACAAGATGAAATTAACATAAATTCATCTGTAAAGGTTAACAAAAATTCAAATAGTAAAATGGCAGTTCAAAATGAATCTGGTGATTGGTTTGTACCATATGTTATAGAGCCCTCAGCTGGTGTAGAAAGAGGTTTCTTAGCCATTCTTAATGAGGCATATTCAATTGAAAAGCTTGATGATGGCAAAGATAGGGTAGTTCTTAATCTAAAGCCACATCTTTCCCCAGTTAAGGCAGCAGTTATCCCTTTAAAGAAGAATAACAACGAATTAGTAACCCTAGCTAAAAATATCAAAAATAGTCTTCAAAAGCTAAAATTGGGTAGAGTAATTTTTGAAAATACAGGTAATATTGGAAAAAGTTATAGAAAGCATGACGAAATAGGTACACCAGTTTGTATTACAGTTGATTTTGATAGTCTTGATGATAAAACTGTGACATTAAGAGACAGAGATACAATGATACAAGAAAGAATAGATATAGATCAATTATCAGAATACCTAAAAAATCTAGTAAATAAATAATATTGAATATCATTAAAAGTTTAATATTCAATGTTTTTTTCTATATAAGTGTTGTACTTTGTTCATTTACTATAATCTTGCTATATCCTGTTTTAAAAACATCCTCTTTACAAGAAATTGCATCTATATGGGTTATTGCCTTACTTAAAGTGCTTAAAGGGGTGTGTGGTGTAGCATGGGAGGTAATTGGACATGAAAATATACCTAAGACACCATGTATATTTGTATCAAACCATCAAGGGCAATGGGAGTCTTTTTATCTCCAAACACTTTCTATACCGAATTCAAGCATAATTAAAAAAGAGCTTTTATATATACCAATTTTTGGTTGGGCATTAGCATGCTTAAAGCCAGTTCATTTAAGACGCGCGAGAAAGTATAAAAGTATGAAAAAAATAGTTAGTCAAGGATCAAAAAAGTTAAAATCAGGTACCTCTCTTATAATGTTTCCAGAAGGAACAAGATCATCAATACAAAATGGTATTAAGAAATTCTCATCAAGCTGTGGCTATTTATCAGTCAAAAATAATGTGCCATTAGTGCCGATTTGTCATAACTCTGGCTTATATTGGAAAAATAAAAAATTTATTAAAGAAAGTGGATTAGTAAAAGTGATAATTGGTGAGCCTATTTATGGAAAAGACCCAAAAGACGTTACAGATAAGGCTTATGAGTGGATTAAATTAAAGTTTAATGAAATTCACTAAATATCTAATTCTTTTACAGAAAGTGCATTTGCGTCAATAAAATCTCTTCGAGGTTCAACATCATCACCCATTAGCACCTCAAATGACTCATTTGCATCCTGAACATCTTTAATATCAACACGCATCATTCTTCTATTAATTGGATCCATTGTGGTTGTCCATAATTGTTCAGGATTCATCTCTCCAAGCCCTTTATATCTTTGTACCTCTAAACCTCGTGAACCAGATTTAGAGAGTTTTTTTATTGCTTCATCCTTTTCATTTTCGTCAGAAGCATAATAAAACTCCTTACCTTTTGTTATTTTATACAAAGGCGGTAGAGCAATGTATATATGGCCTTTTTCTACAATTTCATACATTTGTCTATAGAAAAAAGTTAAAAGTAGAGTTCTTATGTGTGAACCATCAACATCGGCATCTGTCATTATTATTATTCTATGGTATCTAAGATTATTTATGTCAAAATCCTCCTTGCCAATACCACAGCCTAGTGCTTTTATAAGTGTCCCCACCTCTGCAGAACCTAAAACCTTATCTATTCTTGCTTTTTCAACATTAATAATTTTCCCTTTTAAGGGTAATATTGCTTGATTTTTTCTATTTCTTCCCTGTTTTGCAGATCCACCTGCCGAGTCGCCCTCTACTATGTAGATTTCCGAGAGTGTGGGATCTTTTTCCTGACAATCTGCTAATTTACCTGGCAATCCTGCTATTTCTAGAACTCCTTTTCTCCTTGTCATTTCCCTTGCTTTTCTCGCTGCTTCTCGTGCAAGTGCAGCTTCAGAAACTTTGGAAATAATACTCATTGAATCTTTGGGATTTTCAAGAAGGAATTCATTAAAATATTTGCTAAAAACTGTACTTACAACACTTTCAACCTCAGACGACACAAGTTTTTCTTTTGTTTGAGATGAAAACTTTGGGTCTGGAACTTTAACTGAAATTATTGCTATCAAACCTTCTCTAACATCTTCTCCAAGCAAGTCTGTAGGTGTTTTTTTGGCATTTTCTTTTTTTATAAATGCTTTTAGGACCCTTGTTAAACTACCTCTAAAACCTGCTAAATGGGTTCCACCATCTTTTTGGGGTATATTATTAGTATAACAAAGTACGTTTTCAGAATATGAGTCAGTCCATTGCATTGCAATTTCAACGCCAACATCATTATCTATTGATGAACACTCAAATATTTCAGAAACAGGCTGTTTTCTTCCTTTTAAATGAGTTACATAACTTGATAACCCACCATTATTTTTAAATTTCTTAGATTTTCCTGTCTTTTTATCTTCTACATTGATCAGAACTCCAGCGTTTAAGAATGAAAGTTCTTTGATTCTTTTATAAATTTTTTCTACTTCAAATTCTGTTGACGTAAATATTTTTTCAGATGGAAAAAATGTAATTTTTGTTCCAGTGAGTTTAGATTTTTTTATCCTTTTTAATTTTGCTTTTGGTTTTCCATTTTCATATTCCTGAAAATATTCTCCTCCATCTCTGTGAACTTCAAGTGTAAGTTTTTTTGAAAGTGCATTTACAACTGATACACCGACACCATGAAGACCACCTGAAACTTTATATGAATTGTCGTCAAATTTACCACCAGAGTGAAGTGTTGTTAGAATAAGTTGCGCTGCAGATACACCTTCTTTTTTATGAACATCAACTGGTATTCCTCTTCCATTATCTTCTACAGTTACAGATCCATTTTTATTAATAGTTACTTTTATATCTGAGCAATGTCCTGCCATTGCTTCGTCTATACAGTTATCTAAAACTTCAAATACCATATGATGTAAACCAGAGCCATCATCAGTATCTCCGATATACATACCCGGTCTTTTTTTTACAGCTTCTAAACCTTTAAGAACTTGAATATTGCTTGAGTTATATTTGGCTTCATTTGATTTTTTTGCCATTATAATTGCCTCAGATGTTCCACGTGGAACTTTTTGAAATTGTTAAAACTGCTAGTTATTTTACTACTAAAACAATCATCTATACAGGAAAAAATTATCTGGGTGTCGACATGATTTAAGAGATTTAGAAACAAATTAAAGACCCTGTCATCTAATTCTGATTTAATATCATCAACTAATAATGTTGCATGGACTTTGAATTGTTTTTTTAAAACTTCATGCTGAGCACATGACCATAGAATTGAAAAGAATTTTTGCTCTCCTCTTGAGAGAACTTGTCTAGCATCAATCTTTTTTATTAAAAATTTAATATCTGCTTTATGGGGGCCAGCTGTTGTTGTTTTTCTTTTTAGATCAGTTGACATATTGTTATTAAGAACGTCATTGAAATTTTTTTTTGTTTCCCAACCTTGAAAAAAATTAATATCGATAACATCAAAAAAGTTAAATACATCATTAGGTTTTATTAAATCTAGCAGTAATTGAAATTCTGTAATTGTTTTATTGAAAAAGTTAGTTCTATAATTGTTTAACTTATCGCCTTCAATTGAAAGCTTTTGATTCCATGTATAAATATCTGATATGCGGTTATTTTTTAACAAACTATTTCTTTGTTTCAATGTTCTATAGTATGTAAACCAACATTTAGAAAAACTTTCATCAGATGTAAAAATAGATCTATCTAGGAGCTTTCTTCTAAAATCTGGAGAAGCATCGGCAAAAGAAAAAGTACTATTATGAATTGCAGTACACGGGAATTCTTTTAGAAGTTTACTAGCGGTTATTTTTTTATTATTTAATACAACAGAGATTGGTTTGTTTCTATTTTTCTCTATATCTACAATATATCCTTTTTTATTGTCATAACCTTTTACACAAAATTTATCTCGATCATAATTGATTAGAGAAATTAAATTTGAGCTCTTAAAAGATTTACCACTAGAGAAAATATATACCGCCTCCAAAATACTTGTTTTGCCCGACCCATTTGACCCATAGAAAAAATTAATTCCTGATGATAATGAAAAATTAATTTCATTAAAACATCTAAAGTTTTTCAAAGAAATTTTACTTAATGGCACTTTTACAGAAGAAGTGGCATAACAACATATTTGAAATTATCTTTTGTTGGATCTGTGATTAAACAACTTTTTTCTGAGCCAAAAAAATTAATTTCAATTTTATCAGAATCGATGGTTGCTAAAATTTCCTGCAGGTAGTTTACATTAAACGCAATGTCTATTTTTTCTCCTTTATAGTCACACGAAATATTTTCTTCACCTTGTTCTTTCTCAGGATTATTGGCAGAAATATTTATTGAGTTTTCACTTGTTAGTATTCTTATTCCTTTATATTTTTCACTTGATAAAACACTAACTCTGCTCAAGCTGTCTGAAAGAATTTTTCTATCGATATTTAAATTTGAGCTTTCGCCAGTTGGGATAACTTGCTCATAGTCAGGAAACTTTCCTTCAATTAGTTTGCTAATAAAAGTTGTGCCAGAAACATTAACTGAAATTGAGGTTTGTCCTAACTTGATTACAACATTTTCAGATTCATCTCCTACCAATTTTCCAATTTCATTTATAGATTTTCTTGGAACAATACCAGTAGTTATTTCTGTGGCCGCTTCATTTAAAGATGAAGTTGCTAGTGCCAATCTGTGAGCATCAGTTGCAACTGTTGTGATTATTTTATCATCTATGGATATGAATAAACCATTCAAATAATGACGCCAATCTTGATTTCCCATTGCAAAAGATGTCTTTGATATAAGATTTTTTAAATTTTTAGGTGAGATATTAACCTGGGATGTAGTATTTTCAGACTCAAATATTGGGAAATCCTCACTTGGAAGTGTTGAGAGGTTATATTTACCAATATCGGTCTCAATTTTAAGGTTGTCACCATCAAGATAAAAGTGAATTTCAGCCATTTCAGGCAACAGTCTGCATAAATCGCTTAATTTTCTTGCTGGTGCTGTTATTTTTCCTCCACTTTTGTAATTAGAAATTGTTGAGGTCGTTGATATTTCACTCTCCAAGTCTGTTGCGGTTAATTTTAATGAAGATTCGTCTACCTCAAATAAAACATTTGATAGTATTGGAAGTGTTTGTCTTTTTTCAACAACTCCAAGTGTAAAGTTAAGGGATTTTACAATTTCCTCTTTTAAAATATAAAAATCCATTAGTTTGTGAGTGCCCTGTTAAGATTTCTATAATCTTCTTCGTGTGATGGGCTTTCTTTTCTAAGCTCTTTAATCTTCTTGCAAGCATGAAGCACTGTGGTGTGGTCTCTGCCATTATATGCTTCACCAATTTCTGGCAAGCTATGATTTGTAAGCTCTTTAGTTAGGGCCATGGCCATTTGCCTGGGTCTCGTGATAGATCTGCTTCTCCTTTTTGATAATAGGTCGGAGAGTCTAATGTTGTAGTATTCTGCTACTGTTTTTTGAATATTTTCAACACTTATCATTTTTGCAGAAATAACAAAAAGATCTTTAAGCGCATCCTTAACCAAAGCTAGGTCTATAGCTTGATTGGTAAATCTTGCATTTGCAACAACCCTTTTAAGAGCTCCCTCAAGCTCTCTTATGTTTGATCTAATTCTCTGTGCTATATATATAGCGCAATCATTAGGCAATGATACACCCATTGAGGAAGCCTTGCTTAACAAAACAGCTGCCCTTGTTTCAAGCTCTGGTGGGTCAATTACAACAGGCAGCCCCCATCCAAGTCTTGATTTAAGCCTCTCCTCTAACCCATCAATCTCTTTTGGATACTTATCACAAGTAAGTATCATTTGATTATTTCTGTCAAGTAAAGCATTAAAAGTATGGAAAAACTCTTCTTGGGATTGCTCTTTACCAGCAAAAAACTGAATATCATCTATTAAAAGTGCGTCTGCATTTCTGTAGAAAGACTTAAACTCATTCATTGCGCCCAACTGCAATGCTTTTACCATATCAGAAACAAATTTTTCTGAATGAACGTATACAATTCTTTTATTAGGTGCATTCATCAAAATCTCATTACCAACCGCGTGCATTAAATGTGTTTTGCCAAGACCAACACCCCCATATATAAACAATGGGTTATAGTCTCCCTTGGGGTTTGCTGCTACCTGTTTGGCTGCAGCAAGAGCTAAATGGTTGGATTTTCCTTCTACAAAAGTGTTAAAAGTATATCCTTCAACAAGTTTTACCTGAGAACTGTTCTTATTTTTATATTTATCAACAAATGTTTCTTTTGTATAGGTCTTAAAAACTAAATTTATGTTTTTTTTTGTTTGTTTTTCAACAATCAGTTTTATATCATTAGCATAGTTTTTTTCTATATAGTCTAGAATAAAATCATTTGGGGCTACTAATTCTAGGGTATCTTGATCAATACTTGCTTTTAAGGGTCGAATCCAGGTATTAAAATCTTCTTGAGTAAGTTTGTTTTCTAGTTTTTCAGCGCATTTATTCCAAAGTTCCAACAGATTCTCCCAATATTTAAACAGTCTATTAAAAAATCCACAAGATATCTACAGAATAAATATAAGAATTTGCTGTGGATAACTTGTTTATAAAAAAAATTGTCTTTTTATTGCCTTTTTGTGGTTTTACAAACTCATTGCGCTATAATTCTTTCAATTTTTTTGACCCATAGATATTATGAAGAGAACTTTCCAACCAAGCAACTTAAAAAGAAAAAGAACTCATGGTTTTAGGGCCAGAATGTCGACAAAAGCTGGTAGAGCTATTTTGTCCAACAGAAGAAAAAAAGGAAGAAAGATCCTTAGCGCATAATTTGTCGATCAGGAGTCAAAATTTTAAATCTTTTGAGTGCTTACATTCATCTAAATATTTTAGGTTGTTTCATAAGCCATCGAATAAAACAGGACTAGAGGTATCTATTTCAAGAAAATTTTTTAAACTTGCAGTTGATAGAAATAAGATTAAAAGAAGGGTTAAAGAAATATTTAGGGTGTTATCACCAACCATGCCAAGTTCAGGTATTATTGTTTTTTCTGTATTTAGGCCCTTCGCAGAGTTATCATATAGCGAGGCTGTCCAAGAGGTTAGGTCAGCTGTCAAATCTTTTAATAGCGGTGTAATTTAGATTGAATATTAGAAACTTTTATTTAGTAGGAATTGTTCTCCTTTCTTTGGGTTTATTATATGAGTGGAACTCAGAGCAAAAGTCGAAGTCAATAAACAAACACTTTGACTCCATAAATAGTCTTTCTGTTGAATCAAACGAAGATTTTGTAACTCTTGAAAGTAATGAGCTGTCATTGGTTGTTTCGATTTCTAGTGGTTCTATTGTGGAATCAAGGCTAAAAAAATATCCTGTTGAAAATGTTGATGGTTCTTTGGGTTTTAGGGTTTTTGGTTTTTCTGATGCTACGTCTTTTAAATATTATTTTAAGAGTGGTTTTACCGGAGTTTCTCCAAGTTTTATTGTTAAAGAGGCTGATAGTAATTATGTTCTCTTAGAGGATCCGGTTTTGGGTGTCTCAAAAAAAATATCTTTTTCATCTAGTCCCTATGAAGTTGTTGTTTATGACTCTTCATTAGGTGGTGTGGATGGAAAATCGTATGCGGGACTTTATAGGTCTCAAGGTAGGTCGCTTGACTTAAAGAGAGGGGCTCTTGAGGGCGGAATGATGAACAACAGTTCGTATGAGGGTGTTGCAATAAGCTCAGAATTGGACCCTTATACCACAAGCAGACTGGCCTCAATTGATGAACCATTAGAGGTGTTATCAAGATCTGGTTGGGTTGCTTTTGTTCAAAAATATTTCTTTGCAGCAATAATTGGATCTGATGATTATATTTATAATTATTACGCTTTACCAAAAGAATCAGGTTTTTATAGAATGGGTTATACGGTTGAAGGCTCATCACTAAACAACCTTACTTATGGGCATGAACATCGTCTTTTTATAGGCCCAAAAATAAGAAAAGATTTAATAGAAAGAGCTCAGAACTTGGAGCTTGCTATTGATATGGGGTGGTTTTGGTTTCTTGCCCAACCAATGGTGTTTGTAATGGATTTTATCAATGGTTATGTTAATAGTTGGGGTCTTACAATTATAATATTTACGCTGCTAATAAAATTGGTCTTCTGGCCCGTAACAGCTAAAAGCTTCAGGTCAATGGCTGCATTAAGAAAAATTACACCAGAGTTGAATGAAGTTAAAGAACGTTACAAAAATGATCGCCAATTAGCAGGCACTGAAACGATGAGACTAATGAAAAAACACGGAGCCAATCCGCTTGGTGGTTGTTTGCCTTTGTTGGTACAAATGCCTTTTTTTATAGGCTTCTTTTTTGCTTTGCGAGAAATGGTTGAGCTAAGATATAGTTCTTTGGGATTTTGGACCGATCTCTCTTCACCGGATCCATACTTTGTTTTACCTTTTGTTTTTGGGGTGTTGATGTTGTTAACACAAAGACTGAATCCTCAGCCTGCTGGTATGGATCCAACCCAGGCTCAAATAATGAAATATATGCCAGTTATGTTTTCTGTATTCTTTTTGTTTTTTCCTGCTGCTCTGTGTTTATATACGGTTGTGAATACCGGCGTTCAGTTAGGTCAACAAAGCTATCTTTATAAGCAACAGGGCGCGCTAAGCAAGGAATAGTAATGCAATCTGTTTTTGCTTTAGCAACCCCTCCTGCTAAATCGGCGATCTGTGTTTTTAGAGTTTCTGGTCAGGGTTGTCACAATCAGTTAGCTAAAATTATTAATAATAAGCATTTTGAAGTTGGTCGTTTCCATGTAAGGGAATTTTTTAGCAAAAGCGGTCTGGTTGATAAAGCGGGGCTTGTTGTTTTTAAAGGGCCTAATAGTTACACCGGTGAAGATTCTTTTGAGGTTTATGCACATGGTAGTTTGGGAATAATGTCATCGTTTGTTGATCTTTTTAAAAGCGTTGGTTTTGACGAAGCGGCTGGTGGTGAGTTTACTAAGCGTGCTTTTTTAAATAATAAAATAAGTTTAAATGAAGCAGAGTCTCTTGGAGATCTTATTGATTCAGTTGATGAGCAGGGTGTTCTGCTTTCAACTAACTCTCTTTTTGGTGGATTATCTAAAAAAGTCTTAGGTTTTGCAAATAACATTGACAGCTTGCGGGTCAGTGTTGAGGCTGAAATAGATTTCTCGGATGAGGGTGAGGATTATATGGACAATAGTATTGTTGAGGAAATAAACAATCTTATAAATAATTTTAGTTCATTTATAAGTGGCTGCATAAATAAAAAAATGCTTGGTGAGAAAAACAAGGTACTTTTGGTGGGGCCAGTTAATTCAGGTAAATCTTCGGTTTTTAATAGGTTATTGGGTTTTGAAAGAGCGATTGTCTCAAATGTTCCTGGTACTACAAGAGACCTGATTGGCAGTGAGCTTTTTTATGAATCAAGCGTCTTCTCAATTAAAGATTCTGCAGGGATAAGAAAGACAAATGATGTTGTTGAAAATGTGGGTATTGGCCTGTCTTTGTCTGAAATTGAGAATTCTGATCTTGTGATTGGTATTTTTGAGGGTTCTGGGAAGTCTTTGGTAAAAAACTTTAGAGATTTGGCTAAAGATACTTTTTTTATTTCTGTTCAAAATAAAATTGACATTCATTCAAGTGAAAAAGACTTTTTTGATTGCTGTGTATCTGCAAAAACAGGGGATGGGTTTGATAAGTTAAAGGATTTAATTTTGTCATCTTTCAATAAGTCATCAAAAAAAGAAGATTACAATTTTCTTGTTAAAGATCGGCATGAGGTTTTATTTAAAGGTGTTTTAAAGTCTTTAAGGTCTGCTGAGGCTGGTTTGGTAAACAAAGATTCTTTAGAGCTTGTTGCTGAAGATCTTAAGTTCGCTAGGTCGTATTTAGATGAGTTAGTTGGTAAAAAATTCTCGGATTCTTTGCTTGGTGATATATTTAAAAATTATTGTATTGGTAAATAATCTGTTATTAATTTGTGAATTTTTTTGTAACGTTTTTTTTGATAACAGGTTATTAAGTATTTATATTCTTTAAAAGAACATAGTTCCTTGGTTTTTATAAATTCTCATTTACTTTTAACATAAAGGCTTTAAAAGAGTTTTCAACAGAAAGAATCTGACTTAATAGAAATAACAATAAGTATATAATGTTAATACTAAAAATTTAATTATATGAATAGATATGATGTCATAGTTGTAGGAGGTGGGCATGCTGGTGTAGAGGCAGCTTATGCCGTTCATAAAGCAGGACTAACTTGCGCGCTTGTAACTTTTAATACTGAGTCTATAGGCCAGATGTCATGCAATCCAGCTATCGGTGGGTTGGGTAAATCACATATTGTAAGAGAGATAGATGCGATGGGGGGCATAATGCCTATTGCAACAGATTTGTCTGGAATTCAATACAGAACACTTAACACTCGAAAAGGTGACGCAGTTCAATCTTTAAGAGTGCAGTGTGATAGAGACTTGTATAAAAAAGCAGTGCAAAAAATATTAAAAAAAACAGAAATTGATATTTTTGAGGAAGAGGCCAGGGATCTAATAATTAAAAACAAAAGTGTAAAGGGTATTATTACCAATAAACGGGAAATCATTTCAAAGAAAACAATACTTACAACCGGAACATTCTTGAATGGAAAAATGTATATAGGGAATGAAATTAAAGAAGGAGGCAGGATTGGCGAAGGAACAGCAATTCCTTTGTCAAAAAAACTTTACTCTTTAAATCTGCCAATGGGAAGACTTAAAACAGGAACACCCGCAAGGATTAAATACTCAAGCATCAACACCTCAGTAATGGAAGAGCAACCTGGAGAGAAACCAACGCCATGGATGTCTTTATACAACCAACCAAAAAAACATCAAAAACAACTTTCTTGTTTTATTACTAGAACAAACAAAGAAACACATAAAATTATAAAAAAAAATATACACCTGTCTGCAATGTATTCTGGAAACATTAAGGGTGTCGGCCCCAGGTATTGTCCCTCAATCGAGGACAAGGTTTTTAAATTCAAAGACAAAAACACTCACCAAATTTTTATTGAACCAGAGGGAATAAAAAAAAACCTAATATACCCAAACGGAATTTCAACCAGCTTACCAAAAAAAGCACAAGAGGAATTTATTCACTCAATTAGAGGCCTAGAAGAATCAAAAATTACTGAGTACGGATATGCTGTTGAATACGATTTTATTGACCCAAGGAGCTTAAGAAAAACACTTGAAACTAAGTTTTTTAGTAATTTTTATTTGGCTGGTCAGATAAACGGAACCACTGGCTATGAAGAGGCTGCTGGCCAAGGTTTGATGGCAGGCATAAACGCTGCAAGATCAATCAAAAAAAAAGACGGAATAGTATTAGAGAGAGATGAAGCATATATAGGAGTCTTGGTAGACGATCTAACAACTCACGGTATAACCGAACCCTACAGAATGTTTACCAGCCGGGCCGAATACAGGTTAATGCTTTCTCAAAACAATGCAGAGCAAAGATTGCTTTTTAAAGCATATAGCCTTGGACTAATCGAAAAAAATAGAATGCAAAAATACAACCAAAACGAAACGAATTATATTAACTTTCTTAAAGCTTTAAAGAAAATCAAAACAAAAAAAATAACAAACAAACAAAACAAAACAATTTTTCTCAACGAAAAAAGAAGCATCTATGACCTTTTAAGTAGAACAGACCTAGACAAAAACAAATTATTTAAACCCAAACCAAATGAAAAAAGCCACTATGAAAGAGCCGCAACAGAATCACGATATAAAGGATATGTTGAAAAACAAAAAAGAGAAATCAAAAAATCAAAAAAACAAAACACCAAAAAAATTCCACTTAAGCTTGACTACCAAAACATTCAAGGCCTTTCCAACGAAGTCAAAGAAAAACTCAATAACCTTAAACCAGAAACGATAGGTGAAGCATCAAAGATCGAAGGAGTAACGCCGGCAGCAGTGAACCTAATATTAATTCAAATGAAAAAACTCGAAATGATAAAACAATATGCATGAACCTTTTACTACAGAACAAAAAAAGAAAATCGACACATTCATCAATCTAGCACTCACCTTCAACAAGACCCACAATATTTTTTCAAGAAAAAACTTCAATGATGTTTATGAAAAAGATATTCTTGACTGCTCGCCCTTAATTGAATTCTTAAAAAAAAACGATAATGTTTTAGATCTTGGAACAGGAGGAGGCTTTCCAGGGATTCTTTTATCGATTTTAAAGCCTAGTAATAAAATTAACCTATTAGAAAAAAACAAAAAAAAATGTTATTTTCTTAAAATAGTTATTGACGAATTGAAATTAAAAAATACACGAATTGTTAATAAGACAATAGCAAAGCAAAACAAACTTGGAAAGTTTGACATTATCACTGCTAGAGCTTTCGCAAGCATTGAAAAGATTATAAGCCTCACAAAAAACAACACCCACCAAAACTCAAAATATGTTTTATTAAAAGGAAAAAAACTTAACATTAAAAACGAGCTAAAAGACATCGACAAAAATAAATTAAGATATGAAATAATTAAACAAGAGACAACAACAAGAGAGAGAAATATAGTTTTAATAGAAAACAATGAATAAAATAATTGCAATTGCAAATCAAAAAGGTGGTGTTGGTAAAACAACAACAGCAGTAAATCTTGCTGCCAGCCTTGCAGCAACCAAAAGAAAAGTTTTGCTTATAGACCTAGACCCCCAAGGCAACGCAAGCACCGCAGCAGGAATACCAAAACAAGAGAAAAGCACCCTCTACAACCACTATTTCGATAATAAAAAAATTGAAGAGTGTCTTTATGACAGTAACGATAATTTTAAAATTATTCCCGGGGGCGAAGACCTTATAGCCCTTGAGGTAGCAATTAGGAATGATAACAAACAAGGGTTTTTATTAAAAAGCCTTGAACCATTATCAAAAACATATAATTACACAATAATAGACACTCCACCCACTTTAAACCAGCTAACTATAGAAGGCCTTTTTTGTGCCTCAGGAACTCTGATTCCACTTCAATGCGAATATTACTCCTTAGAGGGGGTCACAGGCCTCATGAACACCATTCAAACAATGTCAGACAAAAACATGTCCACAAACAGAGTGCTTGGAATAGTCAGAACAATGGTTGATATGAGGAATAACCTTGCAAAAGAGGTCTCAGAAGAGTTAGAAAAACATTTTCAAAACTTATTATTTAATACACTTATACCAAGGAATGTAAAATTAGCTGAAGCTCCAAGTCACGGAAAATCTGGTATAAAATATATGCCAAACTCCTATGGTGCAAAAGCATACTTAGCCTTGGCAGGAGAGTTAATTAGAAAGGTGGAATATGTCTGAGGAAAATAAAACTCTTAATAAGGGACTCGAAGCGCTTTTAGGTCAATCAAATTCAAACCAAAGATCTGTAAAAGAAATAGAAGTTTCAAAAATTAAGCCAGGGAGGTTTCAACCAAGATCAAATTTTGATAAAGATAAGCTAGCAGAATTAACTGAGTCAATAAAAAAACAAGGCGTGCTTTCTCCAATTCTGGTGAGAGAGCTCGGTCTTAATGAGTTTGAAGTTATTGCCGGAGAAAGAAGGCTAAGATCTTCAAAGATGGCAGGACTAGAAACAATACCCTGCTTAGTAGATCAAAAAAAAGACGAAGATGCCCTTATATCTGCTCTTATAGAAAACCTCCAAAGGGAAGATTTGAATCCAGTTGAGGAGGCCAAAGGGCTTGACCGCCTGAAAAGAGAGTTTGGGCTAACACAAGATGAAGTAGCATCTTCAACAGGAAAAGCAAGAAGCACAATTGCCAATTCTTTGAGAATACTTTCGCTTCCAACTTTGGTTTTAGAAATGCTATCAAGTGGAAAAATAGAAAAAGGGCATGCAAAACTTCTTGCATCGATGCAGCCAAATGAAGCAGAAGAAGCCGCAAAAAAAATTATCGAGCAAGGTCTTACCGTAAGAGATTTAAGCAACCTATCCTTAAAAAGCAAACCTAAAACTAACTCAAAGTTAAAACAAAAAGATACCGATGTTTTAAACATTGAAAAAGAGATGTCAGAAATGTTTGGCCATAAAATTGAAATAGAAGCAAAAAATACAAAAACTGGAAAAGTATCAATAATTTACAAAACACTAGACGAGTTAGATAACATAATATCCAAAATCAAAAATAAACAATAAACATCTTGTCTATGCATTGATATGTTTTTATAATTCTCGCCACAAATATTAATAACTCCTATATAAATAATTTGAAGACCAACAACCAAAAACTTAAATTAATAATCTTTTTAAATTCAATAATATTTATCATTGGGACCATTGCAAACTCTTTTTTTGCAGTCATTGCACTATGCTATATTGCTACAATGTTTTTGATCTATTATTTTGGAAGCAAAATTAAAGACTATGCCATTAATGTTGGTTATATATGGATATCAAAGTGGACTGCTTTCATAATTTTTCTAGTAATATCTGGTTTATATTTGTTTGACTCTTTTTTATACTTATTAGCAATGTTTTTTGTATTTAATTTGTCAGTAAATCCATCAGATTTTTTTGTTGAAAAGGGGCTAGATAAAAATGGCATCTGAACTAACCACAGAATCTTATATCAGCCATCACCTTACAAATCTAACGTGCGGAAAAACATCTGAGGGTTGGACTTGTGATCCATACAAAGTAGATCAAATGGGGTTTTGGGCATTTCATGTGGATTCTTTGTTTTGGTCAATCGGCCTTGGAGCATTATTTGTTTTCTTCTTTAGGAAGGCCATTTCCAAAAATACAGATGCAAGTGTTGCTCCCAAAGGAATTCAAAATTTTGTTGAAATGAGTATCGAGTTTGTTGAAGACAACGTTCAGTCACTCTTTGGCTCAGTAAAGAATACACTAATTGCACCCTTAGCCTTGACTGTTTTTGTTTGGATATTGTTAATGAATTTAATGGATCTTGTGCCAGTAGACTTTCTACCTGTTTTGGCTGGTCATATTGCATATGCAGTGGCTGGAGAAAGCATAGAGTGGATTAAAGGACCAGAGTCTTTTTACTTTAAAGTTGTTCCAACAACAGATCCAAACATAACCCTTGGAATGGCTTTTGGTATATTTTTACTTACAATTTATTACAGCGTCACTGTAAAAGGATTAAAGGCTTTTATCGCAGAGCTGACCCTTCACCCTTTTGGTAAGTATTTAATACCAGTCAACTTCGTATTAGAAATGGTAAATTTTATTGCAAAACCAATATCACTTGGTTTGCGATTATTCGGGAATTTATATGCAGGCGAAATGATATTTATCTTAATTGCATTAATGTTATTTTTTAGTAGCATACCAATAGGAGTACTTGGATTTGGTTTGCATTTGGTTTGGGCGCTTTTCCATATACTTATTGTGGCATTGCAAGCATTTATTTTTATGGCGCTCACAATTGCATATTTAGCAATGGCGCATGAAACAGAGGAACACTAAACCTCAAAAATAGGAGAAAAAAATGGAATATAGTATTTTAGCAGCCGGAATTACAATGGGCCTTTCTGCCATTGGTGCAGGAATTGGTGTAGGAATTTTGGGTAGTAAATTTATTGAAGGAATAGCGAGACAACCAGAGCTGGCACCCTTTCTTCAAGGAAGATTTTTCTTAATGATGGGATTAACCGATGCCGTACCAATGATTGGGGTCGGTCTTGGAATGTATATGTTATTTGCAATATAAGTTTAATCGAATAGTCAAATATGAATATTAATGCAACCTTACTTGCCCAAGCAGTTGTTATGATTGTGTTTGTTGCAATCTGCTGGCGATATGTTTATCCACCAATTCTTTCAGTTATGAAAGAAAGGGAGAAAAAAATATCTGACGGCCTTGAGGCTGCAAAAAAAGCAGATGACTCCTTAGAAGAGGCCAAATTAGCATTTGAGAAGGAGCTTGATCTAGCAAAAGGTGAAGCTGCTGAAATTCTCGATAAAGCAAATACAAGAGCGTCAAAGATTGTAAGCGATGCATCAGCTAAAGCAGAGGCTGAAGCTGAAAAAATATTATCATCTGCAGCAACAACAATTGAAAACGAAACTAACAAAGCAAAAGAAGAGCTTAGACAACAAATGTCTGAAATAATAATTGACACCACTCAAAAGATTCTAAGCAGTGAAATTTCTGAAGAGAAACATGAAGAAATTCTTAAGAAGGCGGCTGAGGAGTTATAGTAATGATTGAGTTAACACCACTAGCCAGACCATATGCAAAAGCAATGTTTACATCAGCAGTTGAATCGAACAACACCGAAGATATTGCAAGCGAACTAAAAGACATGGCAATAGCCTCTAAGACTGAGGGGGTTGTTAACACCATAGAAAATCCTGCATTATCAAGACAGGATATCTTGGGCATCCTAACTAATTTATTTGATGAGAGTATTTCAGATAAGTCAAAAAAACTGCTAGAAATTCTTGCCGAAAATAAACGCTTAAATTTACTTCAAACAATTTTTGTAATCTATAAAGAGTTGTTAGAAGAATACAAAGAGCAAAAATCTATTGAAGTTTTGGTTGCCACTGATCCTGGAAATGAAGCAAAAGATAATATCGAACAAAAACTTAAATTAACTTATGGTAAAGATGCCATTATTAATTTTACAAAAGATCCCACAATGATGGGAGGCCTCTCAATAAAGATAGGAGATGAAACACTTGATCTGTCAATAAGGGGGAAGGTCAAGAAACTTGTAAATCAATTAAATTTTTAAGGTGAAAATATGAGCCAATTAAACCCATCAGAAATCTCCAGCGTTTTGAAGGAAAAAATTGCTGGTCTTGATCTTTCAGCAGAAAGAAAAAATGAAGGTATTGTCGTTAGTGTATCTGATGGCATTGTAAGAATTCATGGCATGGGAGATGTCATGTACGGAGAGGTAATTGAGTTTGAGAATGGAACCAAAGGCATGGCCTTAAATCTAGAACAAGACTCGGTTGGAGCTGTTGTTCTTGGAGATTACCTCGAAATTATTGAAGGTCAAAAAGCAGTATGCACTGGAAAGGTTTTAGAAGTGCCAGTTGGAGAAGCGATGCTGGGAAGAGTTGTAAATACTCTAGGCACTCCCATTGATGGAAAGGGTGAAATAAATGCTGAGGGATCTGCACCAGTTGAAGTTGTTGCGCCTGGTGTTATTGCACGACAATCAGTAGATCAGCCTGTTCAAATTGGTTTAAAAGCTGTTGATGCAATGGTTCCCATTGGGAGAGGTCAAAGAGAGTTAATTATTGGGGATAGACAAACTGGCAAAACGGCGGTTGCGATCGATTCAATTATTAATCAAAAAGGTACGGGAATAAAATGTATTTACGTAGCTATTGGACAAAAACAATCCACTGTTGCCAATGTTGTTAGAAAGTTAGAAGAGTATGGGGCAATGGAACATACTATTGTTGTATCTGCAACAGCAGCAGATCCTGCACCTATGCAATATCTTTCTGCATATGCTGGTTGCACGATGGGTGAGTATTTTAGAGATAAAGGAGAAGATGCGCTTATTGTTTATGATGATCTTTCAAAACAGGCAGTAGCATATAGACAGGTATCATTACTTCTAAAGAGGCCTCCTGGAAGAGAGGCATATCCAGGCGATGTTTTTTATCTTCATTCTAGATTGTTAGAAAGAGCAGCAAGAGTTAATGCTGATTATGTTGAGCAGGTTACTGGTGGAAAAGTTAAAGGTAAGACTGGATCATTGACAGCATTACCAATTATTGAGACGTTGGCAGGAGATGTCTCAGCCTTTGTTCCGACGAATGTAATATCAATTACAGACGGTCAAATTTATTTAGAAACAGAATTATTTAACTCAGGTGTGAGGCCGGCAATTAATCCTGGTCTCTCCGTTTCAAGGGTCGGTGGCTCAGCTCAAACAAAGATAATGAAAAAATTAGCTGGGGGAGTTAGAACAGCTTTAGCTCAATACCGTGAGTTAGCGGCCTTCTCTCAATTCGCCTCCGACTTAGATGATGCAACAAAGCAACAACTTGCAAGCGGTAAAGCTTTTACTGAGTTACTTAAACAAAAACAATATGCCCCAATGAGCGTTGCCCAACAAGCATTAAGTTTATTTGCAGCTGATAGGGGTTATATGTCAGATGTGGAGGTTGAAAAGATTTTAGACTTTGAAGAAGCCTTGCATGGATATTTGTCTTCTGAGAAAAGTGACCTTGAGGATCAAATTAATTCAACTGGAGACTGGAATGATGATATTGAAGCACAATTCAAGGATTTGGTAGAAGATTTTAAGAAAACACAAACTTTTTAATTATTAAATAATGGCTAATACAAAAGAAGTAAGAAAACAGATTGCAAGTATTAAAAGTACTCAGAAAATTACTTCTGCAATGGAAATGGTCGCTGCGAGCAAAATGAAAAAAACCCAAGATACTATGTTGGAGGGAAGGCCTTATTCCTTAAAAATAAAAGATGTTATATCACATGTTGCTTTGGCAAATTCAGAGTACCCACATCCCTTTTATGAGGACAGGGCTATAAAAAAAGCGTGTTTTATTGTTGTGTCATCAGACAAAGGTTTGTGTGGAGGCCTTAACATAAACCTCTTTAAACAGGTAATATCAAAATCAGCAGAGCTAAATCAACAAGGTATTGATTCATGTTTTGCTTTGATTGGGACAAAAGCATCAAGTTTTTTCAAAACTATTGGTGGTCAAGTTATTGCTGTCTCTGAAAAGCTTGGTGATAAACCAAATCCAGACGATTTAATTGGACTTACAAAAGTAGTTTTAGATATGCATAAAAATAATGATATTGATCAAGCCTATTTATGTTCTAATAGTTTTGTAAATACAATGACTCAACAACCAAATGTTGAACAATTAATCCCACTTACACCAGAAGAACAAACTGAACCAAGTCCAACTCAATGGGACTATATTTATGAGCCTGAAGCAAAAGAACTTCTTGATGGGCTTTTGACTAGGTATATTGAGTCATTGGTCTATCAAGCAGTAATTGAAAATAATGCTTGTGAACAAGCAGCGAAAATGATTGCTATGAAAAATGCAACGGATAATGCTGGAGACTTAATTAAAGAATTGGAACTTTTATACAATAACGTAAGACAAGCGGCTATAACTCAAGAGCTCTCTGAGATAGTTGGAGGCGCATCGGCGGTTTAAGGAGAAAAATATGAGCAACGGAACAGTTACACAAATTATTGGAGCAGTAATCGATGTCGAATTTGACAAAGACAATATTCCAAAGGTATATGAAGCTCTAACAATAGATGATAGCGGAACTACTCTTGAGGTTCAGCAGCAGTTAGGTGATGGTGTGGTTAGAACTATTGCAATGGGTGCCACAGAAGGCCTTAAAAGAGGACTATCAGCCACAAGAACAAACGCGCCTATCTCAGTACCAGTTGGGCCTGAGACGCTAGGAAGAATCCTTGATGTTCTTGGAAACCCGATCGATGAAAAAGGACCCATTGGCGAAAAATCTAAGATGCCAATTCATAGAAAACCTCCAAGTTACACAGATCAATCAGCTTCAAACGAAGTTCTAGAAACTGGTATTAAAGTTATTGATTTAATGTGTCCTTTTGCTAAAGGTGGAAAAATTGGACTATTCGGAGGTGCAGGTGTTGGTAAAACTGTCAACATGATGGAGCTTATTAACAATATTGCGCTTCAGCACTCAGGTCTTTCAGTATTTGCAGGTGTAGGTGAGAGAACAAGAGAAGGGAATGATTTTTATTATGAGATGCAAGAATCTGGAGTTGTAAACATTGATAATTTAGGTGAATCAAAAGTTGCGATGGTATATGGACAAATGAATGAGCCACCTGGAAATAGACTTAGAGTTGCTTTAACTGGTCTTACCATGGCGGAAAGTTTTAGAGATGAAGGTAAGGACGTATTATTATTTATTGATAATATATATCGTTATACTCTTGCTGGTGTTGAGGTGTCTGCTCTTCTAGGAAGAATGCCTTCAGCTGTTGGTTATCAACCGACTCTGGCAGAGGAAATGGGAGCTCTTCAAGAAAGAATTACATCAACCAAGACAGGATCTATTACATCAATCCAAGCTGTTTATGTTCCAGCTGACGATTTAACCGATCCCTCTCCTGCTACAACTTTTGCTCACTTAGACGCAACTGTTGTTCTTTCTAGACAAATTTCAGAGCTAGGTATATATCCTGCTGTTGACCCTCTTGATTCAACAAGCAGACAGCTCGATCCATTTGTTGTTGGAGATGATCATTACGAGGTTGCACAAGGAGTTCAAAAGATTTTACAAAGATACAATGAGCTAAAAGATATTATTGCAATTCTTGGAATGGATGAGCTTTCTGAGGAAGATAAAGGACTTGTAGCAAGAGCAAGGAAAGCACAAAGATTCTTATCTCAACCTTTCTTTGTAGCTGAAATTTTTACAGGCACACCAGGAAAATATGTATCTCTTGAAGATACTATTAAAGCATTTAAAGGAATATTAAATGGCGATTATGATCATTTGCCTGAACAAGCTTTCTATATGGTTGGAACTATTGAAGAGGCAGTAGAAAAAGCTAAAACTTTATAAAATGAGCACAATAAAAATTAACATAGTTTCGTCCAGTGAAGAAATATATTCAGGAGAAGCAACTATGGTTTTTGCAACAGGAACATTGGGTGAGCTAGGTATCGCTCCTGGTCATACACCTCTTTTGACAGGCCTAGCTGCCGGACCTGTTAGAGTTCAGAATGGTTCTGAGGAAGAAGCATTCTTTTGTTCTGGTGGATTTTTAGAGGTTCAGCCGGATTTAGTAACAGTCTTATCTGATACTGCAGAAAGAGCAGAAAGTTTGGATGAATCAGAAGCTATAAAAGCTAAAGAAATTGCTGAACAAGAACTTGCAAATAAAGATACATCAATTGATTACGCAAAAGCATCAGCTCAGCTAGCTGAAGCTGTTGCAAGACTTAAGACTATTCAAAAACTTCGCAAAAAACAGTAAGGTATATATTTAACCTTTTAAAATTGTGAACATACATACCATAGTTCTAGCTGCAGGAGAGGGCTCTAGAATGAAATCCAGCAAAGCAAAATCCCTTCAAAGGATTGGTGGCAAGACTATGCTTGAAATGATATGTCAAACAGCAGGCAGCATCAGTCAAA
This sequence comes from uncultured SAR86 cluster bacterium, assembly GCA_902586925.1. Taxonomy (GTDB): domain Bacteria; phylum Pseudomonadota; class Gammaproteobacteria; order Magnimaribacterales; family D2472; genus SAR86A. The sequence continues at coordinate 403,338 of CACIJE010000001.1, read as the reverse complement.
GAATAACCTTGGTTGTTGGGTATGATAAAGAATCAATAATTAAAGTATCTGAAAATTTAAATCTTGACATTAGTTCATGTGAACAACCAAAGCCTATTGGAACAGGAGACGCAGTTAAATATGGCATTAGTGAAGTAAAAGACGCATCAAAAGTGCTTGTGCTATATGGCGATGTTCCGCTCATAAAAAAAGAGACTTTGAATAACCTTATTAATAGCTGTGAAAATAGCCTTTCAATTTTAACAACTGTTCTAGAAAATCCATTTGGATATGGAAGAGTAAAAAAAGATAAAAGTGGCAATCCGGTTGCAATAGTTGAAGAAAAAGACGCATCTGATGAGGAAAAAGAAATAAAGGAAATTTTTACTGGCGTTCTTTGTTCAACAACAACATATTTAAAAGAAGCTTTATCAGAATTGAGCTGTGATAATACTGCTGGTGAATTTTACTTAACAGATATAGTTTCTATAATGAGTAATAGAGGCATTACAATTAACACTTGTAATGCTTCAAATGAAGAGGTAAGGGGAGCAAACTCTAAAGAGGAGCTTGCTCAATTAGAGGCAATTTATAGATCAATGAAAGTCCAAGATATTTTAGAGATGGGAATTACAGTCTCGGATCCTTTGAGGCTAGACATAAGAGGTAATATATCTTCTGGTCAAGACTGCTCAATAGATGTAAATGTAATATTAGAGGGAGATGTTGCACTCGGTGATAATGTTTCCATAGGACCAAATTGCATAATTAAAAATACATCAATAGGCAGTAATACAAAAATCGATGCCTTTTCTCACATTGATGGCTCAAAAGTTGGAGATGGATGCATTATTGGGCCATATGCAAGATTAAGAGAGGGCAGTCAGATAGAATCATCTGCAAAAGTTGGTAATTTTGTCGAAACCAAAAATTCTGTTCTTGGTAAAGGTTCTAAAGCAAATCATTTCACCTATTTGGGCGATACCGAAGTGGGAAAGAACTCAAATATTGGAGCAGGAACAATAACTTGCAATTATGATGGCAAAGATAAACATAAAACAACCATTGGTGATGAGAGCTTTATTGGAAGTAATGCAGCCTTGGTTGCTCCAGTAACAATAGGTTCAAATGCTACTGTTGCAGCTGGCTCAGTTATAACAAAAGATGTGCCTGATAATGCTTTAGGTATAGAAAGATCAAAGCAGGATAATAAAGATAATTGGTCTAAAAAGAAGGACTAAACAGTATGTGTGGAATTATAGCTGCAGCTTCTAACCGAAACGTAGGAAAGCTCCTTGTTCAAGGACTTCATAAAATGGAGTATCGAGGATATGACTCAGCAGGCATTGCATTACATCAAAAAGATCAGATTGCTCATTTAAGAACTTTGGGTAAAGTTAAATTACTTGAAGAAAAGATGATTCAAGAGAAACCAAAGAGTAAACTTGGTATTGCACATACAAGATGGGCAACTCATGGTGAGCCCTCTGAAGAAAATGCACATCCTCACAAATCGAATGAAAGGGTATATATTGTTCATAACGGAATAATTGAAAACTACTTAGATTTAAAAGATTTTCTAAAAAAAAAGAACTACTCATTTTTATCTCAAACTGACTCAGAACTAATTGCTCACATGCTTGATTACTTTTTAAATCAAGGAAACTCCATGTTAGATTCGATGTACTTAACAAAAGATAGACTTGATGGTGCATACGCTATCGCAGCCATAGATTTAGAAGATGATCAAAATATTATAGTTGCCAGAAATAAATCACCACTGTTGATTGGAATAGGTATAGAAGAGCTTTTAGCAGCTTCAGACCCGCTTGCTCTGGGACAACTAACCAATGAATTTATATTTCTGGAAGACGGTGATGTCGCTGAATTGTCCTCAGATAGCTATTCGATTTATGACATTAATAAAAAAAAAGTTGAGAGAGAAATTTCTAAAATAGATATTTCAAGTCAAGCGACTTCGAAGGGTGAATATAAGCATTTTATGGAGAAAGAAATTTATGAACAGCCCGAGGCTATATTAAACACTATTGATGGAAGAGTTGGAGGCGATGATATTTTAGAGAATATTTTTGGACTTGGATCATCAGAAATGTTTGAAAGAGTTAAAAGGATACAAATTGTAGCTTGTGGGACAAGTCTCCACGCAGGAAGAGTTGCAGCAAACTGGTTTTCATCAATATCAGAGCTCCCAACTCAAATAGATTATGCATCTGAGTATAGATACAGAAATCCTCATGTTGATGAGGACTCTTTGTTTGTAACAATTTCTCAATCAGGTGAAACTGCAGATACTCTAGCAGCTCTCAGATATGCAAAAGAAAAAGATTATTTATCTTCACTATGTATTTGCAATGTTCCTACTAGTTCTCTTGCAAGAGAATCTGATTATTCAATATTTACTAATGCAGGCCCTGAAATAGGAGTCGCATCAACTAAGGCTTTTACAACACAACTTGCAGCATTAATGTTACTAGCTCTTTCTATAGCAAAAGGTAGAAAAAAGAATCCAAAACTCAGAACAAGAGTTGTTACGGCATTAAGATCTTTGCCAGATATTATTGAAGAAACATTAAAACTTAAAGAAACAATTATAGAATTAGCTCCAGAAGTTGCTAGCAAAGACAATGCCTTGTTTCTAGGAAGAGGCATTTTTTATCCAATTGCAAAAGAAGGAGCTCTGAAGCTTAAAGAAATTTCATATATACATGCAGAAGCATACCCGGCTGGAGAGTTAAAACATGGCCCTCTTGCCCTGATTGACGAAAACATGCCTGTCATTGCACTAGCACCGGAGAGTGAAATCGCAGAAAAACTTATATCAAATCTTGAAGAGGTAAAGGCAAGAGGAGGGACGCTTTATGTATTTTCAGATCCTACTATTTCTATGGATGTAAAGTCAGGAAAGCTGATAAAAATGCCAAAGTGTGACTTCTTGTTGACTCCAATTATTTACACTATACCGTTACAAATATTATCTTATGAAGTGGCCCTTTTGAGAGGTACTGATATCGATCAGCCTAGAAATCTAGCAAAGTCAGTCACTGTTGAATAAAGAAATATTTCTTGGTTGAGCAAATAATTGAAACAAACAAAATGAATAGAAAGTTTATTTATTACATTATTTTTGCTATTTGTTTTTTGCTTTTTTCTATAGTCCAGGATTACATAAGACCAAATTATGATGGCGCTAACGGAATAATAATTTATCTTCTTGGGGTTGCTCCAAATTTCTTACCAGGAATTGGGTTGCCTGCTCTGTTATATGTAGTGATTCCAGAAGTATCCAAACCTAATTCATCTTTATTTAAAAATCGACTCTATTGGTCAGTAGGAATCTCCATTTCAGGATTAATTGCCAATGAGTTCATTACAATTTTTACACCTGGAAGAGGTGTCTTCGATTGGAATGATATTCTATGGACTATAATTGGAGCAGGTTTGTTTACATTGATACACAGAAAGTTAAGATTTGTGTCATGATTTGTATTAAAACAGAAATACCAAAAGAAATTTGTGAAATAGATGACGAGTTAAAAGCAATTTATCATTCACATGATACAGTTTGCATTTGGGTCTTTAAATCTAGAGAAGATAGAAACAATTTTATGAACGAAACAGTTGGCATGAATAAAGAAGATAGAGAAAAATATTTTTCAGACAATTATGGATAAAAAATTAAATCACTGTTTAAACTTAATCAGTGACTGTGGAGTAAGTTTAATCGGTCTTTCATTTTAATCCCGCATTCTGCGGGGGTTTTAAAAATCACTAAAAATTAACTCCGGTAAAAATAACCCTAAAAATTTCACCTATTTTTTCGTGTTAGCGGAAGTCATAAGGGGTTGATATGACTTGTTGCGATCTGTTATGTGTGTTTAAAGGACATTTACAAGGAGTTGTGGCAGAATATTTTTATGAAAAAAATAACAATACTTATAGCAATATCCTTTCTGTTTGTCTTAACAAGTTGTGAAGATACAGCAAATCTCACAAAACCCTCTGATAACAAAAAATATTTTGTATGTATTGATTATGAGTTTGATCCTAACGTTGAATCTGTTTTGTATGTGGACACAATAAAAAGAGAAATCGAAATCGCTAGATTAAGATGGACATATTATTCAGAAGATGAACAAGAAATTTATTCAATTAATGATGGTGATGATTATGAAGATCACATTAAGTTCAACTTTGTAACTGGAAAAGTAAATATAACCCGATATAACTTTCGTGAAGATAGTAAAAATAAGGTTACAAGCTGGGACTATCAATGCAGAAAGACCGATCCATTGTTGTAATATAGAGATATGAAAAATGTTTATATGAAAAAAATAATATCTTTAATGATATTAATAAACATTAACCCTCTAATGTCTGCAAATTGGGATCTTGTGAGTTTTAATGACGAGACTGATAACTTTATTGATACCGATTCAATTAAGAATTCGGGTGGATATATTTATTACTGGAGATTAGCTGATTATAAAGTACTCAGAGAATACTCAGACTCAAGAGTATATAAATCCTCAATGATTTACTACAAAGGAGATTGTAATGTCTTTAGAGAACTTCCACTATCTGGAAATATATACTCTGAAAATATGGGGAAAGGAGAAATATTACACAGTTTGGATTTTGAGGAAAAGTGGCAATACCCCCCGCCAGATAGTGTTTCAGAAATAGCCCTTGAAGTCGTTTGTAAATATTTTTTTAAAGATAATTAGTCATATCTAGAAAGTACTTCTTGAACAACATTTTTATAAATAGATAATTGCGAAACATACATTGCTGATTCTTCTTCAAGACTTTCCCACTTTATCCAATCAAATCCTTTAGAGTACATCGGACCAAGTTTATCTATTTTCTTTTCAATGGATTTAATCCTAAACCAAAGTTTTAAATCATCATCATTTCTAATTTCATAATTAGACATAAGAAGTTGTTGTATATTTGATTTCCTTTTTATCACACATTTCTTTTAAGTCATGAAGGGTAAATTTCTTCTCAGAATTGAATCCTTTGATTAGACTCTCTAAAAGGAATTTAGGGACATCATCTTTCTCGATAATGAGATAGTATTCATACTCATCATTACCCCAGAAGTCCTCAACATCAGAACCGTAATGATAAGAACTGAGAACTAAGTCTCTATTAATTCCATATTCGCCATAGACAGAATGACTGCCATGGGGAAACTCTTTTCTATAGATTTGTTCCATAGTTTTCTCCATAAATAACATACCCGAAATTAGGTATATTGGCGTATGTATTTGAACTTGAAATAAGGAATTTATTTCTTGATTTACACTATTAATTATACGACAAAAACGTGTAACTTTCACCTAATTATTGGGTAGAATAGAGATAATAATGAGCAATCTTAGTGAGCAAATTTCAGACTTTTCAAACACCGCAGAAATAGCGGAGAATAAAAGACCGATTAAACTTACTCCGTTACCGTCGAATAAACAATGATAGAAGCAATAAAAAAGTTTGTTAAAAATGATTATTTGGTGTCTCGGTCATTCCCTTGGACAGTAAACTTAACTACCTTCTTTTTTTTATTTTTAGTTTTTATAGTTCCACTTTTTTTTCAAGACCAAACAACAAAACAAACACTACCATGGGTGTTTTTAGTAATATGGGGAACATATTATTTTTTCTTAAGGAAAAAACTTTTAAGCAAACTTAAATGATTAATGTTGCTACTGATACTCTGTTACGGTGGAGTAAGTTTGTAAGTAACAGTTAAAGGAATAAATATGAAACTCAATCTTTCAATTAAAACTCTTCTAATAATTCAAATTCTTTTAGTTTTATTGTTAATACCCATGGATATATTTCTTGGAGAGGTAAGATTAGATTATGTTCTTCCCCTTTACACACTTGTGTGGATTTTAACTTACTCTCATATTTCCAAAAAAAGTGAAAACTAGAAAAACTATTACATACAAAACCACTCAACCACCGTGGAGTAGCCGAAGAGTGTTAATTTATCATACAAGAATTTTAGAAGGTAAAATAATATGAACCTTGTTCTTGTTGCCGTAAAAGAGGAACTTGATGAAAAAGACTTACCAGATTTCCAGATTCATTATACAGGTGTTGGTAAGATAAATGCTGCAATTAAAACATTGAAAATCATAAATGATTATAATCCATCTTTAATAATTAATTATGGAACTGCTGGTAGTTTAAATAAAGAATTGAAAGGTTTAGTAGAAGTAACTCGATTTTTTCAAAGAGATATGGATTCTACGCCGATAGGTTTTAATATTGGTCAAACTCCGTTTGATGATATTGGAGAAATAAATTTTGGAAGCGGTGGATATAGTTGTGGTACAGGAGACTCCTTTGTTACACAAACTCCAAAATTAAAAACTGACCTGGTTGACATGGAGGCATACGCCATCGCGAAAATTTGTTATATCGAAGATGTCAAGTTTAAATGTTTTAAATATATCTCTGACAATGCAGATGCTGGTGCGAATGAGGACTGGATTGAAAACATTTCCTTAGGTAAAAAACTATTTGTTAAACAAATGAGAAAATTAGTGGCTAATTAAAAACACTTAGTAGCGGTGGAGTAGAAGGAAACAATGATTTAAGATGAAAGAAATGTTACAGAACTATCTTAAAAAAAGTGAAAGATTTGTTTGGTCAACATCAAGCATATTCTTTGGCATACCGGCAATGATCATTGTCCCTCTTTTTGTTGAAAATTATAATTTGATGGTAACCCTTGAGATCTTTATATTTTCAGTCTGGTTTGGTCTTTATATATACAGACATCAACTTTTAAAAAATAATGAATAAAAAATCAAATCACTGTTTTATTCAAGTCAGTGACGGTGGAGTAGTTTTAAAAAGTGATTAAAAATTTTTTAGCAAAATATGGCAGACATTTTTGGATACTAAGTTTATTATTTACACTTCTTTCTCTGTATCAATTTATCAAATTAAATGGAGACCTTTTCCTTGTTTTAATGTTCGGTGTACTAACATATTACTTTTATCTGAAAGGCACAGGAAAGTTGAAAGATGAAGATGACCCTTTTGTAAAATGAAATTAAATTATTATTTAAACTTAATCAGTGACGGTGGAATAATTTCGAGTATTGATTAGAAATGAAAGAATGAGCGAGCTAAATAAACAAAACAAGATAATAACTTATATTTTTGAATTAGGACTCATTAAAGGCGCAAATGAAACGAAAGAATTTATGAGGGAAAATTCTTCTCCCTACGTTTTTAATTGCTCAGAACCTAAAACCATAAGATTTGAATGGTTTCTATCCAAAGATGAGAAGTCAGCAACATTAATAGAAATGTTTGAGGATAGCGATGCTGCCAAATTGAGATTAGAAAATCACTCTGAAAGTCATCTTGTTAAAGAGTTTCCAGAATATTTTGAAATTAAGAACTTTATTGTTTTGGGTGACATTAAACCTGACATGAAGTGTAAGTTAGCGGACTGGAATGCAGATTTAAGAGGAAATGCGGGTGGTTTTTTTAAAGGATTAGATTAATAATAATTAATCTTGCTAAGACACTCTGTATGGTGGAGATTAACAAAACAGAATATTATTTTTAAGGAGATACTATGACTTTACAACCTTTATTAAACTTCAAAAAAGTTACTTTATTCTTCTTTCTTTTTTCAATTATCTCCTGCTCTGTTGATAATAATTCATCTAAAAAAGTCTCTTGGAATATATCAGATGGAGAGGAATATCCGGAGGGCAGCAAACTTTCGAGACCAGAAGATGGTGTGATGCTTAATGATGGAACTTTAGTTGTTGCTGATCAAAGATATGGTCTTGCCAAGATTGATCTTTCTGGAAAGGTCTCTCCTTTTGGAAATTTTGAAGCTTTGGCTTATGAACATAATCCACCGGTTGTTGAATCTGGACCCAATGGAGTTCATCTCACGCCAGATAAGCAATATATTATTACAGCTGATGTTTTTAATGGAAAGATTTATAAGACATCAATACAAACTAATTCTAGTGAAATAATTTATTCTCATAAATATGGAGCAAATACCGCAAGAGAGGATTCAACAGGTTCTCTTTGGTTCACTCAATCAACTCAAAATCAAAATGAAGAGAGATTATTTGGAGCACTAGACAAAGCCATCCCGGATGGTGCTTTGTATAGACTCCCTGTTTCTAAAGATGGAACTCTTTCCAAGCCAGAACTAATACTTAAAAACTTATATTTTGCTAATGGATTTTACATAGATGAGAAGAGGAATAAGCTTTACCTCTCTGAAATGATGAAAAATAGGGTTTTGTCTTTTGATTTAGACATATCTACTGGATTTCTCTCAAATCAAACCACCTTAGTAGTTATGCCCACCCCAGATAATATGGAGCTTAATAGTGAAGGTAAGTTATGGGTTGCATCTCCTTTATCAAACCAAATTTACTCAATTGATCCAGAAAATGGTGAATCTTATGTAGTATTTGATGCGCAAACGAAAGTTGGTCTTATGAATATGGAAGAAGGCATCAGACTTATGGAGACTGGGAATGGCTTTTCACAGTTACTTACACCTGAATTGACTGGAAAGATGCCAGGTCTGCTTACTGGACTGATAGTTGGTGATGAATCACAACCATTTTATGTTGCCAATTTAGGAGCAGCCTTAATAAAAGTCTCAAGGAATAGATAACTGATATTTAAAAAATTAAATTAAATTAGATTTGAACAACAGAGAATATTTTTAGGAGGATAAAATATGTTTTTTGCGGTGGGCGCGCTTATTATTCTAGCAGTGGTGTTTGGACCATCTTTGTGGGTTAAGTTGGTTATGAGGAGGTATTCATCGGAGAAACCTGAAATGCCAGGTACTGGTGGAGAGCTCGCAGAGCATTTAATTGAGCGATTTTCTTTAAAAGATGTAAAGGTTGAAGTAACTGAGCTTGGAGATCATTATGATCCAATTGAAAAAAAAGTAAGGCTTTCACGAGATCATTATGAATCTAAATCGTTAACAGCAATCTCTATTGCGGCTCATGAAGTTGGACATGCTATTCAAGATCAGCAGGGTGATAAACGTCTGGCAATAAGAACAAAGATGGTACCTGTTGTTGATAAGGTGGCACGTTTGAGTGCTATCATTATTTCTTTGTCACCAGTGATTGGTATTATTACTAGGCATCCAATGCCATTTTCTTTACTACTTTTACTAGGCCTATCTGGTTTTGTTGCTCGAATGATGATTCATGCGGTGACTCTGCCGATTGAATTTGATGCAAGTTTTTCTAAAGCGCTTCCTGTATTGAGGGAAGGGAATTACGTGTCGCAGTCAAATGAGAAAGCTGTTAATAGTATTCTTAGGGCAGCAGCCCTTACTTATGTGTCGGCTGCGTTGGCCGATATTTTAAACCTTGGTCGTTGGATCATTATATTATTAAGGAGATAAAAAAATGTTAATAGCAGTAAGAGCAGAGGTAGAGAGTGTCGATTATTGGAGAGAGAAATTTAAGACTCATATTGATCTTTTCAAGAGTCAAGGAGTTTCTCTTGCACATATGGGAGCAGCAAATGATAAAACTGTAATTGCTGTTTTTGAAACAAATGATGCTGATGAATTTGTAAAAGTTTTTAATGATCCAGCAACTGTGGAAGCAATGTCTGAGGACAAAATAACAGGTGGTGTTGAGATGTTTATTCTTGATGAGACTTTAAAGATATAATTTTTTGTTAACAATGTCTGAAATGGAAAAAAATTTTTTAGGAATATGGGAACTAAATGAATGGTCTGTTGAAAAACCAGATGGAAAAAAAACCTATCCTTTTTCAGGTAAAGTAAGCGGCTATTTGATGTATCACCCTGATGGTTGGATGTCAGCAAATTTAATGCAAAAAGATCGTATAAACGTATCTAATGACAGAGTAAAAATTTCAAAAATAAGTCACCTTCTTCAAAATGAAACTGAAATTTCAATTGATGGAGATTTATTAGAGACAATTAAGAGCTTTTTTTTAGCCTCGAATGGCTATGTCTCATATGCAGGTACATTCAACGCAGATGATTCTAATGTTTATCACAATATAAAACTTAGCCTTCTGCCTCAGTGGGTTGGCACAACTTTAATAAGAAAACATTCTTTCTCATCAAAAAATACTTTGCTTACATTATCTGCAGAATTTAATAACTTTAAAGATTTATTAATATGGAAAAAAGTATAAAAAACACTTTAATTCATATAGGTCGAATTTTTCTTGCGTTATATTTCCTATTACCTGGAGTAGGAAAATTTATCGCTTGGGATGATCAAGTAAATCTTATGGACACTCATAATATTTTTATGGCTCCTATTCTTTTGGCAATTGTTGGAGTTTTACAGGTGGTTGGAGGCATAAGTTTGTTAATAAATAAACAGGTTGTTATCTTTGCACTTGGATTTGCTCTAATGACCATACTAATAAATTTAAATTTGCATGATTTTTGGAATGCTTATGAGGGGGTAGATTCAGCTCATGAGATGCAAAACTTTTTTAAAAATTTAGGTATTTTTGCTGGCCTTTTACTTTTAGCAGCTATTCATATTGATTAAATAAATGATATTTAAATGAAAATACCACTTTGGATTAAATTTATTTTTTTTAGTGTAATAATTTTTACTACTTTAGTCTTACCATTAACTTTATTAGAAACTTCACTTGATAGCTATGGAGATATTGCACTTGATTGGGCAGGATCTGACAAATTGTTAGTATCTTTAATAGTAATCTTAGCTTTAACTGCCGACGTTATATTGCCTGTTCCAAACGGTCTTACAAATACTTTTGCTGGAATGTCTTTAGGCTGGGCCATTGCTACATTTGTTGTTTGGGTTGGGCTTAACTTAGGAGCAACTGTTGCTTATTTTATAGGACGTTTCGCTGGAGAACCTATCGTAAAAAAAATAGTTGGCGATAGAGAATTCACTAAAGCTCAAACAACCTTAAAAGATTTTAATATTATAGGTTTAATAATATCTAGACCTATTCCTGGTTTTGCTGAGTTAACAGCAATCACAGCAGGACTTTCAAAAATATCTTTTAAAGCCTTCTTTTTAGTAGTTGGCATAACAAATATTGGAGTTGCTATAATTTTTTCTGGTATAGGCGCAGCAGCAATTGAGAATGACTCTTCGTATCTTGCATTCTTTGGAATTGCTATTCTTCCAGCAACATTGTATTTTTTATATATTAAATTTTACAAAGACTAACCATTTCATGAATTATCTTTCAAGATTTTTACTACTTATACCTTTATTCATAGCCTCCGATGAAATTTTAGATAGTGTCGAAATTTCATACGGTGATAATACAAAGCAAGCAATTGATTTTTATAAAGGCTCTACAGATAAGGTTTTGATATGGATTCATGGTGGTGGATGGTTATATGGTGACAAAAGATCAGAAAGATGGATAAGAAGATTTCATAATCATTTTGTTGAACATGAAGATTTTAATGTTTTTATGATTGGATACAGAATAGGAGAAGCTAGCGCACCTTATGCAGTTAATGATGTTATTTGTGCTTACGATAGAATAATCCGCGAGATTGAATTACGAGAACTATCAATGGATGACATTATAGTGGCAGGTGCAAGTGCAGGAGGCCATCTTGCATTAATGGTTGGATATTCTGAAAATTATAAAGATAAAAAATGTAACCCAAAACAAAGTCCAAAAGCAGTTATAAATTTATTTGGAATTACAGAAATTGAGAACACTTATAAATTTTTAGACAAAACTAAATTTTTTAAAGCTTCTAATTATGTAAGAAGATGGATACCAGAAGATGTCAGTATTAGTGAAGCATCAATAAATCTATCTCCGATGAACATGATTACTACTAAAAACGGACCTGAAGTTTTAACAATACATGGCACCAATGATAGATGGGTTCCTTATCAACAAGCTCAGCTCCTTGAAAAGAAGTTAAATAAAAAACATCATCTTTTAACTATTGAAGGAGGAGGACATTATTATTTTTCTGATGATGAAGACAATCTTATAAGAAATAAAATAACTGCATTTATCAGCAAAAATATAAAAGATTAAGAAGTATTAAATTGATTAATAATTATTAATATCTTTCGACGTCATTCTTTTTTTAACAAGAAAATTTAAAGCTAATGACAGGAGCAATGAGATAATTGCCCAAAAAGTTAGTGTTATAGCCCAATCCCTCAAAAGAATACTTAGCGTTTCGTTTTCTTGTAATTTTAAAACTAAGCCCGTAAGTAGTCCGCTTAACCCAGTTGGCAAGAAAACTATCAATGTACCATTCGTAAGCTCTAGAATTGCAAGGATTAAGCCAATGATCAACCAAACATTTCCTGAGTACAAAAGAGTTTCAATTATCATTTTTAACTTCTTTATTTACTATTCCGTCAAGAAACAATTCAAGGGTGCCAAGTGCTTTAGTTATATCAGATGGTATAAAAAGTGTCTTAGTTTGATTAGATGAAGCAATATCTGAAAGTCCTTCAACCTGCCTTTTCATAATTTCATAATTTATTGCTGATTGACCATTATTATTAATAGCTTCAGCTATCAATTCAGTTTGTTTTGCGTCCGCCTCTGCTTTAATTTTTACGGCATAGGCCTCAGCATCAGCCTCAACTTTTACTGCTTCTGCCTGTTTTTTTGCTTCATAAAGTTCAGCATCTGCCTTCAGTTCAACACTTCTTTTGTCGCCTTCCGCTCTCGCGATAGCTGCTCTTCTTTCTCTCTCAGCATTTAACTGCTGTCTTTGTGACTCTTTTGTTTTTTCGTCTACCAGAACATCAAGAATTTCTGTTCTTGTTACCTCAACACCCCATACTTCAGCAGCTTTTGAAAGTCTTGCAGCAATTTCTTGGTTCATTGCTTCTCGGCTTGATTGTAGATCATCTAGCTCAAGTTTTCCTGCAGCTGAACGAACTACCGATATAGCAGTATTTTCAATTGCAAGGTCAATATTTCTAATTCTGTATACAGACTTTGCAGCATCTAACACTCTAAAAAAAACTGTAGCTACTAACTCAACTTCAACATTATCTTCTGTGATAACTGACATTTTAAATGGAGGCAATTGTCTTTCTAGGATATCTACTCGAAAAGCAACCCTATCAACAAAAGGAACAATTAAAGATAGCCCAGATTCTAAGATTCTTGTAAATTTACCAAATCTCTCAATAACAAATACTTTTGATTGAGGCACAATTTTGATAGATAGAAAAACTACATAGATAATTAAAATTACTAAGACAACTAAGACGATATCACTGACTGCAATGCCCATATTTTTTTCTCCTCTAAAAATAATAACACCTGATTTTCAGTTTCCCAAATCAAATGAGTTTTATAAACATTAAAAATAATTGTAGAACATTTATTATTACTAATTTAAAGTAATAATATGAAAATTTTATTTACATTTTTATTATCTATCTCGATATTCAGTCAGAATTCATTTTCCCATGATTTAAAGAAAGTCATTGATGATGGAATTAGGGATGAAAAGAATATACAAAGAGATTCTTATCGAAATCCCTATGAAACATTGTCATTTTTTGGCATTAAACATGATATGAAAGTAGTAGAACTCTCACCTGGTTCAGGATGGTATACAGAAATACTTGCACAATATTTACATGATCCTGGTCAACTGATCGCAGCACATTTTGATAAAGATTCCCAAATTTCTTACTTTAAAAGAGGAAGAGCAAATTTTGAAAAAAAGATGGCTTCAAATACCATTTACAAAAATGTAAAAATTGTTGATCTTAGCTCAGAATTAGCAGCACCAAATTCAATAGATGCTGTTTTAACTTTTAGAAATCTTCATAATTGGTTAGGTCCTCAGATAGATCAAATATTTTCAAATACCTACAACGCATTAAAACCTGGAGGTGTTTTTGGAGTCGTTGAGCATAGAGCCGATCCAGGAACAACAATGAATGAAATGAAAAAAAGTGGATATGTAACCGAGGAACATGCAATAGAAATCGCAGAAAAACATGGATTCACGTTAGTTTCAAAATCTGAAATTAATGCTAATTCAAAGGATTCTAAAGATCATCCAAAAGGAGTATGGACATTACCTCCTTCTCTCAGGCTGAAAGAGCAAGACAAACAAAAATACTTGAACATAGGAGAAAGTGACAGGATGACACTTCTATTTAAGAAGACATGAATAATAAAATTCCACCTCCAATAGTCACACTCACATTTGGACTGCTTATTTATTTTACAAAATCAGTATTTCCTACATTTACCAACGGACTATTAAATATATTGAGCTTATTATCGCTTATTATTGGACTATCAATTTTGATTTCAGCAGTATCTTCTTTTAAAAAACAACAAACAACTGTAAATCCTATTGCAATCGAAAAAGCATCAGCACTAGTTGTTACTGGCATTTTTAAGTATTCTAGAAATCCTATGTATTTAGGTATGGTATTTATTCTTATAGCCATTGCCCTTCAATTTAATCCTGTAGGAGGAATTATCTTTATTATTTTATTTGTTATGTTTATTACAAAGTTTCAGATTATCCCTGAAGAAAACATTATGAATAAATTATTTACAGATTCATTTATTGAATATAAAAAAAATACAAGGAGATGGTTCTAAAGAAATGACATACCAGGCTCATTTATTTATTGCGCTGACAATTGGATTTATAGGATCTTTATTTTGTATTTTTTTATATCAAAGCAATAAAGTAAAACAAGCACAGATATATCTTTTTTTAACTGTTGCTATGATGGCTTTCTGGATGTATGTTGCTACTGGTTACTTATTATAGCTAACATATGAAAGAGTTCACTGGAAGTTGCCATTGTGGAGGAGTTAAGTACAAATTCTTTTCTGATGAATTGGTAGATATTTGGAATTGTAACTGCTCAATCTGCGACTTACTTAATTATCAACATCTTTTTGTCAAACATGAACTTTTTGAAATAATTTCAGGACATGAATTATTGTCAGAATATAATTTTGGGACAGGATCAGCAAAGCACTACTTCTGTAAAGTTTGTGGTGTTAAGTCTTTTTATCAACCTAGATCGCATCCTGAAATGTTTAGCATTAACTTTAAATGTGTAGATGATCCACCAAAGGTGAGGCAGGTGATTAGCTTTGATGGAATAAATTTTGAAGAAAGCATAAAAAAAATATGAATGTGTATTTAATTTTGTTTGCTGCAATTTTATTCGAAGTTTGTGGAACCATGTTGTTACCAGTCTCACAAAACTTCACAAAGATTTTTCCAACTACAGTCTTATTAATTTCATATGGACTTTCTTTTTATATGTTAGCAATAGTTTCTCAAAAGCTACCTCTTTCTGTAGTTTATGCTTCGTGGAGTGGTATAGGTATTTTTTCAATAGCGATTTTGAGTTATATTTTTTATAAACAATCTTTAAACTGGCAAACAATTCTTGGACTATTCATAATTGTTATTGGTGTAACACTTGTGAATATTTACAAAACCTAAGTCTGAAATGTTATCGACTCTTGATCACATAATAATAGCTGTCGAAGATTTAAATCATGCTGAACAAAATTATAAAAAAATATTTGGCATTAAGCCTGCGTGGAGAGGAGTTCATAACGATTTAGGAACGGAAAATATAATTTTTAATTTTAAGAATACCTATTTCGAACTTTTGGCAGCAAATGGTTCAGGTTTGGGCGCGGAATTAGTAACTAATTCAATTAAAGAGAATGGAGAAGGTCTAATTGGAGTTGGTTTTGGTACTGATGATATTGAAAATTCATACTCCAAATTAAAAAAGCTTGGTTATTTTGTTTCTGATATTACTAATGGAGAGGGGATTGATGACACAAATAAAAAAACAAGGAAATGGAAAAATCTTTTTTTACCTGATGAACTTACTCGTGGTCTCTTTTCTTTTATCATTGAGCACACTGATGGAACATTACCAAATCAAGAAAAATATCATGAAGCATCGATTAATAAACTAGATCATGTTGTTATCAATACAAATGATGCTGATGGATTTATTAATATCTACAAGGAAGTGTTTAATATCCGATTGGCGTTGGATAAAGTTATTGAGCACTGGAAAAGCAGAATGCTTTTTTTTAGATTGAATAAAACAACCATCGAAGTAATAGAAAGAAAAGATGATAAAGATACTAAAGACAGTCTTTGGGGATTGGCTTGGGAGGTAGAGTCAATAGAAGATGCTCACAAACGTCTTTCAACTGAAGGAGTTAAAGTATCCTCAATAAAAAAAGGTTTAAAAGAAAATACACTTGTTGCAACAATTAAATCTCACACCCATAACGTACCAACCTTATTAATTGAACACATCTGATGAAATTATTTATAGGTGGGTTAATGGCACTTTTAGCAATTTTAATCGGGTCTCCAGTATTAGCTTTGTTGTTGGGTTCACTGCTGATAATAGTTTTTAAGTTTCCAAATAATCTAATAAGTGCAAGTCTTGGAAATAATTTTTTACAATTAAGCATAATTTTGATTGGAGTTTCAATTTCCGCCTCTGATGCAATTGAATTAACTTCAAAATATTTTATTTATATATCTATTTTTGTAATTTGTACTTTTTTAGTAGGAATAATTTTTGTAAATCTTTTCAAGATTGAAAAAAATGTTGGGCTTTTGCTTGCTTCAGGCACTGCGATATGCGGTGCAACTGCAATGGCAGTAGTTTCTCCGTTAATAAAAGCGAAGCCAAAAGATTTATTAATTTGCCTTGCAATCATTTTTATTTTCAACGCAATTTCAATGATATTTTTCCCACTTTTTGGCAAAAGTATTGGTATGAGCAGTGAAATTTTTGGCGCATGGATTTCAATGGCTATTCATGACACAAGCTCTGTAATTGGTGCAGCTGTTGCTTTTGGCGGAAGTGCTGTAGAGTCGGCAGCGACATTAAAGTTAGGGAGAACGTTATGGTTGATACCATTAATAATAGCTATTGGATTTTTTTACAAAAATGATTCACAAATAAAATTCCCAGTATTTATATTATTATTTATATTAGCCGTACTTTCTGGAACTTTTATTGATTTAGGTCAGAACTTATTATTTTTTTTAGACTACCTCAGTGAAATATTTCTACTTGCTGCTCTTTTCTGTGTTGGAACGAAGATAAACTATGAATCTACAAAGATGATTAATATAAATACTTTTTTAACAGCATTTTGTATGTGGATATTTGCGCTATTGTTTTCATATCTGTTAATTAGTTTTTTTATTAAGTAGAGTATACAAAGATGAATAATGAAAATAATATATCGTCTGGCCGCTGCCAGTGTGGCGACATATCTTTTACTTTTGATAAAAGTAAAATTATTTCGACCCATCATTGTCATTGTAAAGACTGTCAAAGAGCAACAGGATCAGGCAAGGCAACGATTTTATTTATTGCAAAAAAATATGTAGATCTTAAAGGCAAATTAAAGTTCTATGAAAGCAAAGGTTCTTCGGGTTCTCATGTAAGAAGGGGGTTTTGTCCTAATTGTGGTTCAGGCATATTGAGTTATGCAAAAGAATTTTCAAGAATATTTTATATTAAGGCAGGAGTTCTGGATGATTCTAGCTGGATAAAAGTAGACTCAAATTTTTTCACAAAATCTGCAAGTGACTGGAGCAAACCTGACAAATCTATTAAATGTTTTGAAGGAAATCCAAGCTTACTGTCAGGGTTAAAAACAATAATTAAGTCTCTCAAATAAGAAAAATCCCAAGATCAACCATAAAATATATTCCAGCTAGAAATCCTATTGCCCAAGGGAGACTTCTTGGACTTGGATTTCTTTCTGTAGATATTTTGTAATATAAAATCATGTGCCCAATTCTTGCAATTGCATAAATCCATATAATGATTGCAAGTTTAAATGAACTGTATCCTGCAAAGATTGCTAGAAATGTCATTCCTAAAATTGGCACAATATTTTCAAGTGAGTTTTGAAAGGTTCTATAAGACCTAAAAACTATTGAAGATTGATTTAACTCTGGCTTTATTATCCCAGGCTTGTAGCCGCCCCTTTGCCCTCTATGGAATCTTATTGCAACCATGGCTTGTATCATGATGGTTGTTAAAATAACCCACATGCCAATAAAAGATGATTGATAAATTTCGAACATTTTCACCCCAATAAATTTGATTCGATCTATTAATTATAGACATAATATATTGTTAAGGACACGCTATGAGAAATGTATTTAAAGTACTCACTACAGAAGACTGGAATAAATCTCAAAAATCAGGTTACATATCAACAGATTTAGATGAAAAAGATGGATTCATTCATCTTTCATTTGCCAATCAACTGCCTCTAACGCTTCAATTATATTTTGATAATGTACATGAAATAGTTTTGTTAAAGGTAGACCAAAAAAATTTAATAAATGAAATAATTTATGAAAATCCAAATTCCAGTAAAAGAATGGGTAAATTCCCTCATCTATATGGTAAATTACCTATTGAAAATATTTTGAACAATTGGAATATTCGCAAGAATGCATTTAAGTTACCAATTTGTGTGTTACTAGATGCAGAAAAAGATACATAAATATTATTTATTGAACCAATGACAAGCTTAACTGTTACAGAAGTATACGCAATTGGAGCACCAATAGTTTTTGCTATGATCTTATTTGAAGTCATATTTTCTGCTACAAACAACAAAAACCTATATAAAAAAGACGATACTTTATGCACTGTCGGCTTGTTAACTGGAAATATAATGATGGTTTTTGCGTTGAAAGGAATTACCTTAGCATTTCACTTTTACTTATTTCAATTTAAATTATTTAATCTTCCAGAACTATTGCCAACATGGGCATTATGGATGTTGACCTTTATTGTTATAGACCTTGTTTTCTATATTTATCATCGTATCTCTCACAGAGTAAATTTTTTATGGGCAATTCATATGAGCCACCACTCAAGCGAAGAAATGAATTTTGCGGTATCTTTTAGACAGGCTTGGTTCGGACCTGTGTCAAAATTACCATTTTTTATGATAATGCCTCTCATTGGATTTGATCCTACTATTATCGCGGTTGCTGGAGTTATAAGTACACTTTGGGGAATAGTAGGGCATACTCAAATTATTGGAAAACTTGGCTCATTAGAATTAATTTTTAATACCCCATCTCACCATAGAGTCCATCATGGTTCTAACCCACAGTACATTGATAAAAACTATGGGAATCTTTTGATTATCTGGGACCGAATGTTTGGTACTTTTGAACCTGAAAAAGAACCTGTAAAATATGGATTAGTAAGAAACGTAAACACATTTAATCCCACAAAAATTACTTTTATGGGTTGGAATCAAATATATAAGAACATTAAAAATGCATCGAGCTTAAATCAAGCACTATATTTTTTATTTGGCCCACCAAAAACAAAAAACATACCATGAAGAAAATTCTATTAATCTTTTTTTTGTCACCATTAATTTTTTCTATTGAAAACAGAAGCAGTTGTAGTGAAATAGAACTATTTTTTATTACTCCAAATGACGGATTCAAATCAAATAGTCAGAAATTTACTGTAAAGTTTGGCTCAAATAATATTTTAATCAGTCCAGCTGGAGTTGTAGTTGATAACATAGATAATTGTGTGGTGAGCGGACACCATCATTTAATAATTAATAATGCTTATGAGGTATTAAATTTTGAAAATGAACCCATACCTTACGCAACAAATATTTTACACTTTGGCGGTGGGCAAACAGAGGCAGAACTATCTTTGCCTCCTGGTAGCTATTCACTGCAACTTGTAATAGGTAACTATGAACATAAACCAATTAATCAAATCAATTCTGATGAAGGTTACTCACCAATTGTTTCAAAAATAATTAACATTGAGATCCTTCCTTAATAGTTTATTAACCATTACATTTGCACTGCTATTTTTTTATGGATGTGAGGTAGAAGAAAAAAAGAATATCTACCAAAGCCCTGCATTACAAAAATATTCTAAATTCATATATGCAGAAAATTTTTTACTAAAAGACAAAGCTTCAAAAATAAATAAAGACTTATCAGGTCTTTTAGGTATTGAAGCTGACTTTTTAATTGAAAATAAAGTTAGTTTCGATGGAGAAGTTATTGATGAATTGATTGATTGCGGAAAAATGAATGATGAAATATATGTCAATTATATTGATAGAATATTTGGATCATACCTTGAGGCGATAATCACTTTTGAAGTTATAGAAGAAAGTAATAATTTTAAAATAACAAATAAGCCTATCAAATATGTCTTTTACTCTAAAGAAACTGGTACAAGATGGAAGTTTAAAACTAATAAACCCAAGGAGTTACTTGTTGGAAATCCAGTTTATGATGATAATCCTTATAGGACATGTATATCAAAAAATATACTTGAGAAAAAAATAACTAATATATTTAATGAGATATAAAATAATGAAAATAAGCTTAAAAAGATTCTCATGTCTTTTTGTATTTTTATTTTTTAGTCTCTCTTTGTCATCTGACAATAAGAAGTCTATGTCAATGATTGGATATTGGCTTACATCTCAATCAATAGTTCAAGTGAAAGAATGCGATCAAAGCCTATGTGCAATTATTGAAGTAATTTTTGTTGGTGATGGAACTGCTCAAGAATCGATTCTTGACATCAACAATAAAGATAAATCTTTGCGTAAAAGAAGTCTTGTTGGTATTAATTTAATTAGCGATTTTGCCTATAAGGAGGGCTCTATAAAATTATCTGGTGGAAAAATTTATGATCCTGGAAGAGGAAGAACATTCAAAGGTAATATTTATCTTTTACAAAATGGTAATTTAAAGGTTGAGGGTTGCCTTTTAAGAATGTGTGGTCATGAAGAATGGAAGCCCGTAAACGTAATGTTTAATGATGATGGAACAAGGACAGCAACTTTGAAAGAAATTATTTAATGAAGAAAATAAATTTTAAAGACAAATTACAAAAATTTTCAGATCAATGGTCTCCTAAAGTAATTGCTGAATTAAATAACTATCAATTTAAGTTAGTAAAAATTCAAAATGATTTTGTTTGGCACAAACATGATGATACTGATGAGGTATTTATTATTTTGAAGGGTAAAATTTTTATTGAATTTGAAAATGAGACTGTTGAGCTAAATGAGGGAGAAATGATTGTTGTTCCAAAAGGGACTAAACATAGACCTTATGCAAAAAAAGAAGCAAGTATAATGTTAGTTGAGCCACGGGGAGTTCTAAATACTGGTGATATTGTTGATGAAATGACTGCACCTAATGACCAGTGGATATAAATTAGAAAAAAATAATGACAAAACTTTTTATTGCAATCCTAGTAATCTTTTTTACAGGCCTAATAATATATAGTCCTAATATTGTCAGACTTTATAAGTTAGCAACTTTATATAATGAAAAATCAATTGCAAAAAACTTTATCAACATTGATAAGCTTTTTGAAACATCTATACCAATACCAGCATCCGAATCACCCTATATTTTTAATAAAAAAGACTTTGACCTACCTGAGTCCTATGAATTTGAAGGTGAAGCATTTAACTTGCAAGATGGATTGGATCATTTTCATACAGACGGCTTAATTGTTCTCCATGATGGAGAAATGTTATATGAAAATTATTGGAATGGAAATTCCAAAGACAGCAAACATATAGCTTTTTCTGTATCAAAATCTATTTTATCTGCACTTTTTGGAATCGCAGTCGAAGAAGGATTGATAGAGAGCATCGACGACGAGGTATCAAAATATTTAGATGATTTTGCTGATACAGGTTATGAAAATGTCAAAATCAAAAATTTACTTCAAATGTCATCTGGCATTGAATTTAATGAAGATTATGAAGATCAAAACTCAGATATAAATAAATTTGGTAGGGCAACAGCCATAGGAACCCCATTTCGAAAATTTGCAAAGAGCCTTAAAAATGGCAGAGAACAAGGAACTTATAACCACTATGTCAGTCTTGATACTCAAGTGCTAGGAATGATAATTGAATCCGTAACTGATATGCCATTAAGAGATTATCTTTACAAAAGAATTTGGAGCAAAATTGGAACTGAAAACGAAGCCTATTACATAGTCGATCGAACTGGGACTGATATGGCACTCGGTGGTTTGAATGCTTCTTTGAGAGATTTTGCTAAGTTTGGTCAGTTATATTTAAATGAAGGTAGTTGGGAGGGTGAACAAATTATTCCACGAGCATGGGTGAACCAATCTCATACTCCAGACGCGCCTCATTTAATGCCAAATGCAGGAGAATTATCTTCTAATGAGTGGGGTTACGGATACCAGTGGTGGGTTCCAGGCGATCCATTAACTGACTATACAGCTCATGGAATATTTAACCAATTTATATATATCGATCCTATTTCTAAAGTTGTTATAGCAAAAACATCCTCAAATTATAGATTTAGGTCTGAAAGAGAATATTCAAAAGCTGTACATATCGCAATGTTCAGAAGTATTGCAAGCTATATCATTAGTAAAGACATAAATTGATTTGAACTAATCTTAATTCTTAAATAGAATTGATTAATATATTTTTTATAGAGAGGTAAAAATGAATTCAAAAATTATTATTTCTTCGCTTTTAATCTTTTCAGTTGCAACTTTGGTTGCTCATAATGATCATAGTGAAACAAAAACAAGTTCGGCCAAATGGCAAATTGATGCATATACTGGTGCAGCTCCTGACTTTATAGGTGATTTTGCTACTGTAATGGGGTCTGACGGAACTATCATTCGTGAGGGAACAAATGGTTGGACTTGTTTAGCTTTTACAGCAAACATGATGGGCGAATCCATGGATCCAAGAATGGCTACACCTGCTTGTATGGATTCAAATGCTATGGCTTGGGCCGATGCTTATATGAATCAATCAGATCCAAAATTAGCTACAGATGGTTGGGCTTGGATGATTCATGGAGATACAGGTGCAGATAACTTTAGAGCATACTCTGAGGGAGATAAGGCTGGTACTGATCCAGAAGACTGGATTGAATCAGGAGCTCATCTAATGTTAATGCCAAAAGATCCAAAATCGTTAGACAATACATCAACCGATTTTACTACAGGTTCTCCATACGTAATGTTTAAAGGAACTCCATATGTTCATCTTATGATTCCAGTTTCTGGATACTATGATATTCAGCCTCAATCAGCACCAAGAAAATAGATGAAAGAATATAAAAACTTTAAAGACTTTTATCCATATTATATTTCGGAGCATGATAATAAACATACAAAGTTGATGCACTTTATCGGGACAACCATAAGCATTATTTTATTAATTAAATTTTTTCTAACATTTAATTTTTTGTTTATTTTGTATGCTCTTTTGTCAGGATATGGATTTGCATGGATAGGTCATTTTTTTATTGAAAAAAATAAACCTGCTACTTTTAAGTATCCTTTTTATAGTTTTATAGGAGATTACAAGATGTACTTAGAAATACTTCAAGGCAAACATAAAATTTTTTAAAACATAATGGAAACATATCAAATAGTTATTTTGGGGCTATTCTTTGGACTTGTAGTTTTAGAAATTATATTTACAAATTTTTTTAGTAAACATAATCAACGTGCTAAAGATGGAGTAGTTGAATTATTTGGTTTTTTTCAATTAAATTTTCTTGCTTTACCATTAGTTTTTGGCTTTGGTTATGGATTGACTGAAACATTTTTCCCGTCTACCAAGGGACTAATTTCTGATTGGAGTTTCTTTGCAATATTTGGATTGCTTTTAATATTTGATGATTTAACTCAATACTGGTGGCACAGAATTTGCCACAATGTGCCAGTCTTATATAACCTCCATAGGGCACATCACGATTCTGAGTATTTATCAATTAGAGTTGTATATAGAAATGCTCTTTTGTATTACTTACTAATGCCAGGGCTCTGGTTCGCAGGTGCTCTTTTCTACTTAGGATCAGGGTGGGTTTACGCCGTTTATATTGTGATCAAGCAAGCTGTAATTTATGGAGCACATACAGACTTACGATGGGATAAAAAACTCTATGAAATTAAATGGATGAGCCCAGTTATGTGGGTGCTTGAAAGGACTATATCAACGCCTTCAACTCATTGGATGCATCATGGGAAGCATCTAAGTGATGAGAACACTCACTACAAGGGCAACTACGGTAACTTATTATTTCTTTGGGATATCATATTTGGTACTGCAAAGATAACTAGAAAATATCCAAAAGAAGTTGGGGTTGAAAATTTATCAGAAGTGTCGGCACTTACTCAATTATTTTGGCCAATCTTTAGATCTTCTAGGAAAGTGGAAACTGAAAAAATTTAAATGCTTAATGCCGAATCTTTCTTTTGGCAGAATCCTCCATGGGGAGATGGTGAAAAAAAATATCGATTAGGGCTGCAGCCAATTGAATTTGATCAATGGTTGAATAGAAAAATAGATGAAGAGCTACTTCAATATAAGAGAAATTTATTAGAGTCAAAATATAACCAAGTAATTGCCACCACTGAAGATTCGCTTGATGCTCAAAAAAAGTTAGCTGCTATTTTTGGCATAAAATCTACAAAATACCCAGATCTGATTGCAGAGCTAGGGATCAATATCCAAGATGATTTATGTTTAATGCAATCAAAAGATGAACAAAGACTTCTTGCTGCTAGCATTTGTTCTCCAAGTTACTGGGATGTAAAAACAAAGATAGGAAAGTCATTAAAAGATATTCATGGGCCGGTAACATCATTGAATGAAAAGATCGGAGATCGCATTTCAACTTTTATAAGACAAGCTCCACTAAAGAAACCTTTTGCAAGACAGAATTGGCTAGTCCACGGTAATACAAAAAGATTTCACATAGAAGAGGAAGAAACTCTTAAAACAGATCCATCTTGCTGGTTCATAAGAACAGAAAAAGAAACAATTTGTAGGTATCATGAAGATTATTCTCTTTTTACAATAAATGTTTTTTTTGAGCCGTTGGATCAAATACATAATTTTCCTGAGGCAAAGAATGGATTGTTAAAAAGCCTTGAATCATTTGATGATGATGAAGCAGAATATTTTGGCGGCAAAAAAAAAATTGATATTCTTTTGGAATACCTCAAAGCTTAACTATAGTAAAATTAGTAATGGCTAGCTTTAACATACTTGGAACTTCGCACATTTTATTCACATTAACTTGTATATTTGTCATAATTTTTCTTCCTAGATTCTTTATTAATAAAAGTGACTTTTCAAAAAATATACTATTTGTTTTTATAAGCTTACTTATGCTTGTCAACCATGGAATGGATTTCTTTAGAGAGGGCTATGGTTTAAACAATTGGAGATTGGGTTTACCTTTGCACTTGTGTGATTTTTCTTCAGCTGCCGTAATTTTATATTTTATTACAAGAAGAAGAGAGCTTTTTTTATTTGCTTTTTTTGCAGGAATTTCTGGAGCAGGAATGGCGATACTAACACCTGACGTTCCTTATGCATTTCCAAACATTGACTATGTAAGGCATATGATTGGACATTCAATGATACTTTTAGGAGTAACTTATGCAATGATTGTGGACAATCAAAGACCTTTTCTAAAAGATGTGCATAGAGTTTTAATTTTTCTATCAATACTATTACTTTTTATGTACCCAATAAATTTATTAATAGGAACACCTGCAAATTATTGGTATGTTCTTGAGAAACCACCTGGACTGAATGTCACTCAATTTATGAGAGAAGCTCCTTTTCATATGATTGATATATATATTCTTGCAGTTATCGTTTGCTATTCGATATATCTTCCATATTTTATAAATGATAAATATCTGAAGAATTCGTAAACTTATGAGAAGTGTTTCTAATAAACAAATACCCAAAGCTTTTAGAGCTTACAGACCTAGAGCACTTCAGTTTCTCGGTAAGTTAGTTCTATCCGTGTTTGGTTGGAAAGTGAAAGGTAGTATCTCTGAGGACTTCAGCAATCAAAAGTTGGTAGTAATTGTTGCACCTCATACATCAAATTGGGACGGGGTATTCGGGGTTGCAACTGTTGCTGGTCTTGATGCCAAAATAACTTTTATAGGAAAACACACAGCATTTAGATATGGTTTGGGAGCATTTTTAAGATATATGGGAGGAATACCTGTAGATAGATCAAAACCAGGAGGAATTATTCAAGATGCAATTGATCAAATAAAAAAAATTGACGGCTCCTTAATAGCAATGTCACCAGAGGGAACACGCTCAAAAGTCAAAGAATGGAAAACAGGTTTTTTGAGAATCGCCAAAGAACTAAATACAAAGATTATTCCAGCTTCTTTAGATTTTGCTAAAAAGGAAATTTTATTGGGTAAAGCTTTTACACCATCTGGAAATAATGATGAAGATATTAAAATATTAAAGAAATACTATAGTGTATTTAAAGCAAAACACCCAGAAAAATACTAATTTAAAGAATCTTTAATCATCTTATCTACCATTTCTTCAACAATAAATAGAGGTGGATTTCCGTGATCTAGAACAGCTGAATGAAAGTCTTTTATATTAAATTTATCTCCAAGCATGTTTTTTGCTTTTTCTCTTAATTCAAGAATTTTAATCATGCCTACTTTGTAACTTAGAGCCTGTCCTGGCCAAACTATATATCTTTCAATTTCAACCTTGACCTCAGTATCAGACATACCAGTTATGGATTTCATATAGTCCATAGCTTTTTCTCTTGTCCATTTTTTGTAATGCATGCCTGTATCAACCACAAGCCTGTTCGCTCTGAAAAGCTCACTTTGTAAAATTCCTAGTTCATCATAGGGGTTTTCTGCAAGACCTACTTCTAGCGCAAGTTGCTCTGAATAGAGAGCCCAGCCTTCAGAAAAGGCAGAAGTTCTGTAGCCAAATCTTCTATACATTGTTAACTCATCATTTTCTAAAGAATGTGCAATTTGATGATGATGGCCTGGTGTTGCCTCGTGGTATGCAAGTGTTCTCATGCTGTAAGTTGGAGTCTGTTTTATATCATATAAATTAGCATAAAAAACACCTGGTCTACTTCCATCAAGCGCAGGCGCTTGATAATATCCACCTGCAGCAGATTGCTCAGAATATTCAGGGACAGCTTTAACCACAACTCCTGCTTTTGGCATAGTATGAAAATAATCTGTCATAACCTCGATTGCTTCGTTTACCATTTCAGTATAATCATTAACAACAATTTGTTTTCGGTCTGGAGTATCAGCATATAAAAAATCTGGATCTTCATTGAGTTCATTCATCAACTCACCAACACTTTTCTTTTCGTCGTAACCAAGTGAAGTTAATATCTCTTTCATTCTATTTGAAATCCTTTCAACCTCATTAAGTCCCATCTGATGAATCTCTTCAGGACTATAGTCAGTAGTTGTAAAAGTTCTTATTCTTAATTTATAGAATTCATCGCCATTTGGTTGAGACCAGACACCATGATTTTTATTAGCATTTTTTTGTGTTTTAAGCATAAAAGCTCTTAAAATTTTAAAACCCGGTGTTACGCTTTTATCAATTGCGTTTTTGATGGCATTTTTGAAAAACTCTTCTTCTTCTTCACTAAGATTTAGTAAAAGAACTTTTTTATTAAATTGATTATAAAGAGGATGTTCATCGTAACTGTAGTTAATAAATTCATTAAGTTGCTCTATAACACGAACATAAACAAATTCAGGAGGGAAAATACCTGCTTCTGATTGTTTTTCAAGTTCTGTTGCAATGCCCTCATAAACTTCTTTTATTAAATTAACTCTTTTTATAAAGTCATTTGCTTCATTTTTACTTCTTACTGGATGCATGTCGCTCATAAATTCAATCGTATTCAAGTGAATACCTCCAATCTGATTAAGTGGATAATCATGATAAGGAAAATCCTGCAATTCTTTTAAGTTATTTTCATAGTCGAATATTGCTATTTTTTTTGTGCTTTTTTGAGTATCTGAAAGATCATCATCTTCATATTTATATAAGTTCCTAATAATTCCCTTTGTTTTATTTATTTCATTTTCTAAATCACCGTCTTTAGGAATAGATAATTTAGAATTATGTTTAGTAATCCAATTAAATCGGTCGAAAATGCCTATATAAGTTAGTGCTTCAGGAGAGTCTACCAATTCCATAGCTAGTTCTTTTCCAAGAAAATGATCGATAGAAAATGGTTTCATGTAAAAAAGATTAATTAGATATAAAGAAGTAATACCGATAATCAATATCATTAAATTTCTTGTGATCTTAAGAATTTTTTTTATCATGTTAGAATCCTATAAAAAATATCAAATATATTATGTCAGAAAAATTAGCAACACTTAAGAAAGATGGAGACATATCAACTATTATCTTAGATGATGGTAAAGCAAACGTATTTTCAACAAAGATGTCTGAGGATATTAATATGTGCTTGGATGAGGTGCCTTTAGAAAGTGGTTGTTTAATAATCACAGGCAAGGAAGGAATGTTCTCTGCTGGATTTGATTTAAAAACAATACAAGGTGGAGATATTAAACTCATTCAAGAAATGACCCTTACCGGATTTAAACTTTTATCTAGAATTTTTTCTTTCCCCAGACCAGTAATTGCAGCATGTTCTGGACATGGAATTGCACTTGGGACTTTTCTTCTATGTTGTTGTGACTATAGAATTGGAATCAAAGGCGACTTTATGTTGGGTGCAAATGAAATGAGAACGAATATGGTAATTCCACCACCAATACTTGAATTAATTAAGTTTAGAGTCGCACAATCTCACAAATATAGAGCTGTACTTGGCGCGGAAATGTACTCACTTTCTGATGGTAAAGATGCAGGCCTTATTGATGAAATTGTAGAACCAGAAGATCTTTTAAGTGCTGCTATGGAAAAAGCTAAGGACTTAGCCACTATGGGTCATCCAAGCTATTCATTGACTAAAGAATTATTCATAGGCGAAGTTCATAAAAAAATTAACGACTCTATAAAAGAATTAGAAAAAATTAAATGACACTTGAGACTGACTTAATTGTCTCTTCATTCCCAGATAATCCCTCAAATAATTTTATTAAAAGCATATATAAATTAAATCAAAAGAACACACCAGAAGTAGGTAGTCTAAGCTCAGAGGAAGAATTAAAGTCTCTAATAAAAATGAGTTCGTGCTGTCTTTACGTATCTTCTCAAACAATCATAGTCGGCTTTATTATTTGTCTCAGAGAGGGATCAAAATATACCTCAAAAAATTATAATTTTTTTACTAAAAAGTTTTCAAAGTTTTTATATATTGATCGAATTGCAGTAGAAGGTTCTTACAGGCGAACTGGTATTGGAAAAAAAATATATTCAGAAATAGAATTAATTGCTAATTTGAATAAAGTTCCGATGTGTTGCGAGGTTAACATTCTTCCCCTAAACGAAGTTTCAATAAATTTTCATAAAAATTTTGGCTTCGAAGAAATCGGCCAACGTACCTTTAGAAATCATTCGGTTGCATATTTTATGAAACTATAAATAATTTTTATATATTTCAAATAATATGCATACCAAAGTTCGTGATAAAGTTTAAAGATGTTAATTGAAACTTCATTACTGTTTAAAACGCTTATTATTTTGTCTGGCCAACTTGGCATAATCGTTGCTGTATGTTTTTACTGTCTCAAAAGGGCGAGGATAGCATATGAAACTAATACCTCATTTATGGGGTTGTATTTTAGAGGTGCAGTTAATATGAAACGAAAGTTGGACCTCATTCCCTATAGAAAACCTAAAGAAACTTTTCCAAAAAATATGCTTTATCACTCTGGAAAAAAAGATGACGAAATTAAGACTGAAATTGCAAACAATCAAGATGAAGTAATCGAGTGGTTAAAAAAAGGATACAAGCATGAGTTTATAGGAACAGATTATTTGTGGCCAATAGGTATATTTTGGTTTATTTGTCTATTTGGAACATCGGCAGCAACTTCTTTTTTTGATTTAAGTATCTTAATAAAGGCTACTCTTTTTACCGCAACTAGTATCAGCTTTGGGCCACTATTAGCATTTATTATGCTTGAGATGGATGAAAATGATGGCTTCACAGCTTTGAAGATTGTTTTGGCTGTGACTTTGATGACAGGCTTTATAGGATATGGAGATTTTTATTCTTTTTCTGAGAACTCCTCATTTGGATATATTCTTTTAATTAGTCTTTTTGGATTGATAATATTTAATTTTGCACGTTTTTTTATGGAAATAAGTAGACCAAAAGTAAGAATATCTGCGATATTTGGCGCAGTATTATTTTCTTTATTTTTATTGTATGACTTTGATTATCTTGAAAAACAGTCAATGTCTGCTGTAAACAATAGCTGGTCAAATGCTCTTGATATAGCATTTATTTTATATTTAGATATTATTAATTTATTATTGGAAATTTTAGAATACATGGGCGAATAACTATGAAAAACACATTAGTAATTTCTTTACTACTTTTATCTGCGAATGCCCAATCTGATCTAAAAGAACAACTGAATATTGAAATAGATAGTATTATGGATAAGGTTGTTGAGTGGAGACATGATATTCATGAACATCCTGAACTAGGAAATAGAGAGTTCAGGACTGCAAAAAAGGTGACTGATCATTTAACTTCTTTAGGTATCAGTGTTGAGACTGGTATTGCTTATACAGGCGTTGTAGGACTTTTAACTGGTGATCTCCCGGGGCCAACGATTGCAATAAGAGCAGATATGGATGCTTTACCAGTTGTTGAAAAAACTGGACTTTCTTATGCTTCAAAAGTTACGACAACATATATGGGTAATGAAGTTGGTGTTATGCATGCTTGTGGACATGATGCACATGTTGCGATCCTGATGGGAGTGGCAGAATTTTTTGCAAAGAATAGAGATCAAGTCAAAGGTAAAATTATGTTTATATTTCAACCAGCCGAGGAAGGACCTCCTGAGGGAGAGAACGGAGGAGCAAAAATGATGCTTGAGGAGGGTATTTTCGATAGATATGATCCAGAAGTAATTTTTGGTCTCCATGTTTCAAACGCACCTCATGGATATGTTGGTTTTGCTCCCGGTCCAGCTATGGCTGCAGCTTCTGCATGGCGAGTCACTATTAAAGGAGTACAATCTCATGGCTCGAGACCCTGGGAAGGAATTGATCCAATAATGGCATCAAGCCAATTTATTAATCAAATAAACACCATTGTAAGCAGGCGTGTAAATATCGTTGGCAATCCTGCAGTTGTTTCAGTTGGTATGATTGAGGCTGGTACAAGAAATAATATTATTCCTGAAGAAGCAATGATGATGGGAACAATAAGAACATTCGATCCTGATCTTAGAAAAGAGATTTATAATGATATTTTAAAAATTGCTGAAGGTGTAGAAACTGCTACCGGTGCAAAAGTGGAAGTTGAATTTGATGTTGGTGGTTTCTATCCAGTAACTTACAACAACATTCCATTAGGTGAAAGAATGAAGCAATCTTTGATCGAAGCTACTAATGGTAACTTCGCTGAGATTACTAGGAGAACTGGCGCAGAAGATTTCTCATATTTTTCTCAAGAAATACCTGGGCTGTATATATTTTTAGGGGTTAATGATCCAGGAGTACTAGAACAACCTGGAAATCATTCACCATATTTTACAGTTAATGACGATGCGTTAGACGAGGGTTTAAAATCCCTTGTTTACATGACAATAGATTATTAATTAAGGAGATAGCATGGCTATACCAAATAATATGAAAGATAAGTTAACAATTCCAGTTATTGGAGCGCCATTATTTTTAGTATCTGGACCTGATCTTGTAATTGCACAGTGTAAGGCTGGAATTGTTGGATCATTCCCAGCGCTAAATGCAAGACCACAACATGTTCTTGATGAATGGATTGTTAGAATTAAGAAAGAATTAGCAGAATATCAAGAACAGAATCCTGATGCAAAGGTTGCACCTTTTGCAGTAAATCAAATATGTCATGCTTCAAATGATAGATTAATGCAAGATATGGAAACATGTGTAAAACACGAGGTTCCAATAATCATTACTTCTTTAAGACCACCATCAGAGGTTGTTGAAGCAGCTCACAGCTATGGAGGACTTGTTTTTCATGATGTTATTAATGTAAGACATGCACAAAAAGCTGCGGAGCAAGGTGTTGATGGATTAATTTTAGTATGTGCTGGAGCAGGAGGTCATGCTGGGGCACTTTCACCATTTGCATTGGTAAGAGAAGTAAAAGAATGGTTTGATGGAACAGTAATTTTGTCAGGTTCAATCGGGGATGGACATTCAGTAGCCTCTGCAATTGCTCTAGGTGCAGACTTTGCATATTTAGGAACAAGATTTATCGCCACTGAAGAAGCAAATGCTGATCAAGAGTACAAAAAAATGCTTGAAGAGAGTGCTGCTAGTGACATAGTTTACTCATCATTGTTTACAGGCGTTTTGGGCAATTATTTAAAACCATCTATTAAAAATGCTGGTCTAGATCCAGATAATCTTCCTGAAGCTGATAAATCTGCAATGAACTTTGGTTCTGGTGGCAATACAGATTCTAAAGCATGGAAAGATATTTGGGGCTCAGGACAAGGTATTGGGGGCATAAAAGATTCACCCTCTGTAGCTGAGCTTGTTGGAAGAATAAAGGTTGAATATGAGCAAGCCTATGAAGAATTTAAAACAAAAATTACGAGTTGAATAAAAATGATTGAGACCATTATACTAGTTCCTATTTTATGGATTGTGATGTCAGCTATCTATATGCTGCTATTAAAAAATTTTGAAGGCACAAAAGGAATTACTCCTGAATATAAATCCAAAGACGGAACGAAGAGGACTGCAAAAAAAGACAGAGAAGATTTTATAGTATGAGTAAGGCCATTGGCTTTGTTGGCCTGGGTGTAATGGGATACCCAATGGCAGGCCACTTATCGAAAAAATATAAAGTATCGGTTTTCAATAGGTCATCAGAAAAGGCAGAAAACTGGGCTTCAGAATTTTCTGGAAATTTCTGTAGTTCAATAAAAGAAGTCTCAGAAAAATCTGATATTCTCATTCTTTGTGTTGGAAACGATCTTGATGTTCGAGAAATCATTTGTAAAAAAAATGGTGCTCTAGATAATCTTAAAGAGGGTTCGATAATAGTTGACCATACAACAACTTCAGCTGACTTTTGCACAGAACTTAACAAACTATTAAATTCTAAAAATATTAATTTTATAGATGCTCCTGTATCTGGAGGACAATCAGGTGCAGAATCTGGAAAATTATCAATAATGGTCGGAGGAGATAAAGGAAAGTTTAATGAAATTGAAGATATCTTATACACCTATAGCAAGTTTATAAAATATATGGGAGAAAGTGGATCTGGACAATTGACTAAGATGGTAAATCAAATATGTATTGCAGGTTTAATTCAAGGACTCTCTGAGGGAATGAATTTCTCTGAAAAAGTTGGATTAGATGCTAACAAAGTTGTCGAAGTAATTTCAAAAGGCGCAGCTCAATCATGGCAAATGGATAATAGATGGGAAACTATGACAAAAGATTTTTATGATCATGGTTTTGCAGTGGATTTAATGAGAAAAGATTTAGATATCATTATTAACAAAGCCAATAAACTGAATATAAATCTGGAGGTCACTAAGTTAATAAATGGCTTTTACAAAGAAATTCAAAAAGCAGGCGGTGGAAGGTGGGATACATCAAGCCTTTACAAAAGACTAAAAGATTTAATCTAAATTAACTTTGAGAAATAAACAAAAATACCTATCCCAATCACAATTATGGAAGTTGCAAACTCCAATGAATCTATATCTATGCTTGGATCTTCAGCCATAGAATAGTAACTATCTGGATTTGAAATTATCCATACAACACCTCCAACATGGAATAACATAATCAAACCAACTATCCAATTAGTTGGCTGAGATGTAAAAACTATTAGAGAAGTAAAAATTATGAACAAGAATTCAATTGATAACTGAGTATTAATATTTTTTCTTTTTAAAAGATATCTCAAAAGGCTATAGCCCTTAGTATAGGTATAAAAAAGAATGAACCCATATATTAAATATAAACAGGATAAAATTGTTAACATATGTATTTAATTATCAATCAAGGAAAATTTAAAATTTCATTTTTTTTGTTGAATTTGTATATCTCTCCTTCATTATTATAGCTGTAGTGACATGGCGACATTACGGCCCTAATGTATTTTCTTATGGATTTTCCAAGATAAAGTTTGCTTACCGAATGTGACTTAGCCAGTAGGCGACCAACAAATTCATATCTTCCTCTAATTTTATAATCTTTTATGTAATCTATGTTTCTTGGATCTGGATTATTTCTTGTATGAAATGTTGTTCCGTCGGGAAACCATTCTGCAATTGAATATACTCTTTTTACAACTCCCTGATGAACTAAGAAGGCATAATCTGCTTGATCTTTCTTTTTGCCTAATCTCCAAGCTGATCTTGTTCTGTCATAGTGTATTCGTTCAGGTTGATCAGGATTCCACGGATTTCTAATTATGATTATAACTTTATGCTTAATAGTAACTTCCTTAGCATTGTAATGATCGATTAATTCTTGTGGGCTTACATTAGTGAAATTGGATCCATTTCCTTTAACTTTATTGGCTAAATTATCTTTTCCCAACATTGCAATAGCCGCAGTTTCTGCAGCTTTTGCTTCTTGAGAGCTTAGACCATGGATAAGTATTTTGACAACGGGCTGCATATTTAAACTTCTTATATTTTTTATTATTTCTTCAACTTGATCATTATGAGATTCTTTTAGATGTGAGAAGACTCTATCTTTAATTCCTCTACCAACATAAAAGGGTAATTCTGAATTATCGGTTGGATCATATAAAGCATATATATAATTGCCTAATGATTTGTGAATATTTGCAGGAAACTTCAATCTATAATCCTGACTAAAAACGTGTTTGGATCATCATTTTATTTTAATTTTTTTACTATGTCTTCAGTTTGCTTATCAAGATTATTTTGAATACTTTCGACAAGCAGCGATGCCACGAATGAAACTTCTGCGAGAGGCTCAATAGCATTAGAGCTATGATTTATCGCATCTGCTAAGTTGTCTAATCCATCAGAGATGTAATCCAACTTCTTACTAACGTCTTTCTCTCTTTTTGCGTAGTTAAATTTTCTTTTAGCATCGTTTGCTTTACTACTAGCTCTTCCGGACTCAGATATCGCTTTTTTTCTATAACTGTTAGCAGCAACTGCTCTAATAGCCCATCTCAACATAATATTTTCTCCTAGATTTCTTTTACTTAGCTATAAACCACCACACTAAAGCAGTTGATGGACCAACTGAAGAGGAGCCAATTTTCTTTGCAGCATCAGAAATTTTAATGAGCACCTTTCCACCAGATGATTGACCGTCTCTTATGTTTTTACCATCTCTAATATTACATAAAATTTTTCCACCAGATGACTGACCGTCTCTAATATTTTTTCCATCTTTTATATTTCCAATTACGGGACCGCCGCTTGAGCTTCCCTTTCTTAAGTTGCAACCATCTTTCGTATTAGCAACAACTGAATAGCCACTTTTTATAATTTTTCCATCATATTTAATACTCATATCTTCTCCCTGAACTGTCTTTTAAATATAATTTTTTTTTAAATGCTTTTCAAATAAACTTTTTATAGATCAATCTCCAAATTCTCTATTAATTCTTCTAATGGACTAAGATTTACTGTAATCAGAGATTCATCGCTATAATCAAGTGGATTATCCATGTCTTCTATAAGATAAAACATACCAAAAAATATATATGAGAGTATTAATGATGCAACGAGTCCAGTAATACCTGGAACAGCTCCAACAACAACAATTGTGAAAACTATTGTTACCTCTTTCAAGAACTTTTCATAAAATGGATTTACTTCACTTTGAGAGGTATTTGTAACAAATGCAACATCCCTAGAGAAATTTACAAGATTTGGATTTATCCCATTATGACCTATATTTTCATATAAAATATTCGTCTCTTTTCTCATGCTTGATACAACTTCATCACTAGGATTTTTTAAAAGTACGTAAAAAGATTTTATCCATACTTGTAAATGTTCTCTTGAGTTTTTATTTGTATACCAAAATACTTTTATACCAGCTACTATTCTTGTGACAGCATCTTCAAGTTCATTTAGCCTACCATTTACTACTGAAAGCTTTGTACCTAACAACATTGCCAATGAAAAACTCACTAAGCCCAAAATTAGACTTATATTTTCAAACTTTGGTAACCACCCATAGGACTCAATTATTAAAATTAAGACTTTAGTTGAAATTATCCCCACACTTATGACTGCAACTACGCCTGTAAAGCCAGACAAAAACCCAGTGCCCTTTGTTGCAGTAACTAATTTTCCGACTCTAAACAATCTTAGTACTCTCAGCCAAGCTGAATTGCCACCAAATCCAAATATTATTGCAATCCATTCTGGAATTACAGATAAGATATCAATTGCGCCATTGAAGCTTAATATATATTCAGATTTTTTTTCTGCAGAGAATATCCTAAGCAAAAGATCAACTGTAAAAAAAATAATTATGAATGAATCAAAAGCTATAAATAAATTTTTATAATTGTTGTAAAAATTAATAGATACAAGCTCAAGATATAAAAGAATTGGAGTCATGAAAATCAGAACTACGCTTAACAGAAGATAAAGGTATGAAAATTTTTGAGTAAAACCACTCAATGACAATGGAGAATTTAAAAAGTCTGAGACGATCTTCTTCACAGTATAAAGAATGCTTTATTATTTATAATTTTTAATTTCATAGTTTATTATTATAAGATAACAAAAAAATGTAAATATCTAATATGTCACTCAAAGATACAAGAAAAAAAGGAATAACAACTTTAATCTCAATTGCTGTAATCGCTATTGCAGTTTATATAGGATTTGAACCATTAATTGCCAATGTTCCTGATGGGGTTGCTAAATCTGTTATTAGCTCATCTTTTGGTGCGATTTTTGTAATTATTTTGACAATGTACTTACTTAACAAACAAACCGAGATAGAGCAAGAATCAAAAAAAAGTGAAAGAGTTTTCGATGAGAAAGTTAAGTTGTATCAAACCATCCTTGATTTAACAAAAGAGATGATGATGGATGGAAAAATTACGAAAGAGGAAATGAACAGACTACCATTTCCTTTAATCAGATTAAGTATGCTAGGAAGAAATGAAACAATAAGCGCATTTAAAGATGTCAATAATATGCTTACAACAATTTATCAGAAAAGTGATGAGGATGAAGTCAACATTGATGATTCTGACAAGAAAGAAGTTTATAAGCTTTTGGCAACTTTTGCAGCCAAATGCAGAGACGATTTAGAGATTGGAAATGAAGAAATCAATAATGAACTTATAAATGATACTGTTGAAACAATTGAGTCAACGGTAAAAGCAAAAACTAAAGATTACTCAAAAATAAGCTTCAATGGTAAAGAGCATCCTAAAAATAGATATATTTGGGAAGTTTTAAATAATTTTGTGAACGAAAATCCTGATATTAGATCCGAAGACTTTGAGAAGACATTCCCAAGAGATGGAGGTAAGGAGTTTAGAAATGCCGGCATCAAAAAAAGTGGCACATACGAAACCTGGAAACTTTATGACGAAGCTCAAGAGCTATTTGACAGAACTGGACATAAGAGATTTTTTGTATGTGACAAAGGTAAAGATTATAAAAAGGATAAAGATATGGTTCTATGTTTAAAAGATGTTGAAATATGTATTAGTAGTCAATGGGCATCTGATCAAATGAAACCATTTGTGCAAAGGATGAAATCAAAAGGTATAAAAACAGAATAATTGATTATGACCAAAGATGAATACCTTCTGAGAAATTTTTCAAAAATTACGCATAAAAAATGGGAACTTTTTGTAATTACAAGAATATTGCATAACTTAAATGACCCAAATATAGAATATGTTTGCCAACAATACATTAATCCAAAGAATTCAAATAAGAGTTATCTAGCGGACATATGTTTCCCGGCATTAAAACTTTATTATGAAATTGATGAGGGTCAGCACGCATCAAAACATCACATCGATAAAGACAAAATTAGACAAAAAGAAATACTAGAAGCAACAGATTGGATTGAAAAAAGAATAAGAGTATTCGACAAAAATGATCCAACAAAAGGAAGAGATCTTAATGAAGTAATTGATGAAGTTGATAAATTTATTCTTTTTCTAAAAAAGAGAAAGATAAACCTTGAATTAAAAACTAATGAGAAGATAGTTTGGAATTTTGAGGATAAGTACAATCCAAATGTCCATATAAATAGAGGCCTTATTGATGTAAATAATAACGTTGTTTTTTTGAATCATAGAGACTGTCTTAGACTTTTTGGTTACAAAGGTGGACATTATCAAAGGGCATGGTGGAAAACTAAAAAAGATAAGATGGCAGTTTGGTTTCCTAAACTCTATCCAAATAAGCAATGGAGAAACCTAATTTCAAACGATGGCTCAAAAATCACGCAAGAGTTAATTTTGAATGGAAAAAAAATGAAAAATACTACTCCAACTACGAATGATAAAAGAATCGTGTTTGCCCATTACAAAAACTTACTTGGACAAACTGTCTACAAATTTTATGGTATTTTTGAACCTGATTGGACTAAAACTGATGACTATATACAAGTTTTTAAAAGAGTAAGTAAAAGAATAAACCTTAATTTTTAAATAATTGTCTAAAGGTCACCTTCTTTTCTTACCTCACTTCTCCTGATTTCAAATTTTTCCCCATACCTTGCAGCAAGTTTTTCTTGATTTTCACTGATAACCTCATAAGGATCTAAATTTAACGCAGCACAAGCTGTTACCCAATACCACATTATGTCTCCAAGCTCTCTTTTCATGTGAAATATATTATCGTCTGATGGTGGCTTGCCTTGCAGAAACATTTTTTTAACAATTTCGACAAATTCTCCAGTTTCACTTCCCAAACCTAAAGCTGCAGTAAGAAGTCTGGGTGTTTTAATAGCTGACTCTTTTTCTATTTCATTAAAACTTTCTTTTAAAGAATCTAAATCTAGGCTTGGATCACTTGTTACTTTTGTGACAAAGTCTGTATAGGTATTAAAAAATTTTTTTATCTCTTCACTCATATTTTCTCCATTTTAATTATCAACCTTTAAAGATCTTTGACTATCAGCAATATTGTAAAGGTGCTCTTGTGCTTCTGGCTTTAGCTGAGCAACACCCATTGTCAAAACGTCTATCACAGCAGTATAAGCAATTCTTGATGTTAAAGGCTTTGAAATTCTGTTATTTACACCGATGTTTATAGTTAGTGGAAAATCACATATATCAGCTAAAGGTGTATCGCCTGGAACTATTCCAATAACCTTCACACCATTTTTTCTAACAATTTTTACACTATCTATTAATGCTGCTGTCGTTCCAGACTGAGAAATAACCACAACTACATCATTTTTTTCAAGAGAATTGGCAGACATAAATTGAAGATGCGGATCTGATATATACGAAGAAGGAATTTTTAGTCTGAAAAATTTGTGTTGACCATCCATTGCAACTGGTGCCGAGCCTCCAAAAGCATAAAACTCTACTCTGTCGGCATTAACTAATATATCTATTGCATTTTCAAGAACATTTTGGTCAATCTGAGACCTTACATTTAGTATTTCACTTATAGTGGTGTCAAAAACTTTTTCACATAACTCATGAATTGAGTCATCTTCATCAATTTCATACATTACAAAATAATCATCTGCAGCGAGTTGTTGAGAGAGATTAATTTTTAACTCTTGAAATCCAGAGAATCCTATTGCTTTACAAAATCTTATTAGCGTTGGTTCACTAATACCCATGGCAGTTGATGCTTCCGCAGTCTTCATCATAATGATTGATTTAGGATCTTTAAGAATGTATTCACCAACAATTTTTTCAGACTTTCTTAGGTCTGATAACGAATTTTTAATTTGCCTCAATAATTTTGTCGACATAAGGTTAGAATATCTAACTTAAACATAAAAATGAATCCCTAAATGGACGTATCTCATATTTTAGACAACTTAAATGAAGATCAGAGAAATGCTGTTACCTCTGAGAAACAACATTTGCTTGTCTTAGCTGGTGCAGGGTCTGGAAAAACAAGGGTTCTTGTTCACAAAGTTGCTTGGGAGGTTGAGGCTTTAGGTAAAAATCCTTCCTCAATAATGGCAGTAACATTTACAAATAAAGCTGCAAATGAAATGAGATCTAGAATCGAAGAACTCCTTCAATCTCCAATTCTTGATTCTTGGGTAGGAACATTTCATGGTTTATCCCATAAACTGCTAAAAAGATTTAATAAGGAAGCTGGCCTTTCAAGTGGTTTTACTATTTTAGATTCTGATGATCAATTAAGAATAGTAAAAAGAATTTCAAAGGAGTTGAATTTTGATGAAGCTACTTGGCCAGCAAGGCAAAGCCAGTGGCAGATTAATTCTTGGAAGGATGACGGCATCCGTAGTAAAGATGTTAATGAGAATGGTGATTTCTATGCTGAAACAGTGAATAAAATTTATAAAGAGTATGAGGAGGTATGCAACAAAGATAATTTAGTAGATTTTGGAGAGTTATTATTAAAATCTTATGAGATATTGGTTAATTCACCATCTGTAAAAACTTTTTTTCAATCAAGATTTCAATCAATATTAATAGATGAGTTTCAAGATACAAATACTATTCAATATAAATGGTTAAAAGAAATTGCTTCAAATAAGGCCAATATAACTGCTGTTGGAGATGATGATCAGTCAATATATGGATGGAGGGGTGCAAAGGTAGAACATGTTAATTCTTTCACCGAAGACTATAAAAATACTGAAATAGTCAGACTTGAGCAAAACTATAGGTCAACAAATGTAATTTTAAATGCCGCAAATGCCCTCATTGATAACAATAAGGAAAGACTTGGTAAAAATTTGTGGACAGATAAAAATGATGGAGAACATATAATTTTATATCAGGCCTATAACGAGCAGGATGAGGCAAGATTTGTGGCTGATGTTCTAAAAGATTGGATGAATAAAGGAGGCACATATGAAGAAACAGCAGTTTTATATCGATCTAATGCACAATCGAGAGCAATAGAAGAAGCACTATTAAGAATTAGTATTCCATATAGAATCTATGGCGGGCTTCGTTTTTATGAGAGGCTTGAAATAAAAAATGCAATTGCCTACCTCAGGATAATTTTTAATAACAATGATAATCCATCTTTTGAAAGATCAATTTCAAACCCTACAAGAGGGGTGGGCGAAAAAACATTAGGGAAAATTCGAAATACTGCAAAAAAATATAACATTTCGTATATAAAAGCATCATCAAAATTAATTGATGAAGGATCTATATCTGGAAGAGGCGGATCAGGATTAAGAGATTATCTTGAATTTGTTGCAGGGTGTAAAAATTTTATCGAAGAAAATAATCTATCGGAATTAATGGAGCTAATTATTAAAGAGTCTGGTCTTTATGCCTATCATGCAAAAGAAGCAGGTGAAAAAGGAAAAACAAGGACAGAAAATCTTGAGGAGCTTATAACCGCTACTAAAAATTTTGAGCAAAGTATCAAGGAGGAAAAAACCAATATTGAAATTGCTGAAAGTTATCTTGATGTTATATCTCTCGATTCTGGAGATAGACAAGCAGCAGAGTATGATGACGCAGCTCAATTAATGACAATGCATTCGGCAAAAGGACTTGAGTTTAAGTTAGTTCTTTTGACTGGCCTTGAAGAAAGTCTTTTCCCCCATGGCAGATCTATGGAAAGTGCATCTCAATTAGAAGAAGAAAGAAGACTTTGTTATGTTGCTGTCACAAGAGCAATGGAAAAGCTATACATTACTCATGCAGAATCTAGAAGACTTCATGGTAATGATACTTTTAATCCACCATCCCGTTTTCTAAAAGAAATTCCTAAAGAGTTGATAGATGAAATAAGACCTAGAGCACAAACCAATATTCCTTATAATAGAAGAGACTTTAACGAAACAAAGATGGAGTTTGAGGAGGAAATCGGTATTGCATTAGGCCAAAAAGTGAGACATAAAAAATTTGGTGAAGGAATTGTATTAAATTATGAAGGATCTGGTGACTCTGCAAGGGTACAGGTAAATTTTGACGATTCTGGAACAAAATGGCTCGTTATGGCATATGCAAATCTTGAAAAAATATAATGAAGAAATTGTTATTACCACTGGTCCTTTTAGGTGTTATAAGCTGCTCTCAAGAAACTGATAACACTCTAAAGAATGAAGTGAATGAGTACAAAACATATGATTGGCGCTTAGTTACAGCATGGCCAAAAAATTATCCTGGACTTGGAATGGCACCAGAAAGAATAGCCAGATTAGTTGAAGAAATGAGTAATGGACAGATGAAAATTACTGTTTTTGGTGCTGGAGAGCAAGTTCCTGCATTTGGAGTATTCGATGCTGTATCAAGTGGCTCCCACCAAATGGGCCATAGTGGTGGCTATTTTTGGAAAGGTAAAGCACCCGCAGCACAATTTTTTACAGGTGTTCCATTTGGGTTAACAGCAGATGAAATTAATGCATGGACCAACAGGGCAGGTGGATTGGAATTATGGAGAGAAGTTTATGAACCATTTAATATTTATCCAATACCAGCAGGCAATACTGGAACACAGATGTTTGGTTGGTTTAACAAAGAAATCAATTCTTTAGATGATATTAAAGGTTTAAAAATGAGGATCCCCGGAATAGGTGGTGAAGTTCTAAAAAGAGCTGGCGGAATTCCAGTAACACTTCCTGGTGGAGAGTTATTTACTGCATTGCAGACAGGAGTGATTGATGCAACCGAATGGGTTGGACCCTACAACGATTTAACGTTTGGATTTCAAAAAGTTGCTAAGTATTATTATTATCCTGGATGGCATGAACCAGGATCAATGCTAGAACTTTTAATTAATAAAGATGAATGGGATGCATTACCTAATCATCTAAAAGTTATTATCGATACTGCAGCAAAAGCAGTTAATCAGGATTTGTTGGACGAATACACTGCCAGAAATAATAAAGCCTTACGAGAGTTAGTAGATGTTCATGGAGTTGAGTTGAGAAAGTTACCGGATGATGTTA
Source organism: uncultured SAR86 cluster bacterium (assembly GCA_902586925.1). Lineage (GTDB taxonomy): Bacteria > Pseudomonadota > Gammaproteobacteria > Magnimaribacterales > D2472 > SAR86A. The sequence goes on along the minus strand of CACIJE010000001.1, from coordinate 360,210 downwards.
TTGCTGAATTTAAGGATATTGCAAATCAAATCCTTGAAGAAAATGCTGAAAAAGATGAGATCGTTAAAAAAGTTTATCAATCATATAAAAACTTTAAAGCAGAGGTATCTGCTTATCATCAAGTATCTGAAGATGCTTTTGTTGAAGCAAGAAATAAGTAGTGCTTGAAGACCTAACTTTTAAATCTCTTGGAAGAGTAAATTATTTTGAGACATTAGATCTCATGAAATCTCATGTAAAAGAAAAAGATTTTACGAATGAAATATGGCTTCTCGAACATCCACCAGTATTTACTCTTGGAACTGCTGCGAATAAGAACAATATTTTAGACTCTAAAGAAATTCCCATTGTTCAATCCGATAGAGGAGGCGAGGTTACATACCATGGACCTGGCCAGTTAGTAATTTATTTCTTGTTAGATATAGCTAAACTAGAATTATCTCCAAGAAAATTTGTGACAATAATTCAGGATTTTGTTAAGGAGCTTTTAGCAGATATGGCAATAGAGTCTAGTTTTATTGAAAATGCTCCAGGTGTATATATAGATAAAAAGAAGATAGCATCTATTGGGCTTAGATTTTCAAGAGGCAAGTCATATCATGGCATTAGTATAAATTTTGATATGGATTTAACTCCATTCGAGCAAATTAATCCATGTGGCTATAAAGGATTAGAAGTAACACAAATAAAAAATCTAAATAAGAGCATCACTAAAATTGAGCTAGAAAAAAAAGCAATAGATTTATTAAGAAAAATATTTTAAATTCTTTAAAAAATGAGCCTTGTTTTATCAATACTATAGACATATATTAATGTTATGAAAAAACTAGTAGTTATATTTTTTACTTTGATGATGTCCTTTTCTTATGAGCTTAGCGCTTCAAAATATGATAAGGAAAATCCATCTGATCTTTATGAAAAAGCGACGAAACAGTTAAAAAAAGAAAAGTATAAAGCAGCCCTCACTACATTAAAAAAATATACAAAAGCTGAAAAAGATGATGCTGATGGTTGGACGTTATTAGCGTTTACAAACAGAAAACTAAAAAATTTTTCTAAAGCTGAAGAGTTCTATGAAAAAGCTTTGATGTTAGAGCCTAATAATAAAATCGCACTTGAGTATCAAGGTGAGATGTTCGTCGAGCTTAATCAGATCGATGAAGCAATGAAAAATTTGTCAAAACTTGAATACCTTTGTCCTAGTTCATGTGAAGAGCTGGAGATGCTAAAACAATATATTGATGGCATTGATTCTAAATCTTGGCAATAAAAATAAACTTCACATTACTTAAAATATTGTGGAAATTATAGCTACATCAAAAATCACAAATAGGGATGGAATAAAGGCTGTTAGAAATGGCCAAAAATTTAATAAGTTCGCACATATTCCCAGTCCAAAAAAACCAAGTTGGTTGAAGGTAAAAGCTGAATTTAGTCCAAATTTTCATAAGGTAAAAGAACAGGTTCAAAGCAAACAACTCAATACAGTTTGTGAAGAGGCTCATTGTCCAAACATTAGTGAATGTTGGTCAGCAGGCACGGCAACATTCATGCTTATGGGTTCTGTATGCACAAGAGCATGCAAGTTTTGTTCAGTTGATACAGGTAATCCAAATGGATGGCTTGATAAAGACGAGCCTTTAAATATTGCCAAAGCTGTCCAAGTTATGAAGCTCAAGTATGTAGTTTTGACTTCAGTGAATAGAGATGATCTGCCAGATGGTGGTGCTCAACATTTTGCTAGTACTGTAAAGTTAATTAAAGATTTAAATCCTAGCACAGCTGTCGAGGCACTTACTCCAGATTTTAAAGGGCTCTCATCATCTATTGAAACTTTAGTTAATTGTGGATTGGAGGTGTTTGCTCAAAATATTGAAACAGTAGAAAGACTTACACATCAAGTTAGAGATATAAGAGCAGGTTATCAACAAACACTTGATGTCCTTGCTGAATCAAAGCGAATTAATCCAAAAGTTCTTACTAAAACAAGTATTATTCTTGGATTAGGTGAGACAGATTTGGAAATTGAGCAGACGTTGAATGATTTAGCAAAAAACAAAGTTGATATCGTTACAATTGGCCAATATTTGAGACCAACTATAAACCATCATCCAATTGAAAGATGGGTTACACCAGAAGAATTTGAGAAATATAGACAAATAGGCCTTAACAAAGGTTTTCTTGAGGTTGTTTCAGGCCCAATGGTTAGATCAAGCTATAGAGCTGAGAGAGCATTAGAAAAAAATAACGCTGGCTTGTAAACCACCTATTAACAGACATATTTGATAAAAAAACTCAGTATGAGAAAATTTTCATATGAAAGTTGTAGAGACTGTTGAAGACTTTGTAAAAAAACAAGAATTAAAAGTACGACAGAGGGTAAGAAATAGAGCAGTTGCTAATGCCGAAACTAGTTTAATTTTAGCTGGTAGAAAGATTAATGAGTTATCGGTTGAAGAATGGGAGCATCTTGTTGCTGAAGAAGAAAGAGAGGTTTGGGAAAAATATATGAAAGGAGGCATAGCCTCTATGATTGCAATAGCATTCTTTGGAGTACCATAAGCATGGGCTGGCTAACAAAAATAGGTATAGCAGCATTTATTTCCGCTAATGCTAAGATCTTCTTTAGACTCTCTTTATCCATATCAATAATTTTTATACTAAACCTTTTGTATAGCAAATACGAAGCTCTGTTGTTAGCTACGAATCCAGAAAAATTATTTATACCTTTGTGTATTTTTACTTTTATAACAGTTGCATTAATAATTTGGACCCTTTTATCATTCAAATGGTTTTCCTCATTTAAAAAGTCCAAAGATGTTGTAGAAATAAAAAAATCATTCCACAACATGCCGGAAGAATATAAGAAGATTTCAGATGTAAGCAAATATCCTTCTCTAAGAAAAATTAACAAAGATAAATACTAAATTTCTTAATGGAGATACTCTTTTTTATCTTTGTTTCATATATATTGTATATATTCTCTTCATCATCAGATGGTAAGAATACTCCTGTTGTTCAACCAAAAATCAATGTAAAAGAAAAAAAAATTTCATCATCTGAAATAAAAAAGAAAAAATTGTTAGAAGAATACAAAGATTTTTTTGATAATTTATTGTCATACAAACTGACAAAAGAACAAAGACTTGCAGTTATTGACGATTCATACAGAAATATTGTTATAGCTTCTGCTGGATCTGGAAAAACATCTATATTAAAAGCAAAATATGGTTATTTAATCGAGTCCAAACTTGCAAAAAATAATGAAATACTAGTTTTAGCATTTAATAGAGCCGTAAAAGATGAGATTACCAATGACTTGAATGAGTTAGGGTATTCAGACCCATGCGTTGAAACATTCCACTCTTATGGTAATAGTCTTTTAAAAGAATCCAAAAGCCAAACTACTTTATCGAATAGCGCGAGTAGAGATGCAGAAAACATATCGGCAACACTCCAAATAGAAAATCTTTTAAAGAAATGTGAAAAAGACGATCCGTTAATTAGAAAAAGATTAAGAGAGTTTGAATCCTTGTGTCCGTTTCATTCAATTATATCTCTTGCAGACAATGAGCTTGAATATAATAAAGCTATGCAAGATTATCCCTACAAAAGGGATGCATTCAAAGACAGAGATAATCTAAGGCCTTTAAGAATACCAGCATTAGACGGTAGAACATTTGTAAAATCTCAAGAAGAAAAGACAATAATTAATTGGCTTATCGCTATGGGCATAAATGTTGTTTATGAAAAAATATTTCCTGGTGTGGATTATGATTATCGGCCTGATTTTTTTATTCCTGAAAATAATTTATATATTGAGCACTTTGCTATTAATGCAGAGGGCAAGTCACCATTTGGTCAAAAATATATCAATGAATATTTAGAAAAAAAGAAGATACATAAGCAGAGAAAAACAAACCATCTTTTTACATATAGTTATGAATATCAAAATAATACACTTATTAATAAAATCAAAAAAAAGCTTGAAGAAGATAATATCCATCTGAATCCAATATCAAATGACTTAATTGATAGAAATGTTCAAAAACTTTATCAAGATAATGTTAGGAAGTTAATCGTATCATCAATAGCATTAGCAAAAGCAAATCAGCTATCGGCGTCTCAAATAGAAAAAAAACTAGACAATTTAGAAGATCAATTTAGAGCAAAAAGATTTAGGAAAATAATTATTCCATTTATTAATGCTTATGAAAAAAGTTTACAAGATGATAATGAGCATGATTTTGAAGATATGATTCTAAAATCTACAAAAATGTTAGAGAGTCATGAGCTTAATAATTTAAAAAAGTTCAAGTATATTTTGGTGGATGAATTTCAAGACTTGTCTGTTAGTAGAGAAAGATTTTTAAACTCTATTTTATCCTTTAATCAGGGATCAAAGCTTTTTGGGGTTGGAGATGATTGGCAGTCAATATATAGATTCACTGGTTCAGATATTGAGGCCGTAACAAAATTTAAATTTAAATTTCCTTTATCTGCAAAACAGTTAGCAAAAACTGAAGATACAAACGAAGATATTCATTTAGATGCGATTGATGCAAATATTTTTTCTAAGCATTTAATTGAAAAAACCCATAGATTTCCTAGTCACATTGCAAAATTATCATCAATTTTTATTCAAAAAAATGAAAATCAAGTTAAAAAAAATATTGTGGCAAAAAAGCCAAAGCACATTGAACCAATTCGTTTTTTTTCAGTAGAGAAATATTCCACCAAGTACTTGCTTAAGATTATTGAAAATATACCAAAGGATAAAAATAATAAAAAAACTGTCTACATTCTTGTTAGAAACAATCACACAATTCGATCACTAACAACCGGCAAGTTTCTGATAGATTTTAAAACACTTGAAAAAGCTAGACCTGATTTAGAGTTTAAATGGAACACTATTCATAGCACTAAAGGCTTGGAAAAAGACTATGTAATTATATTAGGTAATGATTCTGGTTCAAGAGGCTTCCCAATGTGGTGGGGCGAAGATCCATTAATATCAATTTTTTTGCCAGATGATGATAGGTTTTTATACTCCGAAGAAAGAAGGGTTATGTATGTTGCAATGACACGAACTAAAAATACTACTTATTTTGTTCATAAAACCTTAGAACCCTCTAATTTTGTTGCTGAAATAATTGAGATATGTAAGAACAACAATATCAAGCATAAAGAACATGTGTACAGAGATAATGTGATAATGCCATGTTCAGAGTGTTTAAAAAATGGTAGAGATGGTGGAATGAGGATAAGAACGACTAACCCCTATAGAGGATCAAACGAAAGATATAATGTTTTCTTTTCATGTGTTCTTTATAATCCGGCCTACAAGAATACAGAAATATATTGTGATAATTTGGATGATGCTTTATGCCCAAAATGTCTAGAAGACGGCAAAAAGACTATTCTAGATATTTCTAATCATGGACCAAGTGCTTCAATAGTTTGCACATCTCATAATTGTAATTTTGAAGATGATTATTTTAAGTTTCATGTCTCATCTGACTCAGATAGAGCAAAAAGAATGGCCTTAAAAAAAGATTTAAATAAAAATAAATCTATAAGAGAGCTTGAACAAAACAAAACAATAAAAAATAAAGAGATTAAATCAAAATCCTATGATGAGCAAAAAAGAATAAAGCAATATAGCAACAATAAGAATTATCTTACTGAAGATGATCAAGATAAGGTAGGAAAAAGCGTAATGACTGTAGATGGCGACAAAGGAACAATAATAGAATTTAATACAGCAATGTCAGGCATTACAAACCAAAATAATTTGCATGTAAAAGTTGCTTTTCCAAGGCAGGGCCCAAAATGGTTTTTAGTAAAGCATGCGCAACTTGAATTATTAAATGAATAACTGATTAATAATTTAATATCAGAAATGGCATACTTAAAACAAGCCACAGAACAATTAGTTGAATCATTATAAAAGGAATAACACCCCTATAGATTTCTGAAGTCTGTATAGATTCATCTGCAACTCCTCTTAAATAAAATAAAGAAAATCCAAAAGGCGGTGTTAAAAATGATGTTTGTAAATTTATTGCAAATAATATTGCTAGCCAAACAGGTTCAAAACCCATCATTAGAAGTGGCGGAGCAACTAAAGGAATAATTACGTAACAAATCTCAATAAAATCTAATATGAAACCTAACAAAAATATAATTACAAGAACAAATATTAATGCAGCATAGGTTCCTCCAGGAAGAGAATTGAAGATTAAATCAATCAAGTCATCTCCACCAACACCCCTAAATATTAATGAAAAAATAGATGCTCCAATGAGAATTGTGAAAATCATTGTAGAAACAATTGCAGTTTTTTCAGAGGTTTCCTTTAAAAAATCAAAGTTTATTTTTCCATTAATATAAGCAATGATTAGGGCACCAAAAGCACCTATTGCTGAAGCCTCTGTTGGTGTTGCAATCCCTGCAAAAATTGATCCAAGTACGAGAAAGATTAAAGTTACTGGCAAAGCTAGAGTTTTTATAACTTCAATTTGATTTATTTGAGCATCATTATTGTAAATTTTAAGATTCTTATTATTTCTATTTTTATATATTGTATAAATTAGATATCCAATACATATCAATACTCCTGGAATAATTGCACCGACAAAAAGATCACCAACAGTAACAGTTTGTTGGGAAAATATACCCATGTCATTTTGAGCTCTTTGATAAGCATTAGACATGACATCCCCCAATAAAACGAGAGCAATTGATGGGGGGATAATCTGACCTAAAGTTCCTGTCGAAGCCACTAACCCAGCTGAAAAACTTTTTTCATATCCTTGATTTATCATTATTGGTAGTGACATAAGACCCATGGTTACAACCGTAGCTCCAACAATTCCTGTACTTGCCGCAAGCAATGCACCAACAATAATTATTGAAATAGATAAGCCTCCTTTGATATTTTTAAATGCGGTTGCCATGTTTTCAAGCATTTTTGCTGCTACCCCTGATCTTTCAAGAATAGTTCCCATAAAAATAAATAGTGGAACCGCAAGAAGAGTCACGTTATTCATTATCCCAAAGATTCTTATAGGGATACTTTTAAAAATTGTTGGATCAAAAATTTCAAAAGGAACACAAATTAAAGCAAATAAGATTGAGACTCCTGCTAATGTAAGCGCCACTGGATAACCTATTAGTAAAGCAGAACAAGTTAATAGTAAAAGGATTAGAGGAATTATTTCCATTTTCTATTTAGTAATTGATACAAAAAAGTTGCTAATAGGGTGGCAGGAAAAAGAATAACTAGAGATTTTTGAAGATATACGAAATTTAAACCACCAGCTTCTGTTGAGGTTTCTTTTATTTTCCATGACATTTCAACTAACTCATACGAATAAAAACCTACTACAAAACATACTGGAATAAGGAAAAACAAACTTAAAAAAAAGTTTATATTTTTTTTGTAAGAGTTGGAGGAGTCTCTATAAAAAATATCTACTCTTACATGCTCATCTTTGAAATGAACGTAACCAGCACATCCTAGGAAAATTAATGCATGAATATACATAACCAATTCCTGAGCTCCAGTAAGACCAATACCAAAGAAATATCGAGCGACTATTATAACTATCATTAATATTGTCATAACAGGTATCATTAATGATATGAATTTTCCTAAAGAATTTATGGTTTTTTCTAAATACATTATTGTATGTCTCTAACTATTGGTTAAAATACAGCCATGATTATAGTACTTTCTCCAGCAAAAACACTTGATTATGAGTTTGAGTCTCCTCACGATTATTCTGTACCTTCATTTTTAAATCAGTCATCAAAATTAATAACTCAGTTAAAAAAGAAGGAGCCTAAAGATATTGCATCTCTCATGGGGTTGAGTGATAAGCTTGCTAGCCTCAATTATGATAGGTATCAAACATGGTCCGCATCTAAGAAATTGTCATCTAGCTCAAAGCCATCGATGCTAGTTTTCAAAGGCGATGTTTATCAAGGACTTCAAGCTGAAGACTTAAGTAAATCAGAAATGAAGTTTGCACAAAAGCATATAAGAATTTTATCTGGTTTATATGGAATATTAAGACCACTTGACTTAATGAAACCTTACAGACTTGAAATGGGTACTAAATTAGAAACCTCTGAAGGTAAAAATCTTTATGAATTTTGGGGCAATAAAGTTCAAAAGAATGTTTTAGAAGAATTGAACAATCAAAAATCTGATCTTCTAATTAATCTTGCATCTAAAGAATATTTTACTGTTCTCGGTAAGCTTCCTGAAGAAGTAAATGTTGTATCTCCAACGTTTAAAGATTACAAAAATGGAAAATATAAAATCATCAGTTTTTATGCAAAAAAAGCTAGAGGTTTAATGGCAAAATGGATTATACAAAACAAAGTTACTGACTTTGAGGAACTCGTTGGATTTAATGTTGATGGCTACAAGTATTCCAGATCAGAGTCTACTTCAACAATACCTGTATTTTTAAGAAAACCTTAATCTGATTCATTAAATTTTTTCACGTCAACCAAATCATTAAAAGACGCTTCTCTTTTTTCCATGTTGGCTGTCATAGCTTCAGTCATATCCTTTTGACTGAGCATTGCACCACTCCATAGAGCATTATATTCAAGGCCATCTTTAACACTATGATCTCTTGAATAATTCATAACCGCTTTTAAACCGTATATAGCAACAGGAGATTTTGAAGCAATTTCTTTTGCAAGACTATTAGCTGCTTCAAGCATTTTATCTTGACAGTCGTATGTATTACTTACAAGTCCAGTTTCTTTAGCCTCATCTGCATACATTCTTCTTCCTGTATATGCTAATTCACGCATTTTTGAATCAGGAATAATTCTTGGAAGTCTTTGTAATGTTCCAACATCAGCCGCCATTCCAATATTAACTTCTTGAATACAAAAAAACGCATCATTAGATGCTAGTCTGATATCACATGCAGTAACAAGATCGACTGCACCCCCAATACAACCTCCTTGGATAGCCGCGATCACAGGAACTCTAATTTTTTCTAAAGTGCTTATATATCCTTGAAGTTCTTTGGCAACTCTATAAACTGCTTCGCCAACTCTAGCACTATCTGGTTTTTTATCATCTGGAATATTATCAACACCATTAGAAAATGCATTAAGGTCCATTCCTGCACAAAAGTGCTTACCTGTTGAGGACATTACAACAACCCTTATATCTGAATTCCTATTAATTTCATCTAATACATCACCAAGCTCAACCCAAAAGTCTCTAGACATTGTGTTTAACTCGTCAGGTCTCGAAAATATTAAATTTGCTATGTTTTCTGAAACATTAAGATTAAAACACTTATATTTATTTTTACTCATGATTTATTTGCCATATCTATTGATTCATTTACGATTGATCTCATTTTTTCAACATGCTCAAATGTTTTATGATGAGATAAAACAACTTTTCTTTCTTCGCTTAGAAGAACAAGCATTTTTTTTAATTTTTCTAAGTTTTCTAATATTTTATTATCCATAACAAATTTTTGTAACCTAATTATAATCTAAGCATTATAATGCTCCTAAACAATGAAATCACTAAGACACATTTTTTTATACTGCATAATTTTCTTCACACATACTCCAATTGCAAGTGAAATTGATAATTCTTATCAAAAACAGTCGCTTCTTGCCGTTCTATATAAGAGAACATCCGCTGAGTATAAGGCCAATACTTATCAAATTTATGCATCAGCAAAAAATAATATTGATAACGCATTAGCTGATAAATCTTGGACTGCCCTTGTAAATCAAGTTAGGGATTATCAGAGTTTACCACCAGCAATTATTTTAGACATTGATGAAACTGTTCTCGATAATTCAGAACATCAGGTGAGAAGCATTAAAAATGGAACAAATTATCCAATTGGCTGGAAAGATTGGGTCTCAGAGGAGTCTGCAGGTGCTTTACCGGGTGTGAAAGAATTTCTTAGTTACGCCAATGCTAAAGGAATTAAAATCTTTTATGTCACCAATAGAACCCATGACTTAGAAGAATACACAAGAAACAATATCAAAGCATTAGGATTGCCTCTTGACGAGGATATAGATGTGCTTTTGATGAAGAATGAAAAGGGTTGGACATCTGATAAGACAAGTCGAAGAGATTTAATTAGAAATGACTTTAGAGTAATTCAAGTTTTTGGTGATCAGTTAGATGATTTCATTTCATTAACTGAGACTGCAAAAAGTATAAATGAAAGAAAAATCTTAATTAATAAATATGCAAATATGTGGGGAGAAAAATGGTACATGCTCATTAATCCAATGTATGGAGAGTGGGAAGAAGCTATTTATGATCACTGTTGGAGTTGTTATCCTAAAGAGAGCGATAGAGTCAATCAAAGGCTAAAAGCGCTTGAATAAATTTACAATACTTAATATAAATGATATCCAAGACATTTTTTGACGATCATCTTGATTCCCTAAATGAATGCGTACAAATTGCTTCAGACGAAATAATGGAAATTTATTGTTCTAAAGATTTTGGTCAAAAAGAAAAACTAGATGGATCACCATTAACATTCGCCGATACAAGAGCAAATGAAATAATATTAAATTCATTAAAAAAAATATCAAAAGATATTCCTATTATCTCTGAAGAAACTTTTAGTGAGAACCTATTAAAAAGTTTGAATGAGACTTATTGGCTTGTTGATCCTTTGGATGGAACAAAGGAATTTATTAATAAAACTGGTGAATTTACAGTAAACATAGCAATGATACACAGAAAAGAGGCAATATTTGGCATTGTTGCCGCTCCCGCAACTGGCAAAATTTGGCGCGGTTCTATATTTAATAGTATTGAATCTGAAAATGACTCTGTTAAAAAATTAAGAATTGTAATGAGCAAAAGTCATAAAAGTGATAAAGATAAAGACTTCCTTAGATTCTTGGCATCAAAAAATATTGATTATGAAATTGTTGAGAAGGGAAGTTCGTTAAAATTATGCAGTTTGGCAGATAATGAGGCTGATATATATCCAAGATTTGGTCCTACTTCTGAGTGGGATATTGCAGCTGCACATGCAGTGCTTAAGAGCAAGGGAGGAAGTGTTATCAGTGTAAAGGATAATAAAGAATTAGGATATGCAAAAAAGGAATCTATACTAAATCCCTATTTCATTGCTTTTAGAAATAGCTCAGTAAAAAGTGATTATTTAAGGGTTTTAGGAGATTTTTTAAAAATATTGGTATAATTTATCTTTATTAATAATAAATTGATATAATCAATTATATTAGAAATTTATTTTATGGGCACACAGTTACAACCATCACAGCTTAACAGTCCAGGCAAAGATATAGAATCATATCTTTCGTCTGTTCATTCAATACCTATTCTTTCAAAAGAAGAGGAGCAAGAGCTTGCTCTTAAGTTATATGAAGAAGATGACCTTGAGGCTGCAAGACAACTAGTTATCCACCACTTACGATTTGTTGTTCATATTGCAAGGTCATATCAGGGTTATGGTTTACCCCTAGGGGATATAATTCAAGAAGGAAATGTTGGCCTTATGAAGGCTGTCGATAAATATGATCCTCACAGAGGTGTAAAGGTAGTTTCTTTTGCAGTTCATTGGATTAAAGCGGAAATCCATGAATATATTCTTAAAAATTGGAGACTAGTTAAGATTGCCACCACGAAAGCTCAAAGAAAATTATTTTTTAATCTCAGAAGTAAAAAAAAGTCACTGGATTGGCTTACAAAAGATGAAGCTGAAAAAATAGCATCTGACTTAAATGTTGAAGTAAAAGATGTTCTGCATATGGAGAATAGGCTGTCTTCGAATGATTCTTCATTCGATTCTCCGGTTCCAAGCGGTGATGATGATGAAATTATGTCTCCTTCTCAGTACCTTGAAGATAAAAGATATGATCCTGAGGTGATAGTTGCATCTGAACAAGCAGAAGAGTTAAATAAAGAAGACTTGTTATCAGCATTAAAGACACTTGATGATAGAAGTAAAGATATTCTTAGTCGTAGATATTTAGCAGATAACAAAGCAACACTTCATGATTTAGCTGACGAATATAAAGTCTCTGCTGAAAGAATTCGACAAATTGAAAATGCTGCTCTAAAAAAACTAAAGACTTTAATGGTAGATTTTGCATAAACCTAGCATTAAAAAATGCGTCTAAAGTTTCTTCCTTCATTTGTTAAAAGAAAAGGAAGAATAACAAAAAAACAACTTACAAGTCTAAATCACTTGCGAAATTACTCGGTAAGTAATATTGAAGATATTGTTGCTGATTCTGCTAAATATAAAAAATGTATTTTAGAGATAGGATTTGGTAATGCTGAAAATTTAATTTCTCAGGCATTAACTAATTCAGAATTCCTTTATGTTGGATCAGAAGTCTATATGTCAGGTATTGGCACATTAATATCAAATCTAAGAGAACAAAAAATATTAAATGTAAGAATCTTTCCAAATGATATAAGGCAGCTACTTGATCAAGAATCTTCAGAAGTATTTGATTTTATTTATATTATCTGCCCAGATCCGTGGCCCAAAGACAGACATCACAAAAGAAGACTTATTGATAGTAATTTTTTGAAAATGCTAAATAAATTTATGAAAAAGAATGCTCAATTATATATTTCTACTGATTGGGAAAATTATGCTGAAAGTATTTTAAGCTCAATTAATGAAAACAATTTATTTATAAAACTGGACGATAAATATACAAGTGTAGTTACACAATCTAAATTCGAAAGAAGAGGTCAAGAAGAGGGCAGGAAAATTTTTAAATTTAATTATGAAAAAATCTCATAGTTTGAAAAATTTTCAATAAATTTTTTAGTTGCAATCGCTCTATGACTAACTTTATTTTTTATTTCTTCATCCATGGTGGCCATTGAATAAGAATAATTATTTGGATAAAAAATTTTGTCATATCCAAACCCGCCATCTCCAGAACTAATTATAGAAACTTTCCCATGAACTTCGCCCTGAGTAACAATAGGAAAAGGGTCTGATGGACCATTTAATCCAACAATTACACATACATAGTATGCTTTAAGACTCTCAACATTTTTTTCCTTAAGTTTATTTATAACTTTAAGTCTATTTTCTTTATCAGTAGCACCTAACCCTGCATATCTTGCTGAATAAATGCCAGGCTCATAATTTAAGTCGGGTATAACAATTCCAGAATCATCTGCAATAGTGTATTTTGATGATTGCTCTGCGCCATGCTTTGCTTTAATGATTGCATTTTCAACAAAGGAAATACCGTCTTCAATAGGATCGTCAATATTTAAATCTGACATCGAATATAATTGAAAATTACTGAGCAATTTTTTGAATTCTTTTATTTTGCCTTTGTTAGATGAAGCAATAAGAATTTCTTTGCTACTTTTCAAGCAAATATACTCCCTCAACAGCAAACAAATTTGGACTTATTAAAGATAGGCTGCTTTGAGTTCCTCGTCTATTAATAAATATTTTGTCTTTTACTTTAATATTCTTATCTAAACAAAGCTTTTCAAAATCTTTGATAGTACACAAATGAATATTTTCTGTCTCATACCAGCTTGACGGAAGCTCTGGTGTTACAGGCATTTTACCTGAAGCTAGATTAATTCTACATCTCCAATATCCTAGATTAGGAACTGTAACTACACATCTTTTTGAAATTTGAAGCATCTCATTTAATGCAAGGTCAGGATTTTTTAAACATTGAATTGATCTCGCCATGATTGATAAATCAAAATTGGAAGAAATGAATTCATTTATACCTTTATCGATATCTTGCTTAATTACTGGAACGCCTTTTTGAATACATTCTGCAATTTTTAAGTCATTTATTTCAACACCATAACCAAGAATATTCTTATCTATAATTAATTCATCTAATAAAGATCCGTTTCCGCAACCAAAATCAATGACTTTTGAATTTTCTGGTACCCATTTTTTAATGATTTCTGAAAGTTGAATTGCCATTATGATTCTATAAAATTTTTTATTAATTTTGAATAAGGTTCTGAATCAAACAGAAAGCTATCGTGACCATGTTCGCCATCTAGAACAACAAAAGATGACTTTATGTTATTTTTCATCGCAGCAATTTGTATTTCCTTTCCTCTTTCTGGTGGATAGAGCCAATCGCTATAAAATCCAATGATTAAAAACTCTGTTTTTATGTCTCTTAGTTTTTCTTCAAGTGATTTGTCTTTTCCTGCATCATAATCATCCATTGCTTTAGTCATCAAAATATAAGAATTTGCATCAAAAAATTCAGAAAACTTTTCTCCTTTATATTGTAAATAGTTCTCAACTTCAAAATTAACTGATTCATCAACTTTTGATGCTTCATCTTGAAACTTTCTTCCAAATCTCATATCCATGAGTTCTTCAGAAAGATAAGTAATATGACCTAACATTCTCGCAGTTTTAATACCATTTTTTGGTAATGCGTTATGTTCATGATAATCACCACCATAAAAATTTTTATCTTTTCTTATAGATTCTCTTGCAACTTCATTCATCGCAATATTTTGTGTACTTGATTTAGCTGCTGCTGCAAATATACCTGCTTTTCTGACCTTTTCAGGGTACGAAATCGACCATTGCAGAGCTTGCATTCCTCCAAGACTTCCTCCAGCGACCAAATGCCAAAAATCAATATTTAATCTATCCATCAACATTTTTTGTGAATTAACCCAATCATCAACACTTACTATTGGAAAAGTTTTTCCATAGACTTTTTGTGTCGTTGGATTGATTGAAGTCGGGCCTGTGGAACCTGCACATCCTCCAAGATTATTACAACAAACAACAAAATATTTTTCTGTATCTATTGCTTTGTTTGGACCAATGATTTGGTCCCACCAACCAATTCCAAAATCATTACTTTGTCCAGCAGCATGGTGATTTCCTGAAAAAGCATGACATATTAAAATTGCATTAGAACCTTCTTTATTGATTTCACCATATGTCTCGATCTGTAGGTCAAATGAATCAAGCCTTTCTCCAGATTCAAGTGTTATTCCTTCTTTGAAATTTAGTAACTCTGTTTTTAGATTCATACAATTGACCTAAGAATATCTGATAAGAAAGATTCAAGTAAATTTATTAAAATTAATACAAATAAAGGAGAAAAATCTAACCCGCCAGCAGAGGGGATATATTTTCGTAAAGGAGCCAGTGATTTATATGAAACCTCTTCGACAAGTTCAAGAAAAGCATTTGAATTAGAGGGAGAAATCCAACTTAAGATAACGCCACCAATCACAGCAAAAAAAATAATTCTTAAAGTAACCATAATGGTTTGTATGATCGCAACCCCTGCTAGAACAGTAATATCATATTGACTTCCAAAATATATATAAATTGATAAGAATTTGAATAGGATCGCTAAAAACAAAATATTAACAGCTTGATTTGGCAATGGCGAAAATACTTTTGAAATAGGACTATATATTTTTACAAAAATGGATACAATCTGATTGTAATAATTAACTTTTAATAAATTGAATAAAAAAAGAAATACGAATACATAGTTTATTAGATTAAATACTAGGCCTAATATATCTAAATTAGAATTCATTTGATATTTCCCTTGACCTTTTTATAGCTGCATTCAGCCCTTCTTCAAGAATATTATTAAACTTATTAGATTTAAATGATTTGAGGCCTGCCTCTGTGGTGCCCTTTTTTGATGCTACAGTTTTGATGAGATTGTCTAAATCCCCTCCATTTTCAATTGAAGAACCAATGCCTTTTATTAAAGTCGCCATAATATTTTTAACTAACTTTTGATCTTGATTGCATAATTTTAAGAGTTTTTTTTCAAAAGACTTAAGTATTTGATAAAAATAAGCAGGGCCACTTCCAACAATACCGGTAAATGTATCTATTTCAGACTCTTTTTCAAACTCAATGACAACACCAAGTCTATTTAACAAACATATAATTTTCTTCAAATTGACCTTACTAAATGATGAGTTAAATATTCCAGTAACACCATAACCAAATTTTGATGATGTATTAGGCATTGCCCTTAAGAATTCAATTTCTTTATTTATTTTTTTGTACTTTGATGATTTTATTCCAGCAACAAAACTAATTATCCTTGGATCTTCATATTCATTTAATATGTTGTAATATGTATCAATTGCATCTTTTGGCTTGACTGCAATAATGAATAAATCGATTTTGGTATTATTTTTTTTTAAGTTATTAATTTTTAATTTTTTTAATTTTCTTTGATTAATAGGATTTCTTTCAATATAAAAAATATTATTTTTTTTAAAACCTGAAATCAGCAGTCCTTCAATAACTGCTTGAGAGATGTTACCCCCTCCAAAAAAGGCAATATTTTTCATGTTCTTTTTCCAAAAATTGATTCACCAATGCGTAAAATATTGGAACCATGAATAATTGCATCTTGATAGTCTGAAGTTGTGCCCAAAGAGATACGGTCTGCTCTGGGATAGACAGATTTCAGCTTTGAACTTAAATCTATTACTTTTTTCATACTTTGATCTCTTTCTTCTTTATCAAGTGTTATGTCCGGGAGGGCCATTATGCCTTTTAAATTTATATTTTCCATAGATTCAACTAAATTTGCTAAATCAATGAGATCATTTGGATTACAACCACTTTTGGACTTTTCATTAGAAATATTTACTTGTAAGCAAGCATTGATTGTTTTATTTATTTTTTTACACTCAATGTCTAGTTTTTTAATTATCTTTTCTCTTTCAAGGCTATGAACCCAGTCTGCATGATTAGCGATAATCTTTAATTTATTTGATTGAATAGGCCCAATGAAGTGCCAGATTATTTTTTTTGAGTTTATTAAAGAAGATTTTTCTCTAAGCTCCTGAGCATAGTTTTCACCAAAGTTTTCAATGCCATTATCTAGAGCAATTTTTATCAGTTCATGACTTTTCTTTTTTGACACAGCAATGAGAGTAATTTCGTCTAGATTTCTTTTAACCAATAAACATGACTCTTTAATTTTGTCATTTATGATGTTTATATTATTAATTATTTCTCTTTGCATAAAGTTCTTAAGCGGGGTTTAAAACCTCTTTTACTAATTTTTTCTTTTGCATTATTCGCTGCAGATCGATTCATATACGGCCCAGATATTACACTATTTAATAGTTTTCCAGGTTGAAGAGTGCTGTATACCTCATTAATAGATATGTTGATTATTTCATCACTTAATATATTTAGTGCCTCAGTGGCATATTTTTTATTACCATATGCGCCGATTTGAACAAAATATTCACATTCAAGCATAAGGTCCTCACGATTAAGCTCAATAAGAACAGAATCTTCAATCAATGAAGTTGGAAAATTTATATTTACTGAATTTATAGTTTTTTCTGATTTAATAGATATCACATCTGTATTAAACAGGAGTGACGGTATAATCAATAGACCTAAACTCATTAATACCAGTAAGGTTAAGCTTTTTGTTGAGATTGTCTTTAAGTTTGATTTTTTTGATGTAAAAACAGCCTTTTTTTTAACCTTCTTAGATTTATTATTCTTTAAATTTGCAAAATCTTTCATACCTTCACATTTTTTGCATAGGAGATATTCCAAGGACATTAAGTCCATTAGATATAACCTGTTTTACAGCCGAAAGACAAATAAGAATTGAATCTACATTTTCTTTTTTTTCAGATAAAACGTGATTATCGTTATAAAAACTATGGAAGAGTTGTGATAAATCTCTTAAATAATAAATAATAATGTGTGGCTGAAGACTTAAGGCTGCCTTATTTATGATATGAGGATACTTTGTAATCTCATGAATAAGTTTGTCACATTTCAAGTAATCTCCACTTTCAATGCTTGTAATCGCTTTTTTAAAGTTTGAGGAATTTTGATTTGCTTTATCTTCAAGCGAAATGATTCTTGCATGAGCATACTGTATGTAATAAAAAATGTTTTCCTTACTATCAGATTTGGCCAAGTCTAGATCAAAATCTAAATGTTGATCTGCTTGCTTAGAAAGATAATAAAATCTTGCTGCATCAGATCCAATATCATCAATCAGGTTTTTTAGAGTATAAAATTCACCTGACCTTGTTGACATTTTTACTTTTTTTCCGCCTTTCAAGATATTTGCAAATTGAACAAGTTTAACTATAAGTTTATTTTTGCTTGTACCAAGACATTCAAGAGATGCTTCAATTCTTTTAATATAGCCATGATGATCAGCGCCCCAGATATTTATTAATTGGTCAAACCCTCTATCAACTTTATTTTTATGATAAGCAACATCAGAGGCAAAATATGTTGCTTTCCCATTATCTCGAATTAAAACACGATGTTTATCGTCACCACTAATTTCTGTGTTGAGCCAAATTGCTTTATCTTTTTCATAAGCATGACCATTTTTTTTTAATTTATTAACCGCAGATGCAATGTCAGATGAAGTATTTTCTATTACACCCAAAGATGACTCATAAAACCATTTATCGAAATTAACATTGAATAACTTAAGATCATCTTCTATGGAACTGACTATCTTTCTTAACGAAAAACTTTTAATTGTATTCCAACTATCACTATTTAATTCTTGTAAGTTATTAATAACTTCATCTATTTCTTCTTCAGGATCATCAGAAAAACTGTTATTTAGTTTTTTAAACTCGTCAATGTCTATTTTTTGATCTAATTTTTTTGAAATTTCTTCTACATACTTTCCTTTATATGCATTTTGAGGAAAATATTCACCAATATCATTTTTAATTAATTTTAAAATTACGCTTGCTGTTAGTATGTCAATTTGCCTTCCAGCATCATTTACATAGTACTCTTTTTCTACAATCGAACCAGTTGATTCAAGGATTCTTCCAATTGCATCACCATAAGCTGCGCCTCTTCCATGGCCAACATGAAGAGGGCCGGTTGGATTTGCTGAAACAAACTCAATTTGTATTTTCTTTTTATTTCCAATATTTGAGGCACCAAAAGAATTTTTTTTATCATTAATTAACTTAATTATTGATACAAAATCTTTTCTCGAAACAGAAATGTTAATAAAACCTGGACCAGCAACATCTATATTTTCAAATAAATTTAGATTATCAAGCTGATTCTTTAGGCTATTAGCTAAATCTTTTGGATTTAGTTTGAATAGACTTGCAGCAACCATACAAATATTTGTTGTTAAATGACCTTTATTAAGATCATCTAATATTGAGGTAGAAGATTTATTAATTACTAAGTTGATTTCTTCTTCATCTCTTTCAATTGAAGATAAAAATTTTTTAATTTCTCTGTTAATAATATCGATCAAGATTTTGCTCTCCCAACATATGACATATCTCTTGTATCAACCTTAATAATTTCACCTTCATTAAGAAATAGAGGAACATGTATAGCAACATCTGTTTCAAGTCTTGCTATCTTAGTCGCTCCAGAAACAGTATCACCCCTAACTCCTAGCTCTGCTTTTATAATTTTTAGTTCAACAATTATTGGAGGATTTATAAGTATTGGCTCATTATTCCATAAAACTACTTCGCATGTTTCCTGACCAATAAGCCATTTTTTAGCGTCTCCCATTTGAGAAGAGTTCACTTCAATTTGTTCATAAGAATTTTTGTCCATAAAATGCCACAAATCATTATCGTGATATAGAAATTCCATCTCTTTATGATTCACATCAGCAGATTCAACAGATTCTCCCGATTTGAAAGTTTTATCATTGGTATTTCCAGTTAATAAATTCTTATATTTAACTCGCATGACAGCCTGACCTTTGCCAGGTTTATGAAACTCATGTTCAACAATGGAGCATGGAGCATTATCAATCATTAATTTCGTTCCATTTTTGAATTGATTTGTTGAAATTTTCATATAAATCTAATTTTTATGTTATTTTAATGTCGAGAAATGTTTATTAAAAAATTTTAAAGCATAATATTCATTAACATTGTAACTTTTTGAACTGAAAGTAGTAAAAAAACAAATAAAAATCAAAATTTAAAAATGCACAAAATTAAAACAAAAAAGTTATACAAAAAGCAGTATGAAACAATCAATTAATATAGCCATTTCAATATTTTCATTTTTAATTAGTTACGGAATTGCATATCTAACTGGAAGTGAAATTGTCAAAAATGCTGTCTTGTTAGCTTATATAATTCATTGGATCGCATATATTCCTGCATACATTTTTCAAACTGAAAAGTTTTATGATTTAACAGGCAGTATTACATATTTAAGTGTTGTTTGGTTTGCTTTTCTATCGTCATTTCAATCCATTTCACTAAATTTTGGTAATCTGATCTTAGCTTTATTAATTTCTGTATGGACAATAAGATTGGGACTTTTTTTATTCATGAGAATACACAAGGCTGGAGAGGATAAGAGGTTTAGATCAATTAAACCATCTGCTTCACAATTTTTCATGGCATTTACTGTATCTGGCTTGTGGGTAACGCTTTGTTCAATGTGTGCTCTTGTTGCCATATCAAGCTCTGAGGGAATTGTAATGAATCCCATTACTTATGCTGGAATAATCTTATTTATAATTGGATTTGGCATTGAAATAATGGCTGATAACCAAAAAACTGTCTTTAGATCTAATGAGGCTAACAAAAATAAATTTATTAGGTCAGGCTTATGGTCAAAATCGAGACATCCTAATTATTTCGGTGAAGTATTATTATGGTTTGCAATTGCTCTCATATCTTTATCATCTCTTGAAGGACTTCAACTAATCACATTAATTTCTCCACTCTTTACATACGTTTTACTTGTTTATGTAAGTGGCGTAAGGATGCTTGAAGATATGAATGATAAAAAATGGGGCAATGACCAAGATTACATTAACTATAAAAAAAATACACCAATGTTATTTTTAAAGTTATAACTCCAATATGATTCTTGATTTATAAAAATAAAAATCTTCTCTTGTTTTATTGTTTTTAAAGAAAATTTAATCTAAAAAATTATAAAGTAATATTTTATTTATTTGGTTAGGACTGTTAACATATTTATACTCTAGGGAGCACATAATGTTAAAATACATAAAGAATACATCTTTACTATCTCTTTTACTTTCAAGTATCTTCATTTTTTCTAATGAAGAGAACATCGAAGTAAATATGGAAAGCATTCTTGAGATTGGAAGAGAAAATCAAACCCTTTCTGCCAATTCACAGGATATGATTGATCAGACAGAAAGACAAACAGATAAAATTGTAAATGAGTTTAAAGTTATAAATAAGCAAGTTGAAGGTCTCAAACTCTACAATGCACAAAAAAGAATTCAAATACAAGCTCAGCTTGATTTGATGGATAAACTAGATGAGCAATTAGTTCAAGTCGTTGTAATGCAAAGACAAATACCACCATTAGCTGAAAAAATGTTGGATACCCTAGAAACTTTCGTAAAATTAGATACTCCCTTTAGAGAAGAAGAGAGAAGAGCAAGAATTGATCTTGTTAGGTCTTCATTGGCTAAACCAAAAGTAACTGCATCAGAGCAAGTTCGGCAAGTTCTTGAGGCATACAACATCGAGGCTGAATACGGTAGAAAAATTGATACTTATGAAGACAAACTAGCAGATGGGACTGTTGTAAATATTCTTGTTATTGGAAGAATTGGTATGTTTTACCAAACAAAAGATGAAAGAACAAGTGGAAGATGGGATAACGAAACTGGTTCATGGGAAGACTTACCTGGAAGTTATAGAAAACCTATTCGTGATGGTATTAGGATAGCTAAAAAATTAGCACCAACAGATATGTTACTAATGCCAGTTGTTAAAGGAGAAGCATAATGAAAAAGTATTTATCATGCTTATTTGTATTTGCATTAGCCTTTAATTCTTTCGTCATAGCTCAAGATTCTGAAGAAGAAGCAACTGAAATTTCAACAGTTGAGGCTCTTCTTATGCTTGTTAAAGAGGGTAAGACAAAAGAACAGGACGAGAACTCTAAAAGAGAAGCTAAATTTATGGCAGAAAAAAGCAAACAAGCTGAGATTTTAGCTGCAGAAAAAAGAGAATTAGCAAGACAAGAAAGAATTGCAGATCAACTTGAGGCTGAATACAAAAAAAATGAGGAGATTCTCAGAGTTAAAGAAGAAGCATATCAAAAAGAGCTTGGATCATTAGTTGAATTATTTGGACATCTTCAAAGTTCTGCTGGTGAAGCAGCTGTACAATTCTCAGGCTCTTTAACAGGCCCTCAGTATGGAATGGAAAGAGTAAGTTTTTTAAATAATTTAACATCAAAAATGTCTGAAACTACTGAGCTACCAACCATTAGAGAAATTGAAGGTCTTTGGTATGAACTTCAAAGAGAAATGGTTGCGAGTGGACAAGTCGTTTCTTTTGATACTACTGTAGTAGATGTTGATGGCGATTCTTCAACATGCAACGTAACAAGAGTTGGCTTGTTTAATGCAGTTTGTGATGGAAAATATCTTGAATACATATCATCTACCGGACAATACGCCTTCTTGCCCAGACAACCAGCCAGCAGGTTTACAAAAACTGCTAAAAGAGTTGGATCTGCTGATGTTGGAGAACAAGTTAGGTTTGGAGTTGATCCAACTGGTCCAACAGGAGGAAGTCTTTTAGCAAATCTTATTCAAACCCCCTCATTAGCTGAAAGAGCCGCACAAGGTAGAGAGGTTGGTTATGCGATTATATTCGTAGGTTTAATTGGTATTGGTATAGCATTTTGGAAACTTTATAGTTTATATGTTTTAGGAAGGTCTGTTAGAGCTCAAGCTGGCTCAAAAACACTAGATGTGAGAAATCCTCTTGGAAGAGTTCTAAAAGTAGGCGAAGATAATTTCAGGAAGGATATAGACACTTTAGAGCTAAAGCTTGCTGAAGCAATTATGGCAGAAAGACCAAGTATCGAAAGAGGAATTGGTGCAGTAAGAATTATATCGGTTGTGGCACCATTAGCAGGTCTTCTGGGTACTGTTACAGGTATGATTGTTACCTTCCAAATGATTACTCTTTATGGAACTGGAGATCCAAAATTAATGGCAGGTGGTATTTCACAGGCGCTTGTAACAACTGTTTTAGGCCTATTGGTTGCAATACCAACAACACTTTTACATTCATTTACTGCCTCATCTGCTAAAGGAATAATTAGTGTTCTTGAGGAACAAAGCACTGGTATTTTAGCTGAGAGAGCTGAAGGAAATAGATAACTAAATCATGTTTTTTGCTATCACTGAAGCATTTTCGTCCATAAGAGACTTTATGGAAGCAGGTGGAAGTGTTTTATGGTTGATTGCCATTTTAGTCTTTTTCATGTGGGCAATGATCTTTGAGAGAATTTGGTACTTTTCATATGGCCATGAATTTTATGCTCAAGATTTATCTGCAAGTTGGAATAACCGAGCGGACAAAACATCTTGGCATGCTTTGCAAATAAGAGAAAAAATGCTATCCCAAGCTAAAGTTGAGATAAACAAAAATCTATCTATTATTCAAACATGTGTTGTTTTAGCTCCTTTATTTGGTTTGCTAGGAACGGTAACTGGAATGATAGAAGTGTTTCAGGTAATGGCTTTCAACGGAGGAGGCGATGCAAGAGCAATGGCAGGTGGTGTTTCAAAGGCTACTCTTCCTACAATGGCTGGAATGGTTGTTGCTTTGTCCGGAGTCTTTGCAACAATATATCTCAGTAGCGCATCAGATAGACATACAAACGATTTAAGAGAACTAATTAAAAGAGAATTATAGGAGTATTTTAATGAGAAGAAATGCAATAAGTACTGCTGTGAAAGACGATGAAAGCGAAATAAATTTAACTCCTATGTTGGATGTTGTATTTATTATGCTCATTTTTTTTATAGTGACTGCAAATTTCATAAAAGAACCTGGCCTTGAGATCAATAGACCTGATTCTGATACGGCAGAAACACAAGAAAATGCTGCGATCTTAATTGCAGTTGGCCCCACAGGTGAAGTTTGGATGGATGGAAGAAGAATAGATGTAAGACAGGTTAAAGCAAATGTCGTAAAGTTATTAGCTGATAATCCACAAGGATCTGTTGTTATTCAGGCTGATGAAAAAGCTGTTGCAGATACCATTATAAAAGTAATGGATGGGGCAAGAGAAGCAGGAGTAAATGCAATATCTCTTGCATCTGAACCAAAATAAATTATGAACCAAGTTTTTACATTAATAAACTCTGTCATGAAACCCATTCATGGAGTATATGTAAAGGCTTTTAATGCTAATAAGTATGTGGCTGGCATTGGATTTTCATCTTTAATTACATTAGCTCTATTTTTTCTTATGGTAATTTTAATCTCTCTTGGGGATAGTGGGCTTAAAGAAGATACTTCTGTTAAATTAGCTGATGTTGTGATGCCAGAAAGGGAAATAGACACATTTATGTCTGAGGTGGATAAACCTGAAAAACCTGAAGAGCAACCAGAGGATATAGCACAACCAGAATTAGATCTGCAACCGTTAACTGGGTTGGATGTATCTGTAGCAAAACCAAAAGCTAATTTTAAAGCTGGCGGTTCTTTTTTTAGAGACGGAGAATATATCCCTCTATTTAAGGTGATCCCAATATACCCAAGAAGGGCACAAGAGAGAGGAACGATGGGATATGCCTTGGTTGAGTTTACAATCACTGAAACAGGTAGTGTAGAGGATGCAAAAACCATTGAAGGATATTGTGCTAATTCAAATCCGAGTGATCCTGCTACTGAATTTAGAACTTGCACAATGTTTAATAGTGCCTCATCAAGAGCTGCTTTGAAGTTAAAATATAAGCCAAAAATAGTTGATGGAAAAGCTGTCCCTGTAAGCGGAGTGCTTCATAGATTTACATATGTACTTGATGAAGAATAAAATGATAAAAATGAATAAAAAATTTCCTATTTATGTCTTTTCAATATTGGCATTTTTATTTGCTTTCACTCCATTAGAAATTCAAGCTCAATCTCAAACAGATACAAAAAAACAAATTAAATATAAAAAAGCACGAGCTCTTCAAGGATCAACTGCAAAAAAAATGGCAAAAGTCTATGAAGCTTTAGAAGAGGTTGATGAAAAGGGTGAACCAGCACCAAATATGGAAACTGTTAAGAGCGTTTTAACCGAACTTCGAACTGATAGAGATAATTTGAAAAGTTATGATAGGTCTGTAATGTGGAACGCCTGGGCGTATGTTTATATGACTGAAGCAAATTATACTCAAGCAATGCAAGCTTACACAAATGTAATGAATGAACCTGAAGTTACAATCGGTCTTAGGAATGGAGCACTATTTTCGCTAGCTCAATTAAATTTAGCTCAAGAAAATTATCAAAAAGGCGTAGATCTGATTCTTCAATGGATGAACGAAGTAGAAAAGGTGACCGCTCAGTCATACTCAGTTCTTGGTACAGCTTATTTTGCATTAAAAGATTATAGAAAATCAATGTCTTCACTTGAAACGGCAATTTCAATGGCAGAAGAGGAGGGATATAAGCCCAGGGAGAATTGGTATTCTCTTCTTGCTGGATGTTATAGCGAATTAAGTACTGAAATAGGAGAAAAAGAATCGCTCCTTAAGCGTGTACCAATATATGAAATTCTTGTGAATCTTTACCCTAAAAAAATATACTTTATACAACTCGGTGGAGCTTATGGTCAATTGGGAAGAGAGAAAGACTATATGATTACTTTAAAGACAGCTTATCAAAAGGATTTCTTAAATAAAGAAGGTGAATACCTAGCTTTGGCGCAACTTCTCTTACTAAATAAAAATCCATACTGGGCTGCTGAAGTTCTTGTTTCAGGCCAAAATAAAATGGTTACAATAACTGATGAAAAAACTAAAGAAGAAAAAATAGTACCTGTTGTAAAAAATACAGAAAAGAATCTTAAAGTTTTGGCTGACTCTTGGAGAATGGCTCAAGAAATTGATAAAGCAATTCCAGTTCTTGAAAAAGCTGCAGAAATGTCTAAAGATGGTAAATCATATGTCCTTTTAGGAAATTTGTATCTATCTGAAGACAAGGTTAGCAAAGCAGTTGAAGCAATTAAAAAGGGGCTAGAGAAAGGTAAAATTAAAGATCTTTCTCAAGTTTATTTAACCTTAGGTCAAGCATATTTTGAGTTGCAAGAGTTTGATGAGGCAAAAAAGAACTTTAGAATTGCTGCTAGAGATAAGGAAAAGAAAATTAAAACACAAGCAAATAATTGGATTAAATACACTGAGAATGAAGAGATTAGAGTAAAAAATCTCGCTCTGAGAAGGGATTATATCCAAATGAACTCTTCCTCTTAAAATTTTTCATATACTCTTACAGTGAAGTTGTATTCATTATCTTCATTTTTTGAAAAACTTTCTGAACTTTTTTCTTTCCATAAAGACAAATCAATATTTGGATAATAAATATCTCCGGCGATATTGCAGTCAACACAAGTTAATACTAATTTGTTTGTTATTGTAAGAGTATCTCTAAAAAGATAACCACCTCCAATTATGACAATTTCATTATAATTTTCGTTACCTAAACATTTTTCTTTAGCTGCATCTATTGCCTCTTTCGTACTTTTAAATACAAATGCATTTTCAATTTCACCAATAGTTTTGGATACTATAAAATTTAATCTATTTGGCAGTGGCCTTCCTATAGATTCATATGTTTTTCTTCCCATAACAATTATTTTGTTAGTTGTGTAGTTTTTAAAGTGTATTAGGTCTGTTTTGAGATTCCACGGTAGATTATTATCAACACCTATGACATTATTATTTGATAAAGCAACAACATGAGAAATAACAATATTCATATTGCCATTTTTGCCTTTATGGCAGGATGAGGGTCATAATTATCTAAAACATAATCATTAATGTTTGTCTTTTTTAGATCATCTAATGAGTTAATATCTGGAAGTACTAATTTTGGCAGCGGCTTAGGTTCTCGAGAGATTTGTTCCTTTACTTGCTCAACAGTGTTTTTATAAATATGAGCATCACCAAATGAATGAATAAATCTTTTTGGTTTAAGATTTAAAATTTTAGCAATAATAGATAAAAGTAAAGCATAGCTTGCAATATTAAAAGGAACTCCAAGAAACATATCTGCACTTCTTTGGTACATATGACAACTAATCGAATTTTTATGTATATAAAATTGTGACATTACATGACATGGTGGCAATGTCATTTTATTTAATTCATTTACATTCCATGCTGATAGAATATGTCTTCTTCCATCAGGATTTTTTTCCAAGTCATTAAGTAGATTTTTAATTTGATCAATTCCACACCAATTTCTCCATTGGACGCCATAAACTGGACCAAGAATCTTTGTTGTATCTGAATTTTCATATCCTAATTCTTTGCCTTGATTATCTGCATTATCAGTCCATATTGTTGAGTATTTTTCCAAATTTGTTAATTCAGATCTATCTTTATTAAATCTTATCTCAGCAAGCCTTCTCTCATCATCTGAACCCTCTAAGAACCAAAGCAGTTCTGAAACAACTCCTTTCCATGCGAGAGATTTAGTAGTTACAGCTGGAAATCCTTTTTCTAAATCAAATTCGAACTGATGCCCAAAAGATGATATTGTCCCAGTATTAGTCCTATCACTTTTTTCTTCTCCATTTTCCAATATATACTGAAGAAGATCTAAGTATGCTTTCATATTTTTTCCCTTGAATATAGCAACATAACAAATCCAATAATTACCATTGGTATACATAAGATCTGTCCCATGCTTAATGAGTCAAAAGCAATGTAACCAATGTGAGCATCAGGTTGCCTAAAGAATTCAATTATAAATCTTATTGACCCATAAAAAATTAGAAATGATGAAGAAACTATGCCTTTTACATTAGTTTGCTTACTAATCACAAATAAAATTAAAAACAATAATAATCCTTCACCAAAACTTTCATAAATTTGTGATGGATGTCTTAAAACTCCAAAAGGATCAGTTGGAAATATAAAGCCCCAATCTGCATATGTTGCCTTTCCATATAATTCACCGTTTAGAAAATTACCAATTCTTACTAGACCAAGACCAATGGGCATTGCTAAAGCAACACCATCTAATAATTTTAATAACTCAATATTTTTCTTGTAACAAAAGATAACAAGACTAATAATTACTCCAATTAAGCCACCATGAAAGCTTAATCCGCCTTGCCAAACGTATAATAAAGACAAGGGATTATCTATTAACTGTTCTGCTCCGTATATGAACATGTATCCGACTCTTCCACCACAAATTGCTCCAAAGAATAGTCCATACAAGAAAACCATATCGTTTATTTCATCTTTATTAAGGCCTATTTCATGTATGGTTTTATTATTTTTTAGAAAAACGTAAATCAATAATGCAGATAATAACCATGTCACTGCATAGTACTGAATTTTTAGAGGTCCAATCTCAACTAGAGTTGGATTATTAAAGAAATTAGAAAGCTCTATTATCATACTATGAACATATATATTGATATTATAAAAAACCAACCCGCCATAAGTCTCCTAAGAGTTGTTTGAGATAAATAATGAGCTATATCAGCACCATATTTTGCAGAAAAAATACTTGTTAGAGAGACCCCAAGAAGAGCTGGTAAATATACATATCCAAAACTTAAATTAGGTAACATATTTTGATTTATGCCTGCAAAAACATATCCTAAAGTGCCAAAAATAGCTATTGGCACACCACATGCTGCTGATGTGCCAATTGCAGAGGTAAGATTGAGCCCAGAACCCTTAAAATAAGGAACTGAAAAAGTTCCTCCTCCAATGCCTAAGATTGAGGACAAAAATCCTATTCCTGAACCAACAAAAATTGATTTTGGTTTTAGACGTAATATATTTTGTAAAAGATCTTTATTTAAAAGAATATCGGTACCAACAACTAGTACAAATGTTGCAATTGTAATTTTTAATATCAATCCATCAATTTGAACCGCAAATAGCGCACCTAAAAATGCACCAAATATTATTCCAGAAGCCACAGGCTTTAAGCTATCAAAATCAATTGAATTTTTTTTTCTATGAGCATTTGCTGAAGAAAGTCCTGTAAAGATAATACATGATATCGATGTACCAATTGCAAGTTGAACAATAATCACATCTTCAAATCCAAGATTTATAAATATGCCAATAAGAACTGGCACCATAATTAGCCCTCCTCCAATACCAAACATACCAGCCAACAGTCCAGAAAGAATTCCTAGCACTCCAAATATTAAAACTTCGTCAAACATTATAAAATTCTCTACAGAATGAATATTTTAATTTATTTAATGCTTCTCTATAGACTTTTTCTTTGAATGAAATAATTATATTAAGAGGATACCAGTAGGACACCCATTTAAAATTGTCAAACTCATTATCAGGATCATTATCAAAAGATATTTTTACATCTTCCTTCAATTTAAATAAAAACCATTTTTGTTTTTGACCTTTAAAATTAGTTTTAAAAATTTTTTTTCTTCTGCTTTTTTTAGGTATATCATATTTTAACCAATCATCAATCGAGTCTATTAATTTTACTGAGTTTGACTTAATTCCAACTTCCTCAAAAAGTTCTCTTTTGGCAGCTTTTAGAGAGTCTTCTCCAAAATCAATACCCCCTTGAGGAAACTGCCAACTATTCATACCTTTTCTTTTACATAATAATAGTTCACCTTTTTTGTTCGCAATAATAATTCCTACATTTAGCCTATAACCTTTATCTTTCATAATGTTTATTTTTTTATTGAATCAATACTTTTATTAATAAAATACACAAATACTAAGCTAAGTATTATTAATAATAGACTTGGACTGGCTGCTAATCCCCATTGACCCTCACTTGTATAGTTAAAAATTTTTGTTGATAAAGTATCAAATCCAACAGGACGCAATAGTAATGTTGCAGGCTGTTCTTTAATAGATTCAATGAAGACTATCATAAAACTAAGTGACAAAGCAGGCTTCATTTGTGGAAAATAAAATGAGGTGAACGCTTTTGCTTGGTTAGTTGAAATTAGAGAAAGTGCTTTTTCAGACGAGCTTGATATATTAGCCAAAGATGCAGATAAATAATTAAAAGCAGGCGTCATAAATCGCAAACTCAAGCAAGCAATTAGACCATAAATACCATAAAGCGTGATGGAAGTATTAAAAATAGCATCGAATCCGATCAAGAGTCCAGCAGAAATTACTGAACCAGGAATAGCATACCCAGAAGTAGAAATTGTAATAAATGATTTAAATTTATTTGACTGTCTATAGCTCAGAGAAAGAGCTATCGCAAAGAAAATTGTGAAAGCTGCTGCAGATATTCCAAGTATTAAAGAGTTAACAAATAAATAAGAACTACTCAAAAGGCTTATGCTGGAATCAGACAGCTGCCATAATATAAGTTGAAATAAGGGCAGGCAAAAAACTGTTGTAAATATTAATATGCACAAGCTTGTCAATATTATTTGTTTTGATTTATTTAATTGAACTTTATTAATTGATTCACTGGATTTAATTGCAACTGAACTTGAGTTATCACCAAAGTACTTCGTTATTAAAATAATAAGAAAAACAAAAATTAAAAGATAACCTGCTAGTCTTGCGCCTGAATAATAACTTTGATAACCAAACCATGCATCGTAAATTCCTACGGTAAAAGTCTCTACTCGCAAAGTTGATACACCTCCAAAATCAGCTATTGTTTCGAACATAACTAATGCCATACCACCTAAAATTGCAGGCTTTAATGAAGGAAGAATAATCTTTCTTATAGCATTTAAATTACTATCACCTAAAGACTTTGCAGCCTTAAAAATTCTTATACCTACAGAAGAAAGTTGCACTTTTGCAATAAGAAAAATATATGGGAATAGGGCCATTGACATTATCACACATGCACCAAACAAATTTTTTATTTGAGGTAAGGCCAAATCATATCCTCTCAAAAATTCTGATAAAAGACTTGAGTATTCAAAAATTCCAACAAAAATAAATGCATATACATATGTAGGAAAAGCGATTGATAGACTCAAAGCCCAACTAAAAAAATTACTCCCTGGAAATCTATAAAAAGTTACTAATATTGCTAATGGAACTGCTATTAATGCAGATATTATTGCAGATCCAAAAGATAGCAATAAAGTATTTGAAAAAAGCTTGAGTAAGTAGTTATTTGATAGAAATTCTATATCAATGTCTTTTGTGAACGCTAATATAAAAAATATTATAAAGAAAACAAAGGTTGAAATTACCCATGGTAATGAAATGTATTTCCACATACTTAGATTGTGCATTATTTGTCTTCTTCAAGGCTTTCTGCACCTTTTTCGAGTTTATTACCTAAAACATTAACTCTGGTTTGCAGACTTTGAACATCTTTTAATGTTGCATCTAACCTTTTTATGACTGATTCAGTACTTAAATCTAAATTCGAAAATTCTTTTTGAATACCACTAACTACCTTAGCAACCTTTGCAGCTGTTTCATTTAGTTTTAAATAATGGTGTCCAACCCTGATCGTATCAAGGAATGCAGCAAGCGTATTGGGCCCAAGTATTAACATCTTTTTCTCAGCAAGACATTCTTGTCTTAAGTCCTCTATTTTATCTACAAGATCAACAAGCTTTTCGGAGGCTATATATAACACTGCATAGTTAGATGTCGTATTTTGTAAGATATATTTATCTGAAATATTCTCAGCATCCCTTAATATTGCTGTTCTTAGATCTCTTAAAATCTTTTTTCTGTCAGAGTCATTACTAGCAGATTGGTAACTTTGGTATTGACCTGAATAAAATTTTGAATCAATTGGAATGATAAAACCTTCGGCACTAGTAATAGCACAATCCACTCTATCAGTGGTTTCTGGATTAATCTGAGCTTGAAATTTATAGCTGTCGGTTGGCATGATATCTTGAACAATTGATTCCAAGCTCCATTCACCAAGTCGACCAGTAGTAACATTGCCACCTAAAAATCTGTTCAGCTCATTAATTGGAGTCGTCACAGATGCTAAATCTATCTCTATCTTATTAATGTCATTTGAAACTTCATCAAGTTTATTTTGAAGAGTTTGAGTCCCACCTTTTTCATAAGTTTCTTTATTTTTAATGCTATATATAAGATAAATCAATACGATTAAAATAATTATTAAAGATATAAATATTAAGTAATTAATCATGATGTTAGTATAAAATTACAGATATATTATGCACCAAGAAATTATAGAAAGATTCAATTCCTTAAAAGAAAAGCAATTATCAATAGACATTACTCGTGGGAAGCCCGACAAAGATCAGCTTGATTTATCGAATGAGCTTATTGATATGACGATACCTTTTATTTCAGAAGATGGTGCAGATCTTAGGAATTATGGTGAACAATTTGGAATAATAGAAGCAAGAAGACTTGGATCAGAGTTACTAAGCGCTCCGATTGAGAATATTCTTGCCGGCGAGCAATCTAGTTTACTTTTAACATATCAAACCGTTCTCTCAAATTATTTATTTGCTAAGCCAACTCCTTGGAAAAATTTAGAAAATCCCAAAATGATTTGTCCTGTACCTGGATTTGACAGACATTTTATGATGCTTGAAGATTTCGGTATTGAGGCTGTACCCATACCTTTAGTTGAAGACGGAGTAGACTTAAATGCATTAGAAGAAACCTTAAAAAAAGATGGGAATTTTGTTGGAATATTATGCGTTCCTAAACATTCAAATCCATCTGGAGAGATCTATTCAGATAGCAACCTATCAAAAATGTTTGAAATAGGATCTAAATACTCAAATAAATTTTTATTTCTTTTTGACCACGCATACCTTATTCATGATTTTTTGCCAACACCAGAACAAAAACCTTTGTGGCAAGTGGTTGAAGAGTCAAAAGTTCAAAATCAAACTGTGGTAACTACCTCCTTTTCAAAAGTTACTTTTGGTGGAGGTGGTATTTCATTTATGGCAACATCAGGAGACTCTTTAGAACTCATCAAAAAAGTTAGAACAACAATGATTATTTGTCCTGATAAATTGAATCAAAAAAGACATGTTGAATTCTTTAAAAATATTGAGAATGTAAGATTACATATGGAAAAACATGCGGCATTGGTGAGGCCTAAGTTTGAATTAGCATATGACTATCTTGAAAAACTCTCAAATGATTGTGGTACATTTTCGAGACCTACCGGTGGATACTTTATTACCTATTCAACTTCTAAACCAATAGCGTCGCTGGTTGTAAAACTTTGTTCAGATTTAGGAGTGCTTATAACTCCGGCTGGATCTACTTTTCCAAAGAATTATGACCCTAATGATAGCGTAATTCGTCTGGCACCTACATTTGTAACAAAAGATGAGTTAGCTGATGCAATGAATGTATTTATTACTGCTGTTGAAGTTGCTCACTATGGTATTGATATTTAATTAGTTGCAACATTATGTGGAATGTATGTTTTGCCATTGAAATGGGAAAAAATTTTTTTGATGTCTGGATGATTGGCAGGTCCACTTGAGCAATCAGAGATCAAATTTTGTTCAGATACATAAGCGATATAAAAAATTTCCTCGTTCTCTGCAAATACATGATAAAAAGGTTGATCTTTTCTTGGCCTAAAGTTTTTAGGTATTGAGTTATACCATTCTTCGGTATTATTAAAAGATGGATCAAGATCAAAAATAACACCTCGAAAATTTAGAAATTTGTGCTTTACAATATTTCCAATCGAAAATTTTGCTTCTATTAAATCTTGCATTATATTAATAACTTAAACCATTTTAAGGAAAATTTCATGAACAAAGATATTATAGTTGTAACTACTTATGATATAGGAGATATTATAATTAAAGAACATATAGGTTTAGTGCAAGGAAGCACTGTAAGAGCAAGGAACTTAGGATCAGACTTTTTAGCAAATATAAAAAATATTGTTGGTGGTGAATTAGTAGGTTACTCAAAACTCTTACAAACCTCAAGAGAACAGGCTTATTCAAGAATGATTGAAGATGCAAAATCTAAAGAGGCAGACGCAATATTAGGTTTCAGGTTTCAAACTTCAACTATTGCTCAAGGAGCAGCAGAAATTCTTGCATATGGAACAGCAGTAAAAATTAAATAGGATATTTTATGAATAAAACAGAGAAAATTGCTTTGAGAGAGTCAGTTATCGTAGTATTAATGGGAGCATTAATTAATTTTCCATTACAGACATTTCTTTTGTGGTTAACAATCGATAGCTGGCAATGGTCTGACCCACTGAAAATATCTATGTTTATTCAGTTAATAATTACTGTAATAGCGTTAATCAGAGTCTATACAATAAGAATGAGGTTTCAAAGAGGAAAATTTTAGTCATCTTTCTTGTCTTTGTTTTTCTTCTTTTTATCAGCCATCATTCTTAATTTCATTCTATGGTTAATCATATCTTTACAAAATACATCATAAATTGTTGAATAATTAGCTGCTAAATCAGCAACGATAGAAACTTCTAACCATTTCTCTTCATTTTCTGGATCTTTTTCAATCTCATTCCATATTGACTCATTTAATGCTAATAAACCCAATATACCATCTTTGGTTTCCTTACAATCCTTGAAACTCATTATATAGTTTGGATTTTCCATAAATTTTTCTTTCATATTTTTTTTTGTGGCCATATGATCATCTGCAAGTACATTCAAAGATAAAAAGATTCCAGATATAAATATATATTTTTTCATATTAATTCCATTATTGTTTTACACCTACTTAGATTACAGTTTTTTATAAAAAGTTCAAAAAATTAATAAAATACAAAATCCACCAAAATACAACAATTATAGTATTAGAAGTATTTAAAGTTACTAAAGTTTAGATAATGTGTTCCATCTATCGATTCATTCATTTTATTGATCATTCCCTTGGCAACTTTATTTGCATCGATATTTCTATATTTTTCAATCGGACCGAACATGAGATATCCAAATAAATTTGTTATAACTTCAAATACCTTTACATTAAAAGGAATCTTTTCATTTGATCTTAATCCCAACAAGTGACCTGGCTGTCCAATCACAACCTTATTAAATCCCATAGATGAAACCTCATTTTCTATATGACCTTTTACATTAAGGTATGTATTAAAGGACTTATTATTTGCTCCTACAGCAGATATCAGACCAATTGATTTAGCCCCACATCTTTTTGCAAACTGAGCAATATTTCTAATGTATTCGAAATCGACTTTTCTAAATTCTTCTCTTTTACTTCTTTTTAGATAAAGAAGTTCAAATAATGTTAACTTATAACCAATTGCAATATACACCTCATCGATGTTCAGATTATTTTCTAAATTTTCAATATTATCAAAATCAGTAATTATCTGATTAATATTTTTTTCAGACGCAATTTGATTTCTTCCCAAAAGGACTAAATGATTTTCAGATGATTTAAGGTTTGTAAGAAGTCTACCCCCAACTAATCCTGAGGCACCAGCAATTAATATTGTTTTATTCATTTAAATAAATTTTTTCTGCTTCATCGACAAGTTCATCAACAGTTTTGGATCCGTCTAAAGTAAATTTAGAATATTTTTTATAAATAGGTTCTCTTTCTCTATAAACTTCAGGAACAGAAATACCTGGAGGTACCGCAAGTCCTCTTTCCTGTCCTATATCAATCCTCTCTATTATTATATTAAGTGGAGTATCAATAAATATTATTGAGGAAAATCTTTGAAGATGCTCCATAGATAGAGATGAATAGACTGCACTTCCTCCGGTTGAAATTATTTTGTTAGATGAATTTAGATTTAATATCACTTTTTCTTCAGCAGCTCTAACAAACTTGTAATCAAATTTATTTTTAATTTCTTCTAATGATGCTTTATATTGTTTTTCAATTAATAGATCAGTATCTATAAAACTGACGCCCATCTTCATAGAAATAGCTTTACCTATAGTCGATTTTCCACATCCAGCCATTCCAATAAATGTAATGTTATTCATTTTTACTAAATTCTTGTGTAGCTCTTATGAGTTCATGTGTTATTTCTTTTTCAAAAGCACTATGACCAGAAGATGAAGCAACTATTAATTCAGCTTCTTTCCAATTTTTTGCTAATTCCCATGCTGTTTCCATGGGACAAACAATGTCATATCTACCTTGTATTATTTTAGCTGGAATATGACGAATTTTATCTATTGATTCTATTGAAATTAACTGATTTTCATTTTCGAGAAAACCTTTATTAATAAAATAGTGATTTTCAATGAGAGCAAAAGCCAAAGCAAATTTTGATTCAGTATATGAATTAACCATATCAGGCTTATGACTTAAAGTGCTTACAGATCCTTCCCATTTCGACCATGCTACTGCAGCTTTCATTTTTTTCTCTTCGTCATCACTCATAAAGATTTCATGATATGCATTCATAAGATTATGATGATCTTTTTGATCAATAGGCTTTAAAAATGCTTCCCATGCCTCAGGGAAAATTCTGCTGGCTCCATCTTGATAAAACCAATCTAGTTCTTTTTTTCTAAGCATAAATATGCCTCGTAAAATCAATTCTGAAACTGAATTAGGATATGTTTGAGCATAAGCCAAAGAGAGAGTACTTCCCCAAGATCCGCCAAAAACAAGCCATTTCTGAATATTGAGTTTATTTTTTAATTTTTCTATATCTTCAACTAAGTCCCAAGTAGTATTATTTTCAAGGCATCCGTGTGGATGACTTCTTCCACAACCTCTCTGATCAAAAATTACAATTCTGTATATCTTAGGATTGAAAAATCCTCTCACTCTTGTGCTTCCCCCACCTCCAGGACCACCATGAAGAAATACAGCCGGCTTGCCATTAGGATTTCCACACTCCTCATAATATATTTTATGCTTACCAACTTCTAAAAAGTCTGTTAAATAGGGTTTAATATTCCTAAATAAGCTGTAGGATTTCTTCTTCTTTAGAAACATAAAAATATAATAACTGAATAATTTATAAATTTAGCATTTTAAATGATTTGAAAATGGTGCCCAGAGGTGGGATCGAACCACCGACACAAGGATTTTCAGTCCTTTGCTCTACCAACTGAGCTATCTGGGCCTAAATTGAACAATGGATTATAGGCAAGTTTATAAATATTGTCATCAAGTTAAAATAACTACGATCGAACTCTTTCATTACTGGGATCATATAAAGACCCCTTACCAACAATTTGAACAGTTATTGGATAAATTCCATCACCATCTTCGTTGAAGTATTCAATAAGTAGTTGTTTACCTTGAATAGCTAGTTCTCTTGGTAAATAACTCATGGCAACAAATTTTTTAATAGAAGGGCAGTAGGACATACCTGTTGTATAAGATCTTCGTCCTTTGCTATCGATAGGTACCTCCCCGGTGGCAGGATCAATAATTGGACAGATACCTACAGGATATCTCGTAATACCTGATACATTTAAATCATCTAATGTCATAGTACATAGAATGGCACACGGATCCTCTTCACGATGAGATAAATGAGCAGCTTTACCATGAAAATCTGCTTCTTTAACTAGTGATCTTTGTATGGCTGCTTCAACGGAGTTGTATTCTGTCTCAAGATCAGCTCCCTGAAGCCTGAAGCTTTTTTCTAGTCGCCTGCTATTTGCATATGTTTCAATACCAACTGGAACCACTCCAACCTCAAGGAGTGAATCATATAGAGCCAAACCATCTTCTTTATTGTTATTGAAGTAAATTTCCCATCCACATTCACCAACATATGAAATTCTTGCTGCCCAAACATCAACTTTTTTACCACCAGATAAGTTAAGAGTTAAGTTCTTTGCTGTGGCAAAAGGAAAATTTTTTATATCAATTTGGTTGGAGTCTATAAAATTACTTAAAGCATTAACAGCTTTTGGCCCCCATAATCCTATAGTCGCAATGTCATGAGTTCTAATATCTATGTCTGCATTTAATCCACTATCATCCCTATAATTGCGCAGAGTAACCCAGTCACGATTTCCATCAGCACCACCGGTTACGACTCTGTAACTATCAGACCCAAGACGTGAAATAGTAAGATCAGCATGAACTCCACCATCTTCATCTAAAAAATTTGTATAAGTTACTTTACCTTCAGGAGTATTACCTCCAACTTTGGCAACTGAAAGAAATTCCAACATACGTTCGGCATCTGGACCTTTGATATCCATAATAGGGAAGTGAGACAAGTTGATCATACCAACTGAATCACTCATAGCTAAATGTTCGGCATTAGCTACATCATAGGGTACATGACGAGTATCCCATTCATTTTCTCTTGATGGCACGTCTTTAAAATACTGTTTAATTTTTTCTCTATTAGATGTATAAGCAAGAGCTCGCTCCCAACCTGCAACTTCGTTTTCGAAATGACCACCAAGCTCTTTTTCCCTTTCATAGAAAGGACTGACAAACATTTCTCTTTGAGTAACATATGGCTCTCTTGGGTGAACAGCAGGCGTATAAATAGTTTGAGAATTTTCGTATGCTCTTGTCTTTACAAAATCTTTTTCTTTTTGATGTGGATAGAATCTTGATATGTCAAAAGAATGCATATCTACTTGAGTTTTACCATTAACCATAGCTTCTGCACATAATCTGGCACAACCCGGTCCATCTTTAACCCAAACAGCTTCACATAACCAAAACCCTCTAACCTCTGGACTTTCACCAATTAAAGAACCTGCATCAGCTGTTACAGATAAAAGCCCATTAAATGAACTTTTTTCATCCCAACCTAATTCACTGAGAATTGGTGTTGTTTCAAATGCTTTTTCCAAAGGCTCTGCAATTTCTTCTAACTCTAAATACCTCATTGAATCAGATAACATTGTCTTATCTGGATTTCCTATATCTTTAGGATCAACTAATCTGGGATTCTTGTCTTCATAAAAACCCCATTCGAGCATCCCACCATGTAATTTTCCAGTATCCCTTACATAGGCTGAATTACCTTGATCTCTTAGCAGAGGATAGACCAATAGTTCATTTGTCTCCTGAATATCTTCATATGGTCCGAAAAATAAAAGTGGATGTTCCAGAGGCATTAAAGGAACTCGAACACCCACCATATCTCCCATTAAAGGCCCCCAAATTCCTGAGGCAATAACAACTTTTTTAGTTTTGATTATTCCTTTGTCAGTTTTAACTGCAACAATTTTGCCATTTTCTGTTTCAAATCCAGTAGCAGGGGTGTTAGTAAAAGTTTTCAATGATCCTTTTTCTTTAGCACTCTCAACTGCAAAATTCACAACCTCTTGTGATCTCGGAACTACAAGACCTGCATCAGGATCCCACATTGCTCCCTTTAAAGATTCTTCCTCAAGTAATGGAAATTTCTCAACTGCCTCAGCAGCAGATATTAATTTAACATTCGTGCCAAATGCTTTACCTGATGCAACTTTTCGTTTAAGTTCTTCCCATCGCTCATCGTCATCTTTTCGGCAGATCTCTAGGCCACCTTTTTTTAAAAAGAATCCATTATCTTCGTAAAATTTTCTACTGAATGCAGTCGTCCAACAACCTAATTTGTCATGTGTCGTGTTATACACAAAATCTGATGCATGAGCAGTAGAAGCAATATCAGAAGGAATAATAGTTGATTTCTCAAGCCCAACAATATTTTTTTGTCCAAGTTCTGCTAACCAATAGGCCAACATAGATCCAACAATTCCTCCTACACCAACAATAACAACCTCAGCTTCAGACGGAAATTTTGAATTAGAATTATCGCTCATAGAATTTACCCAAACCTATTGTAAGAAAATTAAACTCTATTTTATTTACTTTGTAAATCAAAAAATTTTAATGTTTTTCGTAAAAAAAATTATTATTCAAGTGCCTTGAATCCGGATGCACTCTCATAGTCTTCGTTGTTAAAAAATTTATCCATTTGATTCTGCAGCCATTCTCTATTTTTTGAATCAGACATATCTAAATGCTTTTCATTTATAAGCGTAGTTTGGTGAGATTTCCACATCTCCCATGCTTCAGCTGAAACAGAGTTCATTATTTCGATACCTTTTGGTCCAGGCATGGGCGGACTAATTAAACTTGGTAACTCTCTATTTAATTTTTTACAAAGTATTTTTTTAGACATGATTTTCTATTATAGACTTTATGGGTTTTGGGAGGCCAAATTCATTAATCACTTCTTTATTAATCCATTTATGTTCAAGATTTGTTTTAAGTTTAAAAGGTTTTTTATAATCAAATATTTCAATTGAGATATTGAGATCAACATGAGATAGAGCATGATTAAAGTTTTGAATCTCCTTCTTAATTGGTTGTTTAAATAGACTTTGCCTTCTTTTGTATTGGTTATCGTATGGAATCCATAAACTTTCCCAAAAACTATTTTCATTTTTTTTAAATAATAAAAAGGATTGATTTGAATGAGCAAGAATAAAGTTTATTTTTTTTGTTAATTTTTGTTTTTTATTCTTTTTAATAATATTAAATTCCTTAAACGCATTTTTACAGGAAAGCTTTAAAGGACAATCATTGCACATAGGAGATCTTAAGTGACATACAGTTGCACCTAGATCCATTATTCCTTGCGTGTATTCAAAAATATTATTGTTTGGAGTATACGATTCTGATAATGACCAGAGTGATTTTAAAGCTTGTTTATTTTCAATATTAATATTATTGAACCTTGAGATAACTCTCTTTACATTTGCATCCAGTATTGGATAAGATTTTTTATAGGCGATTGACATAATTGCACCTGCAGTCGATCTCCCAATACCAGGTAGAAGTATTAATTCTTCAAAATTTTTAGGAAATATATTTTTATAATTACTCTTTATAATTTCTTTAGTTTTAAAAATATTTTTTGCTCTTCGATAAAAACCTAAGCCGGACCAAAGAGCTAAAATATCATCTTCTGATGCAACAGAAATTGATTTTAAATTAGGATATTTTTTAATAAACTTTTTAAAAAAAGGAATGACAGTTTTTACTTGAGTTTGTTGAAGCATTATTTCTGATATCCAGACTCTATAGGGAGAAATATTTTTTCTCCAAGGTAAATTACTCCTACCAGATCTTAAATACCAACTACTTACGTTGTCAGAAAAATTTTTACTATTTATATTAAAGTTATTCAATTAAGTTTTTTTTATGTAATATCTCTCCACTATCATCAAAAAGATAATGAATTGGAGAGCCAGTAGGTATCTCTAATTTAACAATTTCTTTAGAGGATAATTTGTCTAAATATTTAAGCAGTGATCGTAAAGAATTACCATGAGCAGAAACTATAATATTTTCTCCTTTTAATATTAATGGAAAAATTTCATTTAAAAAGAAGGGCATAACTCTTTCTCCAGTTTCTTTTAATGATTCTCCTCCAGGTGGACCTATGTCATATGATCTTCTCCAAATTTGAACTTGATTTTCTCCCCATTTCTTTCTGCACTCATCTTTATTTAAACCCTGAAGATCTCCATAGAATCTTTCATTTAATGCTTTGTTCTTTATTATTTTGACATTCTCTTGATTAATATTATCTAAAATTATTGTTCCAGTTACTTGAGCTCTTACTAAGGCGGATGTAAATAAATAATTAAATTTTATTTTTAAATTATTAATTAAAATTCCTGCGAGTTTTGCTTCTTCACGTCCCTTCTGAGTTAGCCCAGGATTTTCCCAACCCGTAAATATATTCTTTTGATTCCACTCACTTTGACCATGGCGTACTAAAATTAAATTTTTATTTTTCATTAATATTTTATAATCAATCCATACCATTTTAATGGATAATATACAGATGGAAATAATTAATTTTTTAATTGAACGTTATTACTTATCTTTACCCTTAATAGTCCTGGTAATTCTTTTCTTGATTTCAAACGCAAAAAAAGGTGGAAAGAAAATATCATGCCAACACTTAATAAGTCTATCTAATAATGACTCTGCATTGATTGTTGATCTAAGAGATTCTGATACTTTTAATTCTGGCCATATAACATCATCAATTAATGTTCCCGCAAAAGATATATCAAGACGATCAAATGAATTAGTAAAAACTGATAAATCTATTGTTTTGGTATGTGAAACTGGAGGCGCATCTACCAATGCTGGTGAAACTCTAAAAAAAGAAGGAATTGAGAAGATTTTAATATTAAAAGGTGGTATTAATGAATGGAAAATGAGTAATTTACCATTAGTTTAAATCCCATGGTCTTTCATTTTTTTTGTAAGAGTATTTCTACCCCAACCCAAGATCTGAGCTGCATCATTTTTTTTACCATTTGATCTTTCAAGAGCAGTTTTAATGAGCATTTTTTCAATTTTTGTTATGGCTATCTCAGAAAGACCAGAATCGATATTCATTGAAACGTTTTTAAGCCAATTTTGCATTCCTTCTTCCCAAGAGGATGATGGGATATCAGTAACTTCAAATTCTTTAACTTCAGTTGGTAAATCTTGAGATTTTATATTTTGAGATGGCGACATTAGCGTTAACCAATAGCATACATTTTCAAGTTGTCTAACATTTCCTGGCCAATCAAACTTTTCAAGTAAATTCATTGCTTCATCTGAAATCACCCTAAGATCTTCATCAAGTGAATCTGAGTAATTTTTAAGAAAGAACCTAGAAAGTTCTTTAATGTCATCTTTTCTATTTCTAAGAGGAGGAACTTCAATTTTAATCACATTCAACCTGTAAAAAAGATCTTCTCTAAATTTATTTTGTGATACTAGATTATTAAGATTTTGGTGAGTAGCTGCAACAATTCTAACATCCACTTTTATAGGTTTATCTCCACCAACTCTGTAAAATTCTTTATTTGATAGCACTCTTAGAAGACGTGTTTGAGAGTCTAAAGGCATATCTCCAATTTCATCTAAAAATAAAGTCCCGCCATTTGCTTGCTCAAATCTGCCAATTCTTTTTTCTACAGCTCCAGTAAAAGAACCTTTCTCGTGTCCAAAAAGCTCAGACTCGACAAGTTCTTTTGGAATATCAGCCATATTAAGTGCTATAAATGGCATATCATTTCTAGGACTATTTTTGTGAAGTGATTTTGCTATTAATTCCTTACCAGTTCCAGATTCTCCTTGAATTAATACAGTTGCGATGGTACTTGATAGCTTGCCAATAGCTCTATAAACATTCTGC
This sequence comes from uncultured SAR86 cluster bacterium, assembly GCA_902586925.1. Lineage (GTDB taxonomy): Bacteria > Pseudomonadota > Gammaproteobacteria > Magnimaribacterales > D2472 > SAR86A. The sequence continues at coordinate 317,117 of CACIJE010000001.1, read as the reverse complement.
ATTGCTTGTGATTCACCTACTATATCAAGCTTTGTATCTTTTTTTAGACCTTTAGTTTTTGGTTTATCCTCCAAAGCTCTTACAACAATTTCTGTTGCTTCCTCTAGATCAAATGGCTTGGGTAAATATTCAAATGCACCACCACCAAATGACTCGACAGCTGTTTGCATATCAGCAAAAGCGGTCATAATAATAACTGGGATGTTCTCAAAATTATTATTTATATGTTTCATTAGATCAAAACCTAGCATTCCTGGCATTTGTACATCGGTAATTATTAAGTCTGGCTGATTAGTCTCAAGTTTTTTTATTAAGTCTTCGCCGTTTGAAAAGCTTTCTGTTTGAAACCCTGAACTTGAGAGACTCTCCTCAAGGACAAGTCTAATTGCTTGGTCATCATCTGCAATCCATACACTATGCAATTTGAGACTCCTTATTATCTGCTTTAATAGGAATTTGAATTGAAAAAACTGTATTTCCTGGATCAGATGAAAACACTATTCCTCCACCATGAATCCTTATAATATCCTGAGCAATAGTTAGGCCTAATCCAGATCCGTTCTCTTTCACAGAGACCATTGGAAAAAAAACCTGATCATGAAGTTCATTAGGTATGCCAGGACCATTATCTTTAATTTCTATAGAGCATATTGTTGGATATGTTGTCCCATTTATAGGTTTACCAAATTGGATTCTTGATTTAATAGTAATTGATGGATCTTTTGTATTTTCAATTGCCTGCTGTGCATTTTTTACAATATTAAGAATTGCTTGAACAAATAAGTTCTCATCACCATTTATTTCAGGGATGCTAGGATCGTAGTCTCTTATAAGTTTAATTTTTTCATTTTTATCTGCATCAGCTAATGCATAAACTTTTTCAAGAGCAGAATGAATATTAAAAGGCGCAAGATTAGGTTTTGAAGGTGGAGTAAGAATTTTTGTAACAATACTATTTAATCTATCAGTTTCATCAATAATTATTTTGAGAAATTTTGAAGAAAAATCATCTTTTAACTTTTTTCTAAGAATTTGAGCACTTCCTTTAATACCAGACAGGGGGTTCTTAACTTCATGAGCTAGGGTTCTTGCTAAATTTGCTGCTATCTTTTGTATTGAAAAACTTTTTGACGAATCAACCATTTTATTGAGATTGTCAACACACAAAATTTCAACAATTAGACATTCGTATGAATTACTCCACCTCACTGTTACATCGATCTCTCTTTTTTCAAGTTTAGAATTAATTAGTTCAAAATCTCTCTTGGTTTGTGAGAGATTTTTTCTTATTGCATTTTTAAATAGACCAACTAAAGAAGCGTTTGTAACTTCAGATAGCTGATCAGTTATCAAACTTTTTTTATTATCAATGATCCAACCTTTATTTAATGCAGAATAATTCAACCACACTATTTTGAGATTTTCATCAAGAATGATAATTTCAGAGGTAAGCTGGTTTAAGAAAGATAACTCTGCTTTGGCAATTTCCATTTAGATAACTTCTACCCTGTTTTTAACAGGGCAGAGTAAGTTGAAAAAAATTAAGTTAGCGTTCCTACGATATGAGCTAAAATCTTATATGGATCTGCATTTGATGCAGGCCTTCTATCTTCTAAATAGCCGTTCCAGTCATGTTCAACTGTATAAACAGGTATTCTTATGCTTGCGCCTCTGTCGCTGACGCCATATGAGAATTCTGTTATTTTTTGTGTTTCATGTAAACCAGTTAATCTCATGTCATTATCAGAGCCATATGCAGCTATTCCAGCATCATGAACTTCACCAAGTTTGTCACACATAGAACTAAATAATTCTTCAGAACCTGCTGTCCTCATTGCCTCATTTGAAAAGTTTGTATGCATGCCTGAGCCGTTCCAATCACCAGTTTTTGGTTTTGGATGAATGTTCACACCAACACCAAATTCTTCTGCAATTTTGTAAAGTAAATAACGACTCACCCAAAGGTCATCAGCGGCCTTGATCCCCTTTCCAAAACATTGGTACTCCCACTGACCTAATGCGACCTCTGCATTAGTACCTGTGAGCGTAATACCGAGATCTAAACATGCTTGAAGATGTGCATCAGAAATTTCTCTGCCAACTACGTTACTTGCACCAACTCCACAGTAGTATTCACCTTGTTCTCTTGGTTCACCATCTTCCCATCCTAATGGTTCACCTGTTTGAGGATCAGTAAAAAAGAACTCTTGTTCAAAACCAAACCACCACTCATCAGAAACAACCTCAGCAGCTGCAGCTCTGAAATTAGATGGATGAGTAGTATGATCAGCTGACTGAACTTGAGTCATCACAAGATCATGACCATTTGGATTTGAATATGTTTGAACTGGTATAAGTAAACAATCAGAACTTCCACCTTCAGCTTGTTGTGTTGAAGAACCATCAAAAGACCAGTCTGGAGGAGTTTCATCATCAGTAGCTTTAACTTTACTTCTCATCATTGGCTCAGGCTGATATCCATCTAGCCATATATATTCGTATGTTTTCATTTATCTCTCCTAAAATAAATTTGTAATTGTGATTAAATTTTTGTGCTAGCTGAAATTTCAAAAATGCACAAATTATGAATATATTATGCATTAATTATGTGCAAAATAAAGTTTTTTGTTCAATTTTTGTTCAATTTATTGAATTTCTATAAATTTAACGATTTTTTGTAACTTTTTAGTAATAGATTCATATGAATGATTGCCACCAAAGGTTATATCAATATTTGACCCCCTATAGTATTTAGCAGCTTCAACATAATTAAGGACTTCGTCTCCCGACTCTAAAAAGACTAATGTATTTTTTTGGTTAATATATTTGTTAATAACAAGAGATCTTAAAAATTCTATATCTTTTTTGGTAATATTAAATTTTTCTCCAGTTGAATAATTTTCATTTTCACCAAGATATTGTTCAAAACCCTCTAACGGCGGTATTGCTGGATTTATTAAGATCACTTTTGAGTTGTTAACACTTCCAAAACAACTTGCAAAATAACCACCGAGAGAACTACCTACGAATGCAAAATCTTTTTTATTTTCATTGATAAGTTTATTTATTTGATTATTTGCTTCTATGAAGTCATTACTGAGATCTGGCGTAAGTACTTTTATTTTTTTTGATATTTTAGAAATATGACTTTTTATAATTTTTGCTTTATCTGAATCTGAAGATGATGCAAAGCCATGAAAGTATAAAATTGTATTTATCATCAAATTTTTACATGAGGATTAATACCATTCGAAAATATGTTCTCTAGCCATTCTGTTAAGAATTTATTTTGTTGTATTTTTTCATCTTTTGATTGTATCTTTAGCACTTTCATAAAATAAGGAACAGCTCTTTCTCCTTGAAACGATAAAACTTCTGCTAGCCTAGCATCTAAAGATATTTGTATCCTAATAATAAGATCATCTATTTTTTTTAATTTAATTTTTTGTTTTGCTTCAATAATTAATGTATGACGTGTCCTATGTAATACACAAAAGGATATTGGATTAGAAGAAGTGTCTGGATTAATTGTTTCAAACAAGTATTTATTTTTTGAAAAATTTTGAAGCAAATTCTTTAATCTTAAAAAATTGGTTTCGCAAACTGCAAGTTGATAACTTGTTTTTGGCAAACATTTACTCATTCTTAAATTTTATATTCTTTATTAAAAGGTGTATATCTCTCACATGCTTCTAAATATCTAGTAATTTCACTTTTCTCTTTCTCACAAAATTCAACAATAGCATTTCTAAAGTCATTTTCTTTAATATAGTGAAATGAGCTAGTTCTTTTTGGCTCAAAACCTCTCCTTATTTTATGTTCACCTTGGACACCAGGATCAAAATACTTAATTTTTTTATTTATACAAAATTCTATACCTTGATAAAAACAAGTTTCAAAATGAAGTGAGTCAATATTGAAGGAAGATCCCCAATGCCTTCCATAAAGCGTGTCATTACTAACAAAGCATAATGAACCAGCTATCCTTTTATCATTATGAATTGCAAAAAAAATAACAGGTTTTAATTGTTTCCTAAATTTATGAATCTCTCTGAAGAAATCTATATTCAGATATGGTCTTTGCAATCTCTCTTCATAAGTATTTTTGTAAAACTTATAAAAATCATCCCAGTCTTCAATTCTTAAAGAATCATCTTCTTTAATTTGGAAGTGGATATTTATGTCAGATATTTTCCTTCTTTCATTTTTAATATTTTTTCTTTGTCGTGATTTAAAAATATTTAGATAGTCATCGAATTTTTCATATCCTTTATTTGCCCATATAAATTTATATCCGAAACGCTCTATTAGTTTATTTTTGAGAAATAACTCTTTTAAATTTGAATCTGGATAAAGGATATGCCAAGTTTCAATATTTTTTTCTTTCATGAGTTGGATGACCTTTTCAATATATTCATCAGAAACAGATTCGGTAATAATTTTTCTTGTTTCACAAGGGGTAAAGGGTATTGCAGTAAGTAATTTTGGATAGTAACTTCTTCCAGCTCTGTTCAAAGCATATGACCATGAGTGATCAAAAACAAACTCTCCATGACTATTGTTTTTTATATACATTGGTAAAAAACCACTAATTACATTTTTGTTTGATTTCACAAGATGCTTAGGAGCCCAGCCTAAGTCCCTCCCAACACATCCTGAATTTTCAAGTGCCTTTAAAAAAGGATATTTAATAAATGGAGCATCATCCTCCCGAATTAATTTATTAAACTGAGATTCATCTAAAGCATCAAAATTCTCAATAAAATTAAAATTTGTTTTCATCTAATTTAAGTAAATAATTTCAATTACGAAACTTATTAGAGCTGAAATACCAACCCAATTATTGATTTTAAATGCATCGATATATCTCTTTTCTTTAATAATGTTTGATTGGTAAATAAAAAGATATATTAGTACGAAAAAGAATATATAAAATACGTTTGAAAAATTATTTATAAATCCTATAGATAAAAGACACATATAAAAAAATATGTGGAGTATTTTAGAATACAATATTGAATTTCTGCCCCACAAAATTGCTGTAGAATTTACTCCAATCTTTTCATCATCATTTTTATCCTCTAGGGCATAATAAGTATCAAAACTTATTATCCACGCAATTACCCCAGAATATAAAATTATGAGTGATATTGAAAAGATATTTGACTCAAGAGAATAAGCAATAATAGAGCCAGAACCAAATGTAATTCCAAGAATAAACTGTGGAGCAATAAAGAATCTTTTTGTTAATGGATATAATATTATCAAGAAGGCTAAAAATATAGAAATCTTTAAAGTAAGAGGGTTAGTTTGAAACAGAAGAACAAGAGACAAGATGCCAAGAAAAAGGAAAAATATCCATGCTTCTACAACAGAAATTGAACCTATTGCAAGAGGTCTATTCAAAGTTCTTTTAACAAGCTTATCTATTTTATAATCACTAATATCATTAATAACACAACCACATGACCTTACTAAGACAGAACCAATCACAACTATTAAAAAGTTTCTAAACTTTAGTTCAGAATTTATTCCAGCTAAAACGTATCCCAATAAAGACGGCCATAGCAGAAGATATATTCCTATAGGCTTATCTAATCTTGCGAGTTCAATAAAAGAGTGGATTTTATTTCTCATTTGTCTATTAAAAAAACTTCCATAACTGAAAAGGGAAGATTTTTGACTAAGTACTTTGTTTTTCTGCCCCAAAATATATTAGATTTATAAGAAAAAAAAGAATATAAAACGTCAATCTTATTAAAGATGTCTTTTTCAAATAAAATATCTCCCAGAGGCATATTTCCAAGATTCCCTAATTTTGAAAATCCTTTTTCAATTGTCCTGATTGGTATCAATGATTTAGCATACACTTTAGGAGTTTTATTACCCATTAGGATAACTTCTCTCACCTTAATATCTCCTTTAGTGACTCCTAAATATTTCTTATCTATTTCACTAACCTCACCAATTTCGTCACGTATTAAATTTAATTCGAAATCTTCTTTTGCTGAAATTCGTTTGGTGATGGGACCATCCTCAGTAAGCCAAGATTTTATAGTTTTACTTCTAACTCGTTTCGTCATTTCTTTATACGTTATCCAAGAAGATTTTTGCTTTAGCTTCATTAATTTAATGCTTAAATCTGATATTATAGCCTCCTTGTTATGAACGAAATAACTTAATTTTTAGTACTTTATGAAATTTAAGAAATGGGAATGTATTGTCTGCGGACTTATATATGATGAAGAACTGGGTTGGCCTGATGATGGTATCGAACCTGGGACTGCTTGGGAGGACGTTCCTGAAGATTGGTTATGTCCTGAGTGCGGCGTTGGCAAGGAGGACTTTGATATGATAGAAATAACATGAGTCCATTAGACCCACCAAAGAATCTTACTAGAAATGTTTTGTTAGGGATGTTTTTTGGTGTTTTGTTAGCTTCTGTATTTTTTTATTTTGAAAATTCATTTTCTATATCATTTATTCAAGTCATTGAAAAATATATTTTTAACTTAGGCGGACAGATATTTAAAAATCTACTTTTATTGATTGTTGTTCCTCTTGTTTTCTTTTCTTTGGTTTCTGGTATTTCTTCATTATCAAATATGGTTAAGCTAGGTTCAATAGCATCTAAAACAGTCGCACTTTATTTAATGACAACTGCATTTGCTGTAATAATTGCTATATTTTTTGGATGGCTTTTTAATATCTCTGGCTATGAGGGAGAGGTTGGGTCTTTTATAGCACCTTCAGGAGAGGCTAGCCTTTATGATACTGTATTAAAAATTTTTCCGAGTAATATTTTCGGTGCTTTTGTTGAAAATAATATGCTTGGCATAGTATTTATAAGTATATTATTTGGTATTGCGCTTAATCTAACTGATGATCTGACAGATAAACTTTCTAAAAATTTTGAAAGACTAAATATCGTTTTTATGAAAATAGTCTTAATTATTATGAGTTTCGCACCTATTGGAGTTTTTTGTTTAATGGGAAGTTATGTGATGGCTCAAGGTTTAAATATTTTCGGAGATTTAATTCAATATGTTCTTATATTAATGTTTGTTTTGTTTTTTCATCTTATTTTTACTTATTCAATAATTTTAAAAATATTTGCAAACCTGAACCCAATTATATTTTTTAAAAAAATGAGAAATGTTGCTTTATTCGCATTTTCAACCTCATCAAGTGCTGCAACTATTCCGGTCACATTAAAAACAGTTACTGATGATCTCGGAGTAAAAAAAGATGTATCCTCTTTTGTGATTCCAGTTGGAGCAACCATCAATATGGATGGAACTGCCATTATGCAGGGATTGGCAACGATGTTTATTGCAAGTACAGCGGGAGTGGATTTGTCTATGGTCGAATATTTGCAAATTGTAATGCTCGCAATGGTTGCTTCTATTGGTGCAGCTGCAGTTCCGTCTGCAGGAACAATTACTTTAGCATTAATTTTAAGTTCATTAGGGCTTCCTTTAGATGCTATTGGTTTGATTTTAGCTGTGGACAGAATTTTAGACATGATTAGAACTTCAGTTAATGTTACTGGGGATTCAGCAGTTGCCTGTATTGTTGCAAATTCTGAAAATCTTTTGGATAAAGAAGTATTTAATAAATAAATTAAAATATACGTTTTCCTATAAATAATTTGCTAGAATGCTTTATTAAAAATAAGGGGTCTCTATATGGATAGTTTAATAATTTCACCTACTTTAGGTCTTTTGGGTATGGCTGTAGCATATGTAGTTTATATGCTTGTTATGAAATACCCTGATGGTGAAGATAAAGTAAAAAAAATTGGTGACCAGATTCATACTGGAGCATTGACCTTTATGAAAACAGAGTACAAATATTTGTTTATTTTTATGACTGCGATAGTTGGTTTGGCTTGGTTTGCATTAGGGCCTTTCACTGCAATTGCAGTGGTTGTCGGTGCTTTATGTTCATCAATTGCAGGTTTTATAGGAATGTATGCAGCAACTAAAGCAAATGTAAGAACAGCAACAGCAGCTCAAAAAGATGGTCCAGCAGCAGCTTTATCGGTATCTTTTTATGGAGGATCGATTATGGGTCTTTGTGTAGCATCATTAGGTTTGATAGGTTTAGGAGGCTTATATTATTTTTATATACCAGCTGAAATTGATCCTCATAAGCTTGAAGGTTTTGCTATGGGTGCATCAGTGGTCGCTCTTTTTTCTAGAGTAGGTGGAGGAATTTTTACAAAAAGTGCAGATGTTGGAGCCGATCTTGTTGGTAAAATTGAAGCTGGCATTCCTGAAGATGATCCAAGAAATCCTGGTGTTATAGCAGACAATGTTGGTGATAATGTTGGTGATGTTGCCGGCATGGGTTCAGATATATTTGAGTCATATTGTGGTTCTATGATTGCCTCAATAGCTATAGCTTATACATTAGGAAACAAAGATATGATGATGCTACCTCTTGCTCTAGCTTCAACTGGTTTAATAGCGTCAATAATTGGAATATTCATAGTTAAGCTTCAGTCAGCAAAAGCACCTGCAAGTGCATTGAGATCTGGAACTTTTCTAGCGCCAGTGATATTTGTAGCAATGGCATACTTCATAATTGATTCTTTAGATGGAGTTGGAATGAATGTTTGGTGGTGTGTTATATGCGGTGCAGTAGGCGGTGTCTTAATTGGACTTATTACAGAATACTATACAGGCGGTAGCCCAGTAAAAAAAATAGCTGAATCAGGAGAAACTGGATCAGCAACAGTCATGATTTCAGGATTATCAGTTGGTATGCAATCAGTTGTAATACCAATTGTAATTTTAGCTGGAATTATTCTTGCCTCAACACAATTATCGGGTATTTATGGTGTTGGAATTGCGGCTGTTGGTATGCTAGCAACTGTTGGAATAACAATGGCAATAGATGCATATGGACCAGTTGCAGATAATGCTGGTGGCATTGCTGAAATGTCAGGTATGGGAGAAGAAGTTAGAGAAATTACTGATTCTCTTGATGAATTAGGAAATACAACTGCTGCGATTGGTAAAGGTTTTGCAATTGGCGCCGCAGCTTTAGCTGCTCTTGCAATAATTTCAGCTTTTTCAGCTGTTGTAGCTGATGCAAATCCTGAATTTTCATTAGCACTTACTGAACCAATTGTTTTGGTTGGAATGTTTATCGGCGTTTGTATACCTTTCTTAGTTTCTTCAATAACAATGACAGCAGTTGGAGACGCAGCTTTTGAAATGATTAACGAAATAAGAAGACAGTTTAAAGAGATAGACGGTTTAATGGAGGGTGTAGCAGAACCTGATTCTGAAAAATGTGTTGAAATAGCCACAACAGCAGCCCTTAAAAAGATGATGTTACCAGGAGTAATAGCGGTATCAATGCCTGCTATTGTTGGGTTTGGGCTTGGTGCACAAGCATTAGGTGGAATGCTTGCTGGTGGACTACTTGGTTGTGTTTCATTAGCACTAATGATGGCAAACGCTGGTGGTGCTTGGGATAATGCAAAAAAATATGTTGAGAAAGGCAATTTAGGTGGTAAGGGTTCAGATACTCATGCTGCCGCTGTGGTTGGAGATACCGTTGGAGATCCTTTTAAAGATACTTCAGGACCATCTATGAATATCTTAATTAATGTTATGGCTATAGTAAGCCTTGTTATAGCACCATTATTAAGCATTTAAATACATTTAATTTGGAAATCCAGGGTTATTGTCCTGGATTTTTTTTTACTTAACTTAAATGAAAAAAAATATTTTAATTATTGGATATGGTGATATTGCGAAAAGACTTAACTCAATATTATGTAAAGACAGTTACGAAATATATGGAATCTCAAGAAGAAAAAAGAAAGAATTAGAAAATTTTATTGAATGGGATTGGCTAACAAAAAAACCAATAAAACTTGAATGTAAAAATTTCGAAAGCATTATTTTTATACCCAAACCAAGTAATAATGATTTATTGGGGTATCAAAATGGATTCCTTAATTCATCTGAAAATCTTTTTAACTTTTTAGAACTTTCAGAAGATATATCTTATAAAAAATTTATCACTATTTCTTCAACAAGTGTGTATGGCAAAATAAAAGATCGTAACTCTCACATTGAGTCACCTAAGTTAAAAGAAGAAGATTCTAAGCTCAGCTCTCTTGAATTCAAAGGACAAATAATTACTGAATACGAAAATAACCAAATTAAAAGATATGCTGAAAGATTAATAATTTTAAGATTATCTGGCTTATATAAATCTAAGCCAAAATCTAGCAACTATTTGCATAGAGATAATGCAGCAAAGATTATAAAATTTTTTATTGAAAATGATAATAAATTTAACTCTCATGAAATATTTAATTGTTCAGAGGATTCAGAGTCTTATGGAGATATTTCGAACCAAAAATTAAAGAAATTGGGTTTTGTTTTTGACATATATAACTAGAACTAAAGCTTATTGCAAAATACAATTAATATATGATTAAAAGCATGACCGGATATGGTTTATCGAGTTCAATTCAAGGTAGCTCTGAAGTATCTGTTGAAATTAAAGGAGTCAATCATAGATTTCTTGAAATATCCTTGAAATCAAACGAGATCAGCAATGATATTGACCAATACATAAGAAACATTGTGGGTAAAAATATTATTCGAGGTAAAGTTGATATAAAAATAAAATTTAAATCTCCGTCAGAGTCCAAATACTTCGTTGATACCAAACTATTAAAAAATTTAAAAAAATCCATAAAGGATAATTTAGGCATTGAAGAACATTTAAAATTTTCTGATATTAAAGACATACCTGGAATCTTAAATATTGAGTCAAAAAAAAGTATAAATAATACATTTCTTAAGAGAGAGTTTAATAAGGCTTTAAAAGATTTCACCGATTCTAGAAATAAAGAAGGCATGAAAATTAAAAAAGTTATTGATAAAAAGATTCAAGGAATTGACTATTTGGTGTCTAAAATACTCAAACAAAGTAAAAAAGATATACATAGACGCCTTAGGCTATATAAAGAAAAAGTGGCCAGTCTTGTAAGTGATTTAGATGAGGCTCGATTAGAACAAGAAATTGCTTTATTGGCACTCAAACATGATGCTTCAGAAGAGCTAGATAGAATTTCTTTTCATAGCAAATCGCTAAAAGATGAAATCAACAAAAAAATTGGAAGTGGAAAAAAGATTGATTTTGTATTACAAGAGCTTTTTAGAGAGGCAAATACTTTGTCCGTTAAGCTTGATGATCCAATTTCTAAAAATTTTGCACTTGATATGAAATTATTAGCTGAAGAAATGCGAGAACAAATTCAAAATGTCGAATAGTGGAAAATTAATTATATTTGCTGCTCCTTCTGGTGCTGGTAAGTCATCCCTGATAAAAAAAATAATTAAAGATAGCGAAAATAACTTAGAACTTTCAGTTTCAGCAACTACAAGGCTTCCTCGTGAAGGAGAAACCCATGGCGAAGACTATTTTTTTATAAATGAAAAAGAGTTTAATGAGCTTAAAAGTAATCAAGCTTTCTTAGAATTTGCAGATGTTCATGGTCATCAATATGGAACTATAAAATCATTTGTCGATGAAAAGTTAAAGGATGGGATTAATGTAATTTTAGATATTGACGTTCAAGGATTTACTCAAATACAAAAAGCTATTATAAAAGACATAATATCTATTTTTATTATTCCACCATCTCTAGACGAACTAAAAAAAAGATTGGTATTGAGAGGTCTTGATTCTAATGATGCCATTGATAAAAGACTGGAAAATGCTAGAAAAGAACTAGAACAGGCTGAAAATTTTGATTATTTAGTTTTAAACGATGATTTTAATATGGCTTATAATCAAATAACCTCTATTATATTTGACAAAGACTATGAATATAATGTGACCAATAATAAAAATATATTAGAAGATTTGTTGAATTAATAGGGTAATTAGAATTAGAATACTCGCCCAGGAGAATAAAATGGCAAGAATAACAGTAGAAGATTGTTTAGAAAAAATCCCTAGCAGATTTGATTTAATACTCATGGCTTCAAAAAGAGCTAGACAGCTATCAACAACAAGTCGCGATCCTCTAGTTGAATGGGATAATGATAAACCTACCCTCGTAGCTTTAAGAGAAATTGAAGAAGGACTTCTTGATAGTGAGACTCTAGAGCAGACTCTTGAAGAGGATGTCTTATTGGATGAATTTTCATCATCAAGTTATAAAGAAGACGAGAAAATAGGATAGGATGTTTATAGGGGGTTATTTTGAGTGAACATGCGCTCCCAAATATACTCTCTAAAAATTTCAATAATTCAGATTTATTAAAACTACCAACGAGCTTTTACAAGTCTGCAAAGCAATACTTAACAAAACAAGATATTAAAAAAATTCAAAAAGCATATTCAGTTGCTTTTTATGCTCATGATGGTCAAGACAGAATGGATGGGTCTAAATATATTTCTCATCCATTGGCGGTAACTGAAGTACTTTTAGAATTGAAGATGGATCCAGATTCTATATGCTCATCTTTATTGCATGACGTTTTAGAAGACAGCGATATTAATAAAAATGACCTTATTGAATTATTTGGAAATGATGTAGCAAACATTGTCGATGGCGTAAGTAAATTAGGTAAGATTGATATCAAAAGTAGGACAGATGCAGATGCTAATAACTTACAAAAAATGATGTTAGCGATGTCTAAAGACCCAAGAGTTATTTTAGTAAAAATTTGTGATCGACTTCATAATATGAGAACGATTGATCATTTACCAAGATTCAAGCAAATAAAAAAATCAAAGGAAACTATTGAGTTATATGGACCACTAGCTTTAAGAATTGGTATGCAAAATATAAGAGCTGAACTTGAAGATCTTGCATTTAGATGCATTCATCCACTAAGAGCATCAATGCTTGAAAGTGCAATTAATAAATCAAGCGGTGGAAGACAAAAAATAGTTTCAAAAGTTAGAAAAGAGCTTAAACGTAAACTAAAAGCTAATGGAATTGAAGATGTTGGAGTTAAAGGAAGAGAAAAAAATATTTACAGTATCTACAGAAAAATTAAATCAAAGCATAAGCCATTTTCTGAAATTTTAGATGTTTATGGATTCAGAATACTTGTTAATTCTATCGATGATTGCTATAGATCACTTGGAATAATTCATAATTATTTTTCACCTATAGAAAACAGATTTAAAGATTATATTGCCATACCAAAAAGTAATGGTTATCAAGCTCTTCATACAAGCTTGCTTGCATTAAATGCATTTCCAATAGAAGTTCAAATACAAACTAGAAATATGGCTGAAATTGCAAGCTTTGGAATAGCAGCGCATTGGCAATATAAAACTAAGGATAAAAAACGAGGTTCAGAATTAAGAGCCTCAAGATGGTTATCAGGTCTTGCAGAACTTCAAAAAAAATCAAATGACCCATCTGAGTTTGCACAATCTATAAAGAGTGACCTTAATTCTAGCGAAGTTTTTCTTTTCTCACCAAAAGGAGACATATATGCCCTAAGAAAAGGTTCGACTCCAATAGACTTTGCCTATGAAGTTCATTCTGATCTTGGAAATACAATTATTGGATGCAAGGTAAACAGAAGTGAAGTCCCTTTAAATATTGAATTAGAAACAGGACAAACTGTGGAAATTATTACATCAAAAAAAGAATCCTATATTGATCCTTCTTGGCTCAACTATGTTGTAACAAGTAAGGCAAGAAGTTATATCAGATCAAGATTGCGAAAGCAGAAAACATCAGATGCCAGAAAAGCTGGAAAAGTAATGCTTGAAACCGAATTAAAAAGAGCAGGAAAGAGTTTAAGCGAATATAGAGGAAGTTCTCTAAAAAAAATATTGGATAGTATAGGTGTAACTTCTTTAAACAAACTCTTAACTGAACTTGGTCTTGGTAAAAGAACGGGAAGCATCATTGCTGAACGATTTTATTCTGGTTTGCAAATTAGAGAGGGTATTAAAGAGCCAAATCCAGTTTTAATTCTTGATAATAAAATAGAGAGTGTCACAGTTAGATTTGCAAAATGTTGTTTTCCAGTCTACGGAGATGATGTAGTTGCTCACTCAGATACTGAAAAAGGAATAATAGTTCATCATAAAAATTGCAAACAAGTTAAGCCTTTTTTTAACAAAGATTCAAGATATATGCCTGCAATATGGGGAGAAAACAAAAAAGAACATCTTTACAAAGCTAAAATAGATGTAAGCACACAAGATAAAGTTGGTGTTCTTTCTGATTTAGGTTCGGTATTTGCAAAGTCTGGAATCAATATTGGTTCAGTAAATACTAAAACCATTGATAAAAGGTTTGCAGGTTTTGAAATTCAAATCGAAGTAAAAAATGTCGATGATCTTAAAGGTATCATGCAAAAAGTAAGATCAATGAAGTTTACAACTAGCTGTAAAAGAAACATAAATGATAAATATTAAAATAAGATTATTTTTTTTATGTACAATTTCATTAATATCTACTTTAATTTTTTCAGAGGAGCCTAATCAGATGACAAAAGAAATAATCTCAACCGAAAATGCACCACAAGCAATTGGTCCATATTCTCAAGCAGTTAAGGCGGGTAACTTAATGTTTATTTCTGGACAGATACCTCTCAATCCAAAAACTGGAGATTTGGTATCAGATTCAATTGAAGAGCAAGCTAAACAAGTTTTAAATAACGTTCAAAGTATTTGCGAAGCAGCAGGGTATAGTCTTGATGATATAGTAAAGATTTCTATTTTTTTAACTGACCTTTCAAATTTTGGCATTGTTAACGATGTAATGAAAGAGTACTTTTCCGAACCTTATCCTGCTAGAGCAACTGTTGAAGTCTCTGCTTTACCTCTCGGTGTTAATGTTGAAATCGAGGCAATAGTGCTGATAAATGGCTAAAAATCTTATATCAATAAATGACCTGTCTAAGAAAGAAATCATAGAATTAATTGAGTTTTCTAATAATTTTATTGATGAAGAGGGAAACTTCAGAAAAGAGGATCTATTTCCTGAGAAAGTTGTTGCAAATGTTTTCTTTGAACCAAGCACCAGGACAAAATCATCATTTGCCATTGCTGCAAAAAATTTAGGATGCTCTTTGATAGATTTTGACGTTGAAAACTCTTCAATACAAAAAGGAGAATCAATTTTTGAAACTATTGATGCACTAAATTTAATGGGTGTCGATTTATGTGTATTTAGACACACTGATTCAGTAATAAGAGAATTGGCAGACTGTCTGCCAAAGATGAGCTTTATCAATGCGGGCGAAGGAGCAATCTCCCATCCAACACAAGCTTTATTGGATATCAAAACAATAATTGATCATAAAAAGACACTAGATGGATTAAATATTGTCATTGTGGGTGATCTTGACCACTCAAGAGTAACTTCCTCTTTTGTTGAAGGTGTTTCAAATTTTGATTTAGGATCTCTTACATTTTCTGGTCATCCAGAAATGTGTAATAAATATCAAAGTTCAAGATTTGGCAAATATGAATCAAATTTAGAAAAAGCCCTTGCAAATGCTGATGTTGTAATGGCGTTGAGAATACAATTTGAAAGATATGAAAAAGAATTAAATCTTGATTTAGATACATATAAATCTGAGTATCAACTTACTTCTGAAAAACTAGAATCAGCGAAAGGTGATGCCATTATAATGCATCCTGGGCCTGTAAATTACATTGAAATAACAGAAGCTGTGTATGATTGTGATAATTCAGTTATCAGGCAACAGGTTGCAAACGGTGTTGCAATTAGAATGGCTGTCTTATCAAGATTTTTGAGCAGCTAAAGAGTTTTTCACAGTTTCAACTATTGCAATCGTATTTTGATCAATCTCAATATTTACAAGAGAGCCTTTTTTTAAACCATCTAAATTAGTTACTGCAAGCGTCTCAGGTATAAGATGCACATAAAAAGAATCTTTGTTTACTTTTCCTAAAGTTAAACTACAACCATTTAAGCCGATATAACCTTTTTCAAAAATATACTCTTTATATTTTCTTGGGAATTTAATTTGCAGATCTTTGTTTGTATTCTTTGTTAAAATTTTTTCAACTCTTCCAGAAAAATGAATGTGTCCTGACATCAAATGCCCACCTATTTCGGTAGATGCTGTAATCGATCTTTCTAAATTAACCAGAGAACCTTTTTTTAATTTGCCAATATTAGTTTTTGATAGTGTTTCATTTATAACGTCAAATTTTAATTTTTTTTGACCGCTGTCTAAAGAAGTTAAACAAACACCATTTACAGAAATACTTGCACCTTTTTTTAATTTTTTATTAAAATTTTTGGGAGCAGAAATCTCTATCGATATATAGTTCTTTTTTGAAGTTATCTTTTGAACTCTACCAGCCCCTTGAACAATTCCAGAAAACATTCAGGCCCCCCAAGTATCTCTATATTGATTTAGTCCGCTAAGATAACTTTTTAATTGAGACTCCTCTTCAACATAAGTTATTAAAGTATCAAGATTAATAATTGAGATAACACTCAGATTAAATTTATCCTCTAATTCTTTACTTGCAGATTTTTCAGATTGACCCTTTTCTTGCCTATCTAATCCGACTATAAAGCTTGCAGGTGTTGAATTATGCTGAGTGATCAAATTTATTGATTCTCTGCAAGCTGTCCCAGCAGATAAAACATCATCTATTATTAATGTTTTTCCTTGTGGATTAGCACCTATAATATTCCCACCCTCACCATGATCTTTCTCTTCTTTTCTATTAAAACAAATTGGATAATTTTTCCCCAGTTCACTTAGAACTGTTGCTACTATTGAACCAAGAAAAATACCTTTATATGCAGGACCATAAATACAATCAAAATCAATATTATGATCAGTTATAGCTTCAACATAACAATGTGCAAGTTGATACAAACTCGACCCCTTAAGCATATTTGCTGCATTGAAAAAATATGGGCTTTGACGACCTGATTTAAGAGTAAAATCACCGAATTGAAGCGATTGCGAATCTAAAGCTAATTTTAAAAATGATTTTTGATAATCTTTCACTTAATTAATACATGCCTTTTGTTTTTTAATAATATCTGCAATTGCTGCACTACCCATTTCAAGCATATCACTCAGTTCATTTCTTGAAAAAGGTACATTTTCAGCAGTGCCCTGTATTTCTATTAACTCATCTTTATCATTCATAACTATATTAAGGTCTGTGTCTGCCGAACTATCTTCATCGTAATCCAAATCAAGTAATATTTGACTTTCTTTAATGCCTATAGATATAGCAGCTACAAATGACCTAATTGCTCTTTGATCATCATGATGATTTTTAATTGCAAGAAATAGGGCAACACACCCTCCAGTAATTGATGCTGTTCTAGTTCCACCATCAGCTTGAATGACATCACAATCAACATTGATAGTCTTGCCTTTCAGATACTTTAAATTAACTGATTGTCTTAGAGACCTTCCTATAAGTCTCTGTATTTCTTGTGTTCGTCCACTTTGCTTCCCACGGGCTGCTTCTCTTCCCATTCGCTCATTAGTAGATCTTGGTAGCATGCCGTATTCTCCTGTCACCCAACCTTCATCAGAATTTTTCATCCATCTTGGTACATTATTTTCAATAGATGCATTACAAATAACTTTTGTATTGCCGAATGAGATTAGAACAGAACCCTCAGCATGAATATTAACATTTGGCTCAATTGTAATTTCTCTTAGTTGATTATTATTGCGGTCTTGATTTCTTTTCATGATCGATAGATCATAATTTAAGAAAGTTGGTCCTTCACAACTTTGCTAACTAATCCCATATCTGCAGACCCAGCTAGTGATGACTTTAGTCTACCCATAACCTTACCAATATCTTGCATTGATTTTGCGTCAACTTCTTGAAGAACTTCCTTCACTTTTGTTGAAATTTCTTCTTCGCTTAGCTGCTCAGGTTTGTATTGTGAGAGTATAGCAACCTCTTTTTGTTCTTTATCTGCTAAGTCTTCTCTACCGCCTTCCTTAAATTGAAAAATAGAGTCATTTCTTTGCTTAATCATTTTATTAATGATTTGAAGGGCTCTCGAGTCATCAACTTCTTCTTTATTATCAATCTCAAAACGCTGCACTTCAGATAAAAACATTCTTATGGTATCTCTCACCAAATCGTTTTTATCAAGCATAGCTTGTTTTAGGTCATTTTTTATATCTGATATAAGTGCCAAAACTATCTAGATCTTTGTCTTGGAAATGAAAATTTTCTGTTGGTTTTTCTTGCTCTTTTTACTGCTGCTGCCATTAGTCTTTTTCTTTTCTCGGTAGGCTTTTCGTAAAATTCTCTAGCTCTTATTTCAGGAACTATTGCTGCTTTTTCACATGCGCGTTTGAATTTTCTCAAACCAATATCAAAATGTTCTGTATCTTTTATAATAATTGAAGGCATAATGTGTCGCGTAGTTTAGGCTTTTATTAACATTTTTGCAAAACTTTTATGAAAACTTTAGGAATAGAAACATCATGTGATGAAACTGCAATAGCTATTTATGACTCTAAAGAAGGCATAATTGGCGAATCTATTTATAGTCAAATAGATATGCATGCTGAGTATGGGGGAGTAGTGCCTGAGTTAGCCTCAAGAGATCATTGCGTTAAAATTGTTGATGTACTTTTAGATGCTTTAGGCGATCTTTCTATCAAAAAAATTGATCAGATTGCTTATACTTCTGGACCTGGTTTATTAGGAACTCTTCTAATCGGTGAAAGTTTTGCTCAAGGATTATCAATAGCACTCGATATTCCATTAATACCCATAAATCATTTGGAAGGGCACTTGATGTCACCAATGATGGAATTTCCTGAGATAAAAATGCCTTTTATATGTTTGCTTGTATCTGGTGGCCACACCATGATTGTCGATGTTATAGGTAAAGGAAAATACGAAATTATAGGTCAATCAGAAGATGATGCAGTTGGCGAAGCTTTTGATAAAATTGCAAAGTTATTAGACTTGCCTTATCCTGGAGGTCCTCACCTTGAGAAATTAGCACTTGAAGGAAAATCAGATACATTTGATTTCCCAAGACCTATGATTAATAGTGATAATTTAAATATGAGTTTAAGTGGACTTAAGACGTCTGTTTTATATACTGTACAGAAAATATCTAATATTTCAAAGGAAGAAAAAGCAGATATTGCTGCATCATTTCAACAAGCAATTTCTGATGTTTTAGTGACAAAAATTAAAAAATCAATTGAGATAACAGGAAGAAATGAGGTAATTATTGCAGGAGGAGTTGCTGCAAATAAGTTCTTAAGGAGTGAGTTCAAAAAGCTTGAGCAATCACATAATATAAAAGTGTATTATCCTGATTTAAAATATTGTGGTGATAATGCCGCAATGATTGCATTTGTAGGATCTATGATGAAACCTATAAAAAATATAGATTATTCCTCAAAGGTGAGATCACGATGGCCTTTAAATGAGTTAGAAATATGAAAGATATAATTTATATAAAAGATCTTAGAGTAAAAACAATCATTGGTATTTTTGACTGGGAAAGGAAAGTCAAGCAAGAGGTAAGTATTGATATGGAATTTCCTTTTGATTGTAAAAAAGCAGCCAAATCTGATTCGATTGAGGATACCATTGATTATAAAACTATTTGTAAGGCTGTTATTAAATTTGTAGAAGAATCATCTTTTCAATTACAAGAGTCATTGGCTGAAGGTATAGCATCGCTTGTAAAAAATAATTATGACGTTGAGTCTATCAAATTAAGAGTATCAAAACCTGGTGCTCTTAGAGGTGCTGAGGACGTTGGACTTATAATTCATAGATAATGAAATATTTTTTATCTCTAGGAAGCAACATTGATGCTGAGAAGAATTTAGAATTTGCATTACAAGAGTTAAAAAAAATTCTTTTGAATGTCGAGTCATCATCAATTCATAAAACAAAAGCAGAAGGATTCGAAGGCGATGATTTTTTAAACTCTATAATATGTGGAAACTCTGAATTAAGTTTTGAAGACTTTAATAAAGAACTTAAATTAATTGAGGATAAAGCAGGTCGAAATAGAAATGCTCCTAAATTTAGTGCCAGGACTCTTGATATTGATATAGTGCTTCAAATTGATGAAAATGATGATATATTGTTTGAAAGCGACGAAATTCAAAAATATAATTTCGTGTCCGCACCTTTAAAAGAACTAATTTAATGAAAACAAAAAGATTTGTAAGAAATTTCCATAGATATTTGAGTATATTTGTTTCGATACAATTACTATTATGGACAATATCTGGTATTTATTTTGCCTATAATAAAATCGAGTTGGTGAGAGGCGAGCAATATCGTCTTCCCAAAGATATAGAGTATAGAATTTTTGATAGACTTGGCTCGTCTGTAATTGAAACTATCCAAGAAGGTAAAAAAAGTTATGCAAGTTATCCGGATGGAACTGAGATCAAGCCTCTTACAAAAAGTGAGGTACTCATAATTACAGCCCAAAAAACAACTCTGAGTCCTAAAGATGCCACTCTCATAAAAGAAACATCACCTGGATATGAATATAGAGGCGATCTACCAGTATACAAAGTCAAAACAGATTCAAAGGATGACATTAATGTATATGTTAGCTATATGACAGGAGATATTAAATCCATTAGGTCAGATTCTTGGAGAATATGGGATTTTTTGTGGTCACTTCACATTATGGATTATCGCGAAAGGGACAACATTAACAATATCTTGTTACAAGTTCTGTCAATTCTTGCTCTTGTTACATCCATCTCTGGAATAACTCTATTTTTTGTTAAAAGATAATTAATTATTTAAGAAAGTTTTCTTCAATTGTTGACCACGCTGCAGCAGATAAGGGATAAACCAGTTTACCTCTTTCTTCTGCATGCTTTGATGCAGCAGTTCCATCCCTAACCCTACCCAATATACCTTGTAAAATTCCAGCAATTTTAAACATATTAAAAGCCATATAAAACTCCCAGTTTTTCGATAAATCTTTACCAGAGTTTTCACAGTACATTTCCATATATTCTCTTTCAGAGGGTATCCCTAATTCTTTAAGTTTAGCTTGATCCCAAAAGGCTTCTTGAGTTCGCCACGAAAGACAATGATAGCTAAAGTCTGCAATTGGATGACCGAGAGTTGATAATTCCCAATCTAAAATACCTATTACTTTATTATTTTTTAATATCATGTTGTCAAGTCTGTAATCACCATGAACAATTGAAGTCTCATCATCGTTTGGAATATTTTTTGGAAGCCATTCAATAAGATTATTCATTGCTTCGATATTATCTGTTTCTGATGCTTTATATTGTTTTGACCATCTCGATACTTGTCTAGCAACATAATTTCCTGGCTTACCGTAGTCCTCAAGACCAATTTTTTTGAAGTCGATGCTGTGAAGTTTTGCCAAAATTTTATTTTTATTTTGATATATTTCTGTTCTGTCATTATTTTTCATTGATGGAATCATAGGATCCCAAAAAAGATCACCATCCAAAAAGTCCATTACAAAGAATGCTGTGCCTGCAATATCATCATTTTCGCAAAAGCCATATGTTTTTGGTACTGGAACATCGGTGTTGTATAAAGCAGTTATA
Source organism: uncultured SAR86 cluster bacterium (assembly GCA_902586925.1). GTDB lineage: Bacteria > Pseudomonadota > Gammaproteobacteria > Magnimaribacterales > D2472 > SAR86A. Next base: position 295,539 of record CACIJE010000001.1, on the reverse strand, counting down.
ACTTTATATTCCCTATCAACAGCATGAGCTGATGGAAGAAGTTTCCCTGGAGGCTTTCTTCTTAAAACAAGATTTTTTGATTCTGTAATAATTTTATAGGTAGGATTAGATTGACCACCCTTAAATTGTTCTATTGATTTGATTTTGCCAGCATTTTTAACATTGCCATCAATCCACGGTTGTAATTTTGAAGTATTTATTTTTAGTTTTTCATCAACTGCTTTTGTCCCTGAGAATTTTGCGTCATCAAGGGGCTTCATTACAAAGATCTACCACCATCAACTTTAATGATTTGGCCAGTAATGTAATCAGATTCAGCAAGAAATTTTACAGCTTCAGCAATATCTTTTTCTGAACCCATTCTTTTTAAAGGAATAGAATCAATTACTTTATTTTTTTGTTCTTCAGTCCAAGTTATGTCTGGTGGCTCTAACATTGCACCAGGAGCAATTGCATTTACTTTTATTTCTGGAGCTAATTCTCTAGCAAGTCCTTTTGTAATTGCGTCTAATCCTGCTTTTGCAGCTGAATAAATTGAAAAGTTAGCCACACCCTTGGATAGATTAGTATCTGTAATATTAATTATCGATCCTTTAGATTCTCTAAGTTTTTCTCCTAACCCTTTTATTAAAAACATTGGGCCTTTAAGATTACTGCCGATTAGTTTTTCCCAATGATCCTCTGAAATCTCCTCAATGGGAGTAGGATAAAAAGTTGATGCATTATTTATTAAAAGATCTATTGTTGGAAATGCAACAAGAACTCTTTTGATTATTTTTTCTATGTCCTCTTTAACATCCAAATTACCTTGAACAGTAATAGCGGTATTAGGATTAACACGATTTATCTCAGAGGCTAATTCATCAGCCTCATGTTTTGAAGAGTTATAGTGAATAATGATGTTCCAACCGAGTTTCATATAGGTAAGAGCTATCTCCTTACCAATTCTTTTTGCAGCTCCTGTTATAAATATAGTTTTGTTCATTTGCACTTATTAATTATTTCTTTATATATTTTAATCTTTTCTTCCTCAATTTTCTCCTTTGATATACTTGATAGAAATGAGAAATCAGTTGTTTGTATTATTTGAGAAAGTTTTGATAAGTAGTCTTTATTAACAAAATTTGGAAGAGTTATTAATTGATTTATCAGATCAATATTCCTTACAAAATTAGTTTTTTCTATTAATACAACTAACTCATCTTCGTCAATATCTTGATGTATTCTTAATAAATTTTTTGATACAGCAATGGCATTATTAAATTCATTTGGCAATGGAAGACCATCAGCTAAATTAAAGCTATTATTTATTTGAAGCTCAGTCCATCTGACAACCTTGTCACTATGGCTAGAGCAAGATGGATTTTTTAACTGATTAAAAAAAGGATCAAGCAAATTTAGATAAATTATTTTTTCAAAGTAATTACTTGGATGCGGATTACATAAAGCTCTATAAGTTTCTGACCATACTCTACCTGATGATAGATTTGCTATTTCTTTTGACTTAACGATTTTGTTGATACTTTTTATAGTTGCTTCATCAATACTAAAATCCTTGAGATGATCATATGAATAAAATCTAGCCAATCTTATCGCCCTTAAGGGATCTTCAAAAAAAGCATTTGAGACATGCTTGAAGAGTTTATTTTTAATATCGCCTAGTCCATTAAAAGGATCAATAATTTTTCCATTATTATCCTCAGCAATTGCATTTATTGTAAAATCCCTCCTCGATAAATCTTCTTCTAAAGATACATCTTCTCCATAATAAAATGTGAAACCACCATAGCCAGTTCCTGTTTTCTTTTCAGTTCTTGCAAGAGCGTATTCCTCATTAGTTTCAGGATGTAAAAATACAGGAAAATCTTTACCAATGGGAATAAAACCATTTGATAACATTTCTTCAGGAGATGAACCAACAATAACCCAATCGGTATCTGAAGACTCAACACCCATAATTGAATCTCTGACAGCACCGCCAACTTTATAAACTTTCATTTTTTCTTCACTTGAAAAAGTTTTTTGTCCTCTAATCTTATCGCAGTAAGTTTATTGCCCCATACACAACCTGTGTCTAAGCCAATTATATTATCTAAATTTGTTTTTCCTTCAAGTGCTGCCCAATGTCCAAATACAATAGACTCGTTTTTTTTTAAATTATACTTAGTCTGCTCAAACCAAGGAATATGATTTTTCTCTGGCTTTAGGTTTTTTTTCTTTAATTTTAAAGAACCAGTTTCATCCAAGAATCTCATTCTAGTAAAGTAATTTATTATTACTCTATAGCGTTTGTATTTTTCAAGCTTGTTATTCCATTTACTTGGTGAATCACCCCACATTTTTTTTAATAACTCATACGAATCTTCTTTTAGACCAACCTGAACTTCTTTTGAAAGTTTTTTTGCCAATTTAAAATCCCATATAAATGGAATTCCAGCATGAGAAATCCAAAAAACATGGCTACCAATATTAATTTTTAATAATAGCGGCAGTTTTTTTAACCATTTATGTATGCCTATAATATTTTTAGCAGTAAGGATTTTTTTTAATGATCTATTATTTTTTTTATGTTCTATTAGATATAAAAGATAAAAATCATGGTTACCAAGAACTGCCTTAATAGATTTTTTATTTTTTAAACAGAAATCCAAAACTTCTAGTGATTTCGGCCCTCTGTTAACAAGATCTCCTGCAAATATTAACTTATCTTTACTTGGATCAAAATTCACTTTTGAACAGAGACTAATTAGCTCATCAAAGCATCCTTGGACATCACCAATTACATAATGTGACATTAAATCATAACGTTCTTTGAAAGATATAGGAACTCTTCAAGACACAGCTCCTCAGGCCTTTTCGTTGGATTAATATCAATTACATCCCAATTGATATTGAGATCTTTTAGATTATTTTTAATATTTTTTCTCTTTGAAGTAAATGCTAAGTCTATAAGTTTAAAAAGATTTTCTTTTATATTTAAGTTCATTTTAATAAATTCATTTGGGATAAATCTTAAAAAGCTAGAATCAACTTTTGGTTTAATATCAAATGCATCAGGCGGCACATCAAATAAAATTTCACTGTCAAAGAAGGCAGAAATTTTTACACCCAATTTACCCCAATTTTTGGTTCCAACTTGCCCAGTAATTTTTTCAGCAACTTCCTTTTGAACTAAAAAATGCATATCTATAATTTGTTCATAGTTGTTAAGTAGTTTTAAGATTATTTGTGTAGAAATGTTGTAGGGGAGGTTGCCTACAATTCGGTGATTGTGACCATGAATTTTGTACTCTAGTATATTTTCTCTGACAAATTTAAAGTTGGCAGGACCTTTAAATTTATTTTTAAGAAATTCAATATTTGTTGAATCAACATCAACACCAATTACATTTACATTTTTTAGGTTTAACTGTTCTGTTAAAGCTCCATATCCCGGTCCGATTTCTAGGAAATTTTGAGAGTCTTGTGGAGAGATAACACTTGCCATTTTATATAAAACAGAGGGATCTTTAAGGTAATTTTGACCATATTTTCTTCTAATATTTCTAGAATTCATTTAATTAATCTTTTTGCAGTCTTGATAGCTAGCAATAAAGATGACGAGTCAGATTTATTTGTTCCAGCAATATCTAATGCTACTCCATGATCAACTGAAGTTCTTATAATTGGTACTCCTAAAGTGACATTTATTGAGTTTCCAAAGCTTAATGTTTTTAAAACAGGCAAGACTTGATCATGATACATTCCTAAATAAGCATCAGTTTCTTTCATTAACTTTTGAGAAAATGCAGTATCAGCTGATATTGGCATTGACACATTGATTTTTCTTTTTTTTAAAAGATTTATTGCAGGCTTAATATGATTTTCTTCTTCACTTCCTATTTTACCACTTTCACCAGCATGTGGATTTAAGCCAAGGACTTTTATATTAGGATTCTTGATATTAAATTTATTTTTTAATTCTTGATGAAGTATTTTTACTTTATTAATAATTAAATCTTTCGTGATTGCTTTAGTAACATCTCTTAGAGGAATATGAGTTGTTGCTAAGGCAACTTTTAGTTGATCTGAAGCTAGCATCATCAGAACGTCCTTAGATTTAGTTATTTTTTTTATATATTCAGTGTGTCCCATAAAAGATTTATCTATTGAAATGATATTTTCTTTACTAATGGGACCAGTTACAAGAGCTGCTTCTTTGTCAAATAATGTTTGTTTAATTGAAAAGTTTAGATTATTTAAAACATATTTAGCATTATTAGTATCAAGTTTTCCAGCATTAGTGTTTTGGCATCTAGATACTGTAATTAATTGAATTACACCTGCATGATTTTTTTTAACATTGTCAGTTGAATCGTGTTTGTGTATTTTGATCTTTTTCTTGAGTAATTTTGCTCTATCTAAGAAAAGATTAGAATCTCCAATAACAACAATGGGAATTTTTAAATCCTCCCACATTTTTGATGATGCAAGTTTAATTATTAAATCTGGTCCTATTCCACTAGGATCTCCAGGAGAATAAATTATCTTTTTCAATCTAAGTTTTTAAATTCTACGAAAGCTTCAGCTCTCATCGTTCTTAAAGTATTCTCAAGTTCTTCATCATATTTTCTTGCATAAAGCATGTTGTAGGCTCTATCTTCAATGAGATCATTTGTAAGTTCATAATTTCTTTTATCGATTACTTCAAGAAAATGAAAACCGAATTCGCTTTCAAAAACTTCAGAAACTTTTCCAATTTTTGAAGAGAGCATCATTTCCTCAAAAACAGGTGTGAAAACTCCCAAGCCTGTCCAACCAAGGTCGCCACCTTTTTTTGCAGAGCCTGGATCCTCTGAAAATTCTTCTGCCAATAACGAAAAGTCTTCGCCATCAACAATTCTTTTTCTAATATTATTAAGTTGTTTTTGTGTCTCCACACTATTACGTATTGCAGATGAGGATAATAATATATGTCTAACAAGCCATTGTTCCTCAAATTGTACAAACTCACCTCTTTTATCTTCAAGCTTGAGTATGTGAAAACCAGCACCACTTTCTAATGAATCTGAGACGAAGCCAATTGGCTTATTTTTTAAAGCATTTGCAAATAGCTCTGGCATTTCTGATGGTTTTCTCCAGTCTAGTAAACCTCCACTAGAGGAGTTTGCGCTAATAGAATAATCCTTAGCTAATTTAGAAAAATCAGTATTATTTTTTATTAAATTTAATACTTTTTCAGCTGTGCTAAGATCTTTAACCAGGATTTGTCTGACCTGCAATTCTGCCTCAAGCATTTCAAGTGTTTCATCCGTAGCCATAAATGAAGCAAATTCATTTTCAGTTATTTCTATGCTTGAATTTACTCTACCTCTTTGAATTCTTTGTATTTTCATTTCTTTTCTCATAGACTCACGAACTTTTTCATAAGAGTCGCCGCTGTTCTCAATGAATGATATAAATTCTTCTAGAGTCATTTGATTATTTGAAGCTAAGCGAGATATTGTAGAGTTTAGTTCAGCATCACTTATCTTGACTCCTGCTCTATCAGCAAGCTGCAATTGAAGTTCTTCAATAATTAGTTGTTCTTTTACTTGCTCAAATAATGTTTCTTTTGGAGGCATTTGCAAATTTTGATCGATAAACCTTTGTTCTAGTGTCTTCATTGCATCTTGGATTTGAGACTCCATTACAACCCCATCGTCAACAATAATTGCAATCCTATCTAATAACTCAAACTTCGCATTTAAGAATGTTGATGTAATTAAAAAAAATGTTACAAAGATTTTATTCATATTAATCAGTAATCCAGAATCGAATTATTAATGAATCTTGAAACTTTTTCAAAAGACGAGTTAAGTCCTTTGAGTTCAAATTCAAAGTTAATTCTACTTTTGTTCTCAATTTTTATAATACTATCCCACGCTTCTCTAAGATAATTAAAGGTTTCAGATTTATAGCCATCTAAATATCTTGAAAGGTTTTTATCTGATACAACTATTCTAAAAGCAAAACAACAATTTTCATACCCAATACCAAACGAGGATTCTATACTTTCATTTAAATCATCATCTCTTTTGAACTTTGCTATAATATTTAAATTATCTTTTATTTTAAAATCTACAAAAAACTCTGAATAATCAAGCTTATTATTAAAATCACCCGACATTCTTGTATATCTCTTAGCATATCCTATTTTCCCATTTTCTAATCTATGATTAATCGTTAGACCTGCCATGGGAAATTTTTTCATCTCCTCAGAATAACTTCCATATGTCATTACCATAGTATTCATGCTCGGCATCCATTTGCCCATTAACATTAAGGGACCTTTATCTCCACTCATCATTGTCATTGGCATCATCGACATCTCCATCATTCCCATGCCCATTGAATTAGAAGTCATTTTGGATTCCGTTTGCATATGACTCATCTCGTCTATGAATACTTTTCTATCTTTTATATAAAATTTTTGACTTAACTTTAAAGATATTTTATTCATATCCATATGTCTTTTTTTATACTCGATACTTAACGTATAAAAGTTTTGATCCCCAATCCTATCCATTCCAGTAAAACGATTAATATTAAAAAGTTGATTCATCATCCCTAATTTATAACTATCAAATACTGGATTATTTTCCTGATTTTCATATCCTACATAACCATAATATATCCTTGGTTTAACGATATGACTATTTCCTGAATCCTTTTTGATGAAAGATGTACTGATATCAAAATTGAGAGTTGGAACAATTACTGATTTAGTTTTTATCCTATTTTTATTTTCTATATCGTAATCTATTCCCCTTATACCAAAGGAGCTAGATATCTTATAACCATTAAAATGCGTAGAGTTAGAGACTTCTAAATTATAAAAAAACCTTGAGCCTTCAAGTGGGTTTTTAATCAAAGATTGAAATTCATCTATGTTATTAATCCCATAAAATCCATGAATGTTATCTGCAACAAAATTCGTAAAGTTTAAATGTTCTTTGAGGGAGAAATTTTTAAAATTTCTGTAATAGTTAATATCAATTGATGGAGATTTTTTATAACCATTAGTTAGAATTGGATTAAGAGTTTGATAACCTTCTTGAGATATTTGAACTCTGAAATTCCCTAAGGATGAATTTATCTTTATGTTTTGTTTCAAATTTTGTTCTCTCTGATTTCCAATACTAGTAATATCTCCAGGTAAGTCTCTTAAAACTAAACTATCTGAAGATTTAGACCAGTCTACATCTATCCAAAAATTTTTATAATTTCCATATGAGTCTTCTAGTGCAAATGCCCATCTTGATTCAGAATTTGATGGATAATTTTTTTTATAGTCATCATCATCATTAAAATATATCAAATCTATGTTTCTAAGATTGTTATTGTTTCCATGCAGATTCCTGAAATTTCCTTCAATACCAGTTCCCCTTTCAGATATATTTCTCAATGCAAGTGTTATGTCAGACTTATCGGACACTATAAAGTAATATGGAACCATAAAATCTAAGCCATCAGATGAATAAGATACTTTAGGCTCTAAAAACCCAGATAATCTCTCATCTGATGTTGCAAATGGTAAAAAAGGAAGTCTTAAAATTGTTTTATCAAATGCATTAACCTTAACTTTTTTTGCATAGCCTCTTTTTGATTTATCATTTATAACAATATTTTCTGCAATAAGTTCCCAGCCGTTTGAAGAATCTGAACAAGATGTCATCGAAATATTTTTAATTTCAACTCTCTCTTCTATATCTCCCTTGAGTGATTCAAAATCAATAATTAAATTTCTTTGATTTAAAAAAACTTTGCCATCATTAAGTTCTACAAAAGAATCACTCCTATTGAAAACTCCATCGGCTGATTTGAAAAAAAAGTCTTTTAAAGATAACTCTCCGTTATTTTTAAATTCTATAATGTCATTTTCTCTGTCAACTCTTGCCTTTCTTGTCTTAAGAATGCCATCTGGAAAATCTATCTCAACATTGTCATTTAAAATAAGAACTTTATTTTCAGTAATCTCAAATTTATCAGACTTTATATTTAAATTTTCAATATCTTTAACAACTCCCAGATAAGGTTCATAGATCAGGCAGGATGAACTTGCACTGGTATTAATTTTTATAGATTCACTATTTGACAAATTAGCCAAAATAAAATTGTTGAAGGAAACTATAATTGTTATAAAAACAACTTTTATAACTTTTTGCATATGATTATTTTATACCTCAATACTTTGAAAGCACAAAAGCTAGAAAGTTCTATTATTTTGTTGAGTTAATGTAATCTTCAAGTTGATCCATGTGATCTTTTCCGAAAAAAATTTGATCATCAATTAAAAATGTGGGAATGCCAAAAGCGCCTTTCTCAACAGCCCATGATGTATTCGCAATTAATTTATCTTTACATTCTTTTGTTTGGATCATTTCTAAAATAGTCTTATGATCAATTCCTTCTTCATCTAAAACTTTTTCAAGTACTTCTAAGTCCTGGATATTTAAATCTTTTTCCCACATTGCTGCCATAGTACATTCAACATACTCTTTTAGTACACCAAGTTCCTTAGCAGCAATAGCTCCTCTTTGAATATTTAGTGAGTTTTGTGGAAAAAATGAATTATTTTTGAATTTAGTTAAATTATGTTTTTTTACAAATCTACTGATTTCAATAAAAAAATAATCAGCTTTATTTTTAATATCTGCAGTAGCAATAAGTGGAGGTATATTATTAGTTAGCTTAAAAATTCCACCTGCTAGACAAGGCACATAATTAAAGTTTGTGCCGGTTCTTTTCTCAAATTCTGGTACTACTTTATGAGTTAAATAGCCATTTGGAGTTGCTACATCATAAATAAAGTCTACTATCATTTTTTATTACAATTTTGTAAAGTAAGGCAATTAAACACTTTTATGAAAGATTTTTCAAAATATTCTGCAATTATTATTGGTGCTGGTGACGCAACTGGCTCCGCTCTAACAAAGAAGTTTGCTAGTAAGGGCTATAAAGTTTGTCCAGCAAGAAGACCAAGAAATATTGAAAAAGTGAATGTGCTTGCAGAAGATATAAATAACTCAGGTGGATGGGCAAAAGGCTTTGGTGTTGATGCTCGAGATGAAAGTGCTATAAAAGATTTTTTTAAAGAAGTAGACAAAGAAGTAGCTCCAATTGATGTAGTAATCTTCAATCCTGGAGCAAATGTTTTTTATCCAATTACAGAAACAAGTTCAAAAGTATACAAAAAGGTTTGGGAAATGGCTGCCTTTGCAGGTTTTTTAACTGGAAAAGAGGCAGCAAAATATATGAAAGAGAGAAACGAAGGCTCTATTTTTTTCACTGGAGCAACTGCTTCCATAAGGGGAAGCTCTGGCTTTTCAGCATTCGCAAGTGCAAAATTTGCATTAAGAGCACTAAGTCAAAGTATGGCAAGAGAATTAGGCCCTCAAGGAATTCATGTTGCTCACTTTATAATAGATGGAGCAATAGATACTGCATTTATAAAAGAAAATTTCCCTGACAGATATGCTTTAAAAGAAAAAGACGGTATTCTAAAACCTGATGCAATCGCGGATGCTTATTGGTTTGTTCATACACAAGACAGAACAGCATGGACATACGAATTAGATTTGCGGCCATACATGGAAAAGTTTTAAATAATAATGAGAGGTAAAAATGAGTTTAAAAGATAAAGTAATATTTATTTCAGGTGGTAGCAGAGGAATTGGACTAGCGATGGTAAAAAAGGCTGCTGAAGATGGAGCAAAAATAGCTATAGCTGCAAAAACAGCAGAACCTCATCCAAAACTACCTGGAACGATATATACAGCCGCTGAGGAAATAGTTGAGGCTGGTGGTGAAGCATTGCCAGTAATTTGTGATATAAGAAGTGAAGATAATGTTCGAGATGCGGTCAATAAAACTGTTGATCATTTTGGCGGTATTGATATTTGTATTAACAACGCATCTGCAATTCAGTTAACCAATGTTACAGATACTGAAATGAAAAGATATGATCTTATGCATCAAATTAATGGAAGAGGCACCTACATGGTTAGTAAATATTGCTTACCTCATTTAAAAAAATCTAATAATCCACATATTTTAAATCTTGCGCCACCTTTAGACATGGAGTCTAAATGGTTTGCAGGTACAGTAGCTTACACAATGGCAAAATATACAATGAGTATGTGTGTTTTGGGTATGGCAGAAGAATTTAAAGAATTTGGAATTGCTGTAAATGCTCTTTGGCCGAGAACTGCAATAGCAACTGCTGCAGTGCAAAATCATCTAGGTGGAGATGAAATTATGAAACTCTCAAGAAATGTAGACATAATGGCTGACTCAGCATACGAGATACTTACAAAAGACTCTAAAGAATTCACTGGAAATTTTTGTATAGATGATATTGTGTTATATGAATCTGGAGTAAAAGACTTCTCAAAATATGCTTCGGTTCCTTTTGGAGAATTAATGCCAGATTTCTTTGTTCCTGAAGATACTCCTCTGCCTGATGAAATTAAGAATAGTTAGTTGAAAGAAGAAGAAGTAATAAATTTAAGTAAAAAATTTAACTTTAACCCTCTAGAGGTAATTCCATTAAAACGAGAAGCTAGTGGAAGAGAGTATTGGCGAATAATTAATGATGCCAAAGAAACAATAATTTTGTGCTACCTTGACCCAAACGAAGGCGATCACGAAAATTTTATTAATATATCTAACGAGCTTAAAAAAAATCATATTTCAGGTGTAGATATTATTCATTACGATAAACAAGCCGGAGTCACCATCCAGGAGGATTTGGGAGACAAAGACTTGATATCAATATTTAATGACGATAATAAGAAAGAGCTATTAGAAAGCTCATTAAATCTTTTGATTGAATTACAAGAATCTGAAATTGAGAATCTGGAAGAATTTTCAAAAGAAGACTTAATCAATCAGATGAGCTTATTTGATAAAGTTTTTTGTCAAAAATTTTTAAATATTGCATCAGATGAATCTATTAATGACTTAATATCAATCACCATTGATAAGCTTTATCAACATCCTTGGGTTAATTGTCATTTTGATTTTGAAAGACGTAACTTAGTTCTTAATAAGAATAATCATTTAACAGTTATCGATTATCAAGATATGAAAAAGGGACCAATTGGTATTGATATGGCAGGAATCTTAGTAGATCACTATTTAGAAGCAGATATTTCCAACATTAAGAGTTTTTTAAATTTTTTCTCAACAAATGTTAAATCAGAATATTCAGATGACGCATGTTTTGAATATACTAGATGGGGCTGCATACAAAGAAATCTTAGAATCCTTGGAACTTTATCAGATTTATATTTAACAAAAGATAGAAGTTTTAGATTAATAGATATGCCCTTAATTTTAAAGAATCTAATAAAGATGATTCCCGAAGAACATTCCTCTAAACTTTTTTTAGAACAAGAAGTTCAACCACTTTTACTGAAAACTGTTGAGCAATTATGAAAGTAATGATTTTAGCTGCTGGGTACGGCAAAAGATTATTACCCTTAACTAAAGAAATCCCCAAACCGCTCTTAAGAGTAGGTAATAAAACTTTAATACAACATAATATTGAATATTTAATTAAAAATGACTTTACAGAATTCGTTATTAATATTTCACATCTTGGTTTTATGATTGAAAATCATGTAAAAGAAAAATTCTCCAATATTAATATTGAGTTTTCAAAAGAAGATAAGCCTTTAGGAACTGGTGGAGGTATTTTGAATGCTTTAGATTTATTAGGTGATGAAAATTTCTTAGTTATGAATTCTGATATTTTTCATAAAATTGATATTAAAAATATACCAAAAGAAGTTGATGCTGCTCATTTAATTGGAGTTCCGAATCCATCTCATAATCAGCAAGGAGACTTTTGTATCAATGATAATAATATTGTTGTTTTAGATCAGTTAAATGATTTAACTTGGAGTGGTATCTCTATTATAAATCCAATCATATTTAAAGAAAAAAACTTCAGTTCGGGTTCTTTTAATATTTGGGATACTGTACTTCCAAATTATCTTAATAATGGAGATGTATCGGCTCACAAATCTAATGATTTATGGATAGATGTTGGAACGCATGAACGTTTAAAACTTGCTAATAGCCTATATAATGATCAAAATTAAGTTATGAGTGACCAAAAAAATATAATTGCACCGTCTATCTTAGCTTCAGATTTCGCAAGACTTGGAGAAGAGGTACGTAATGTCCTTGATGCAGGAGCTGATTGGGTTCATTTTGATGTTATGGATAATCACTATGTTCCTAATCTCACTATCGGACCAATGGTTTGCAAAGCTCTTAGAGAATACGGCATAAAAGAATTTATTGATGTTCATTTAATGATTGATCCAGTGGACGAATTGGCCCAAAGCTTTATAGATGCTGGAGCAAACTTAATTAGTTTTCATCCTGAAGCAACCAAACATATTCATAGGTCAATTCATGCAATAAAAGATAAAGGCTGTAAGGCTGGACTTGTTTATAATCCTGCAACTCCACTTCACACGTTAGAAAGTGTTCTTGAGGATTTAGATTTGGTATTAATTATGAGTGTTAATCCTGGTTTTGGTGGCCAATCGTTTATTCATAGCTCTCTTGAAAAAATTGCTCAAGTTAGGAAAATGATTGATGAATCTGGAAAAGATGTCCGCTTGGAGGTAGATGGTGGAATAAACAAGGATACTATTGGTCTAGCGTCTGAGGCAGGCGCTGATACATTTGTAGCAGGCTCAGCTATATTCAATACTGAAAATTATGAGCAAACAATATCTGAACTTCGTTCAAAAATTGTTTAAATACTTTATATTTTTACTTTTTGTAAGCAATCTTCATGCATCAAAGGTTGTAGATATTCAAGAATATCTATTTGACATAGAGATTGTTTCAAAATACGAAGATAGAAAGAAAGGACTTATGAACAGAAGATCAATTCCAAATGATTATGGAATGTTATTTATATGGCCATATGAGAGAAAACAATGCATGTGGATGAAAAACACTTATGTTCCATTAAGCGTTGCATACATTGATATTAGAGGAAAAATAATAGAAATATATGATATGGTTCCGTTTTCAAAAGATTCTGTTTGTTCAATTAAGGCAGCTAAATATGCTCTTGAAGTAAATTCTGGATGGTTTGAAGAAAAGAATATAAATATTGGAGATTCAATAGAGATTAAAAAAATATTTTCTAATGATAAGTAAAGAAGAATATATAGAATTTGCAGAAAATGGATTTAACATTGTTCCATTGATTAAAACTATTGAGAAAGACTTGGATTCACCCATAAAAGTTTTTTCAAGAATTAAGAATAAAAAAAATAATTTCTTGCTTGAATCCATCGAAGGTGGAGAAAAATGGGCTCAGTATTCAATAATCGGATTGGATTGCCAAGACTCAATAAAAGTATCAGATAATAAAATTGAAATTAAAACAGCTCTGGGAACTAATCTAATTGAATGCAAAGAGCCCCTTAATGAACTAAATAAATTAATTGCTGAATACAAGACCCCAATTTTAGATGGTATGCCACGATTTTATGGAGGATATGTCGGTTTTTTTGCGTATGAAAGTGCTAAGTATGCTGAAAATAAAATTAATGCTCTTCAAAGAAAAGACTCAAAATTTGATGTTCATATGCCTGATATCTATTTGGTAAAGTCTGAAAAAATAATTGTTTACGACAATTTTAATAATAGTATTCAAGCTGTTTATAATGCAAACCCTCAAAAGACATCATATGAAGATGCTTTGGAAATCATTAAGGAGATTCAAAACAGCATTGATCATTCTGGAGAACTTGAAGAAACTTCATATTCAAATACTACAGGGCAATTAGAATTTAAATCAAATTTTACAAAAAATGAGTACATGTCGTCTGTGAATAAAATTAAAGAATATATAAAAGAAGGTGATGTAATGCAGGTTGTACTAGCACAAGATTTTTATCAATCCTTCGACGGCGATTCATTTAAATTATATTCAGCCCTAAGACAGATAAACCCATCACCATATATGTATTACCTCAACCTTGATGAATGTGAGGTGGTCGGATCTTCACCTGAAATATTGGTTAGATTAGAAGATAGCAATATTACTCTCAGACCAATTGCAGGCACGAGAAAAAGAGGTGCAAACGAAGAAGAGGATAAAAATAATGAGAAAGATTTATTAAATGATCCAAAAGAGTTAGCTGAGCATCTTATGCTTATAGATCTTGGAAGAAATGATGTTGGAAGAGTTTCTGAAATTGGTAGCGTGAAACTGACTGAAAAAATGGTGATCGAAAGATATTCCCATGTCATGCATATAGTATCAAACGTAGTAGGCAAATTATCTAAGGGATTAAATTTTACTGATGCTCTTAAAGCTACTTTGCCAGCTGGAACTCTTTCAGGCGCTCCAAAAATAAGAGCAATGGAAATAATTAATGAGCTTGAGCCAAGTTCAAGAGGTATTTATGGAGGTGCAATAGGTTATATATCTTGGAATGGTAATATTGATACTGCGATTGCCATAAGAACAGCTGTAATAAGGGATAACAAAATTCACGTTGGAGCCGGAGCAGGCATAGTTGCCGATTCAGATCCAGAAACGGAATGGGAGGAATGTGTCCAAAAATCTAAAGTATTTTTAGACGCAATGGAGATGATTTCGTGATCATTGTTATAGATAATTATGATAGTTTTACCTATAACCTAGTCCATTATATTGGTGAGTTTGAAAAAGACATCAAAGTCATAAGGAATGATGAAATGTCCGCATCTGAAATTATGGATATTAATCCAAGCAAGATTGTAATATCACCTGGCCCATGCACCCCAAAAGAAGCAGGTATATCAGTTGAACTTATTAAGACTGCAGAAGTTCCAATTCTTGGAGTTTGTTTAGGACATCAAGCAATTGGTGCAGCTTTTGGTGGAAATGTCATAAAGGCACCAGAAGTTTTTCATGGAAAAACTTCAAGCATCGATCATGATGGAAGCTTAATTTTTAGTGAAATTGAAAAATCTTATAATGTTGTCAGATACCATAGCCTAATAATTGATATGAAAACTTTACCGAGCGAACTTAATGTCACTGCAACTTTAAGTGATGATAAGGAGATAATCATGGCGGTTGAACATATCAATAGACCAATTTATGGTGTTCAGTTTCATCCTGAATCAATTGATACAAATAATGGCACAAAGCTTATAGAAAACTTTATTAAGAAAATATGAAGGACTTTATTAACAAAATAAATAATAAGGAAGATCTAACTCTTAACGAGATGCAAGAAGCCATTAATTTAATAATGTCTGATGTGTCTGATGATGACGATATTGAATCTTTTCTAATTGGATTAAATGAAAAGGGTGTATCAGAGACTGAAGTTACTGCTGCTGCAATTGTCATGAAAGAAAAATCTTTAAAATTTGACATAGGTGATGGTTCACATATTGATACTTGTGGAACAGGTGGAACAGGCTTACATACTTTTAATTGCTCAACAGCCTCATCTTTTGTTGCTGCAGCTGCAGGAGCTAAAATCACTAAGCACGGTAATAAAGCAATTTCTAGCAAATCTGGTAGTGCAGACTTTCTTGCACAGTCAGGTGCAAACATTAATCATGAAAGAGAAAAACTAATATCAATTTTTGATAAAGTTGGATTCGTATTTTTATTTGCACCACTTCATCATGAAGCGATGAAGTTTGTGATGCCAGTTAGACAAAAAATTGCTGAAAAAACTATTTTTAATTTGTTAGGACCGCATACCAATCCATGCAGTGCAAAAAAACAGGTCCTAGGAGTTTATGATGAACAGCTTGTAAAAATGTTTTCTAATGTTGCAAAAAATCTTGATATGAAACATGTCATGATTGTTCACGGAGATGATGGTCTTGATGAGATTTCAATTTGTTCAGAAACTATTGTTTCAGAATTAAAAGACAATAATATTAGTGAATATAAAATTTCTCCTAAAGATTATGGACTAAACCTATCTTCATTTGATCAAATTACTGCGAATTCTTCGGACGAAAGTCTTTTACTTGTGAATAGCGCATTTAATGGAGAGAGTTCTGCTGTGCAAGACATGATCGCATTAAATAGCGGGGCTGCTTTATATGTAGCAAGTGTAGTTAACTCTATAAGTGATGGCGTAGAAATGGCATTTGATTGTATGAATAACGGACAAGCTGCACAAAAATTAGCAGACTACGTGAGGGTTTCAAACGAATAATGAATATTCTTGATGAAATAGTAGCAAAAACAAAATCTAAACTTGAAGAAAAAAAACAAGGACTATCGCTTGAAGAATTGTTTTCTAAAATAGATTTTGAGAATCTTAAAGAAACAAATTTTAAGAAAAGTCTTCAGAATAAGGCTGAAGCTATTATTGCTGAGATTAAGAAAGCATCTCCAAGTGCAGGCATTATCAGTGACAATTTTGATCCAGTTTTAAAATCAAAAGAATATGAATCTTTTGGAGCCTCGGCACTTTCTATTCTCACAGAGGAAGATTATTTTTTAGGAAACATTGAGTATCTTAAGGATGTCAAAGCAATTACAAGTCTTCCAATTCTCAGAAAAGATTTTATAGTTGATGAGTATCAAATATATGAGTCAAAGTTGATTGGAGCAGATTGTATTTTACTCATTGCTTCAATACTAAATGACGAAGAATTAAAAAACTTTTCAGAAATAGCAGAAAGACTCAAGCTTGATTATATTATTGAGGTTCATGATGAGGAGGAATTACAAAGAGTACAACATTTCTCTAATGCAATTATTGGAGTCAATAATAGAAATTTAAAAACTTTTGATGTCGATATTAATAATTCAGTTGAACTAAAAAAAATTTTTGAGGGAGAAAATATTTTTATTGCTGAATCGGGCATAAAAAGCAAAAAAGATATCGAGTACCTCAAACAACATAATATTAATGTTTTTCTAATTGGTGAAAGCTTGATGAAAGGAGATTTTTTTGAAACTTAGGGAATGGCAAGAGAAGGCTTTTCCGCTTTGGTGGGCAAAAAAAAGAGGTATCATTAAAGTTGTTACTGGCGGCGGCAAAACATTCTTTGCTATCCATTGTGCAAAACAATATTTAGAGGATGATCCTCAAAAGTCTATTTTAATTGTTGTTCCCTCAATAGCTCTTCTAGACCAATGGTATGAAAGTCTCTCACAAGAATTTAAACCAAAAGACATTTCACTTAACGGAGGAGGAGAGCAGACCAATGAACTCAAAAAAATATGCATTACAACTATCGATTCGTTAAAAAATATTATTGAAGAGGTTAATTATCAAAATACGCTTCTAATAGTTGATGAATGTCACAAAATAGGAACAGAAAAAAGAGGAGAAATGCTCACCAACAACTGGAATGCCACTCTTGGATTGTCAGCTACTCCTGAGAGAGACTATGATGATAATTTTTATATCATTATTAAAAAAATACTTGGCGACATAATCTTTGATTACGATTACATAGATGCCAGAGAAGACGAAGTAATTGTTAATTTTAAACTTTTGTATGGTTATGCTGCATTGCTTCCTGAAGAAGAAGAAAAGTATAAGAAATTTACAAAGAGCATACAAAGAAGAGCAGCCACTATAGGCGGTCAAGATATGAACGATTATCCTTTGAAAATGCTAATTTTCAATAGAGCAAGATTAGTTAAAAATTCTAAAAATAGAATTCCCTATGGAGTTGAATTAATCCAGAAACATAAAAGAGAAAGTTGGATTGTTTTTACGGAGAACAAAAAACAAGCAAAAGAGTTTGACAAAATAATTAATAAAAAAGGTTTTAAGTCTGGTATTTACAATACAGATCTTAAAGACGATGAAAGACAAGAAAATCTTGAAGCTTTTAAATCAGGTAAATTAAATGTTCTCGTAAGTTGCACAGCACTTGATGAAGGTTTTGATATGCCTGAAGCAGATGGAGCAATGATCTTAAGTGCATCTTCATCAAAAAGGCAAAGAATACAAAGGATGGGTAGGGTGCTTAGAATAACTGCCAACAAGGAAAATGCTTTAATAGTAACTGTTTATTCATCAAAAACTGAGTACGAAAAATTACGAGAAGAATCAAATAGATATAAGCTAGAAGGTGTCCCAATTAAGTGGCAGCAAATGAGTCTATAATATTTATATGGCTTTAACTTACTCAAGCATGTTGGATCTTCAAACAGATCTCATTGAATTTGATTTATTAAATTCAATAACAGGAGAAACTTTTGCATCTAATTCTCTTGAAGATAACAAACCAACTTTAATAATGTTTATATGTAACCATTGTCCATATGTTATTCACTATCATGGAGAAATTGTTCGGTTATCAAAAGACTATAATCAAAAAATTAATATGGTTGCAATTAGCTCCAACGATATCATTGAATACCCTCAAGATAACCCAGAAAGAATGAAAGAATTATGGAATTCTTTGAATTTGTCTTTTCCATATTTGTTCGATGAAACACAAGAAATAGCAAAAAAATATAAAGCTGAATGCACTCCAGAATTCTATTTATTTAATCAACAAAATAAGCTTGAATATCGTGGAAGAATGGATGAAACTTCACCCAGTTCTGATAAAAAACCCTCCGGCAAAGATTTAAGAGTAGCAATTGATAATTTACTCAGCAATCAACCCGTCTGTGAAGAGCAGTTACCGTCTATGGGATGTAATATTAAATGGAAGGCTAATTAGTTTTAACATTTCTTTTTCTTCTGCTTCCATGTTTTAGGTATACTCTTCTTGCTTCTTCTTTGAACTCTTTACTTTTTCTTATTCCCCAAACCTTATCACGAGCAAACTTAGCAGAGACTTTAAGATCAACTATTTGAGGTAAGTATGCATCATTTAATTCTGCGCTGTGAATGAGCTTTGGTTCAACATTGTTAAGCTGAGGAAGAAGATTTTTTATCCACTCTCCACTTGGATCTTGATCCATGCTTTGCTTTGGGATTGAATATATTCTTGGTAAGTTTATACCAGTAACACCACTTTGCATTTGAACCTGACTGATATGAATTCCTGGCTCATAATCTGTAAAAAGCTCAGCTAGAAGAGGTGATGTTTTTTGCCACGGTTGCCACATATTATATGAAGCAAATGACATGATCATTGCTCTCATTCTAAAATTAATCCATCCATTGATTTTTAAAAATTTCATACAAGCATCCAAAAATGGGAATCCAGTTTCACCCTTAATCCATTTATCAATCATTTCATTATCATGCTCAGTTCTTAACTCATCGCACATTCGATGCATAGAATTAAACTCAAGTTCCGGCTCTGTATGGAGTTTTTGAACAAAATGACAATGCCAATAAAGTCTTTTTTTAAAAGAATACAGATCTTTCTTATTATCAAGTGACGGAAGTAATTCATTAAGCCTTTGGTAAACCTGCCTTATTGATATTGAGCCATATGTAAAATGTGGCGATAATCTTGAGCAACTATCCTCTGAAAGACTAGGACTGGACATTTTTACTCTGTAATCTTCACACCTTTCATATAAAAAGCTTTCTAAAAGTTCATTTGCAACTGATGTTCCACCTTTTTGGATATGCTCTATATTAGTAAATTTACTTTTAATTTTATTTTTATGTTCGTTAAACTTAATAAGATTTGTATCAACTGAATTTTTATTTATTTTAGGCGCACCTATTAAACTACTATGCATAACATGATTCCAATTCTTGGACCATGTATCTCTATCAAAATTAGTTAGTTGTAATCCAAAATCATCATAAACTTTTAGCCCGTCTCCAAATTCTTGATTGAATTTTTCAAATCCTTTTCTAAAATAATCAATATCTGTGCAGTGATTGATGTGTATACAGCAATCATTGAAATTTATTTTTATCCATTTTTTAAGATCATCAAATGAGCCTTCAAATATATTTATTTCAGAGCCAATTCTCTTAAGGCTATCATCTAATTCTTGAAGACAGTCATATGAGAATTTTAACTGTCTGACAGACCTACCATTTGCCTTCCAATAATTTTTATCATATGGATGAATGACAATATAATTTGAATTTAATGAACCATAGTATAGCGCTGCATTATCATGCAACCTCAAGTTTCTATTTAAAATAACTATATCAATCATTATAAAAATAATTAGATTTGAATAATTTCTAAATTATATTTCTTCGTCTAAGTTGGACTTATACGTTTCTGTCAATAGCATTACTGAAATAAGTGTCAGCATCGACGCAAAAGCTATATAAACTGATACCCAAAAAATATCAAAATCTGACCATAATTTTACTGCTATTGTTGGTGCAAAAGCACCACCTATTATTGCACCAAATTGGTAGCCTAAAGTTGCACCAGAGTATCTTACCTCCGTACTAAATAGTTCTGTAAAAAAAGCTGCTTGTGGGCCATACATCATTGCTAAAAAAATCAGCCCAAAAGCTAAAGCAAGAACTATTAACCAAAAGTTACCAGTGTCAACTAATGGAAAAATAGCAAACGCCCAGACTCCAGACAAGATAGCTCCCAGCATGAAAATGCCTTTTCTACCATTTCTATCAGAATAGGCAGAGAACATAAACTGAAGTGGAACCATGATTGCACATCCTATAAGTACTGCTGTCAACATATCGTCTCTTTCCATATTTGCACTCGCAACACCGTAGGCCAACATAAAAGCAATTAAAATGTAGAAAGTAACTTGAACTGATAAAAAAGCACCTGCGGCAAGCATAATTCTTTTTGGATATCTTCTTATGGCTTCTAAGACTGGAGATCTTTGGACTTGTTCATTTGATTTGTTGTTTGAATTTGTTGCTAGTGCTTTGAATGCTTTGGTATCTTCTAGATTGAGCTGAATATACATGCTAATTAGAATCAGAACAGCACTTGCAAGAAATGGTATTCTCCATCCCCATGTATTAAAGAATTCTTCTGAGACTAGTGCACTTGTAATTATTAATGCTAAATTTGCAAGAATTACACCAATTGGAGCGCCTGCTTGGGCAAAAGCACCGTAATATCCTCTTTGATTAGAAGGCGCACTTTCAGTTACTAGAAGCATCGCACCTCCCCATTGACCCCCAATTGCAAGACCCTGAGCAAATCGAAGAAGGGTAAGGAGAATAGGAGCTGTTACTCCAATCATGGCATAAGTTGGTAAAAGTCCAATTAGTGTTGAAGATATCCCCATTAACACAAGAGCCGCAATAAGTGTTTTTTTTCTTCCAACTTTATCTCCAAAGTGACCAAAAATAATTCCACCTATTGGCCTAGCTATGAAACCTGCTGCGAATGTCAATAAAGATAATATTAATGCAGTTGTCTCTGGAATTTCTCCAAAAAAAGCTGATGGAAAGATTAGAGCCGCTGCAGCGCCATAGAGAAAAAAGTCATACCATTCGATACTTGTACCTGCTAAAGCAGTCAAAGCAACCTTGCGCATATTAGATTTTTTTTGATTATTCTGTTGGTCAATCATTAAAAATCAATCCATTGGATAGGCAATAATATCGGTTGGTTCAAGTTCTTTTTTAAGATTTGTAAAGTTCTTGTAATACAACTTAAAACCACCATCTTCGTAAAACCAAATATTTGAAGCCCTAGTTTTATATTCATTATTTACTTTGCCGTTAGAATATTTATAGCTTCCTGTAAGATAATACAGAGTTAAATATACCTTCTCAGATAGTTGGATAATTTTTACATTTGAGGGCTTCACGTCTGATTCAACCAATGAATAATAATCAACAACAGATTTCAAGTCTGGAGGAGGATCCTCGTAAAAGTAATTTTCAGATGAAGAGCCAGTTATTGCTCCGATTTTACTCTCGTAAAAAAAGATCATTTCAAAATCTTGTTTATTTCTTGCCTCCCAAAACTTGTAAAGTGTTTCCTCCAATGCCTCAATTGAGTTTTCAGCAGTTAAATTAAAACTTAAAAAGAACGATAAAAGAAAAATTCGCATCATATGTATTTACTAGTTGAAGTCATTACCTTCGCTGTAAATTCCATAATTTTTTTGGTAGGTGATTCAAGCTCTTCTGCGCCAGATTCATTCGCCTGACCAGCATGAAGATCTTCATCAGCTTGCATGGTTTTAAGAATCTCAATGGTTTCCTTGTCCTTTTTAGATATTTTGTCTAAGTGTTTTTGTAAATGTATTACCACTTGTTTCTCTGTTTCTTCAACAAATCCAAGACTAGTCTTTTCTCCCATAGCACCAAAAATAGCACCAATTGTAAAAGAACTGGCATACCATATTGGATTTAATATTGAGCTATTACCACCAAGTTCATTGAGTCTTTTTTTACACCATACCAAATGGTCAGTCTCTTCATCACCAGCATGAATTAAATGTTCTTTTATTTTCTTATCTTTGCATACAAAGGCTTGTCCCCTGTATAGTGCTTGAGCAGCAACTTCTCCAGCATGATTTACTCTCATCATTTGAATAGATAAATCTTTTTCCTTTTTAGAAAGCTTACTCGTATTTTTATCTACTGGAGTTGGAGGATACTCTCTATCTGTTCCAGCTTTTTTATCTGATAAAGTTTTTAATGCAATATCAAATTCATTAATTATGTTGTTTAAAATACTCATTTAATACCTTTGAACCCAATGTCTTTTCTGAAAAAAGAACCTTCAAAATCAACACTGTTGACGAGATTATATGCTTTTTCTTGAGCTTCTTTCAAATCATTCCCAAGAGCTGTAGCACAAAATACCCTTCCACCACTTGTAATAATTTTATCATCTTCATATCTAGTACCTGCATGGAATAATTTCAAGTCATTCTCTTCGTTTAACTTAATCTTTACTTCTTTATCAATGTCATAGCTCTCCGGATAACCCTTAGAGGCGATTACAACTCCACAAGAATGTTTTTCACTCCAATTTATGGAATATGAATTTAATTTATCATCAATTGCTGCGAGACAAAGCTCAACAAGGCTTGATTTTAATCTAATTAAAATTGGTTGAGTTTCAGGATCTCCAAATCGACAATTAAATTCAAGTACTTTTAAATCACCATCTTTTATCATCAATCCAGCATATAAAAAACCCAAATAAGGAAATCCTTCATTAATTAATCCGTTCATAGTTGGATACATAACTTTTTCAAGGATTTTTTTTTGCATCTCCTCAGTAACAATTGGTGCTGGTGAATAGGCACCCATTCCACCTGTATTTAGGCCAACATCTCCATCTCCAACTGCTTTATGATCCTGACTTGTTACCAGCGGAATAATTTTATCTTTACTAACAACTGCAATAAAAGATGCTTCTTCACCCTCTAAAAATTCTTCAATAACTACTCTGCTACCAGCTTTGCCAAATGCTTTATCGTTAAAAATGCTATTTAGGGCCTTAATAGCACTTTCTTTATTTTCACAAATTATCACACCTTTACCTGCAGCTAATCCGTCTGCTTTCACAACTGTTGGATAACTTACCTCATCCAGATAATTCACTGAACTATTAAAATCCTCAAAAGATTTATATTCAGCTGTTGGAATATCGTATTTAACAAAAAAATCTTTTGAAAATGTCTTTGAGCCTTCAAGCTGTGCTGCACTTTTCGATGGACCAAAGGTCTTAATACCTTTATTTTGCAAATAATCAGTCAACCCATCTACAAGAGGTTGTTCTGGCCCAATGATTACAAGACCAATTTGCTCTTTTACACAGAAATCTTCAATAAGATTAAATTTTTTTGTATCAATTACAATGTTGCTAACTTTGTCTTCAAGATACGTTCCGGCATTTCCAGGACAAACATAAATACGTTTCACAAAATCATCTTGTGCACATTTCCAAGCTATTGCGTGTTCTCTTCCACCAGAACCAATAATAAGAATATTCATTAGTGTCTGAAATGCCTCACTCCTGTAAATAACATAGCAATATCATGCTCATCAGCTGCAGCTATAATCTCATCATCTCTTATCGAACCACCTGGCTGAATTATTGCAGCAATTCCACTTGATGCAGCCTTATCTATACCATCTCTAAACGGAAAGAAAGCATCAGATGCCATTACAGCATTTTTGACTTCTAGGCCTTCTTCATGT
Organism: uncultured SAR86 cluster bacterium; assembly: GCA_902586925.1. Lineage (GTDB taxonomy): Bacteria > Pseudomonadota > Gammaproteobacteria > Magnimaribacterales > D2472 > SAR86A. The sequence goes on along the minus strand of CACIJE010000001.1, from coordinate 271,474 downwards.
GCTTTTAGATTAGCTATTTCAGCACTTATAACTCTACTCATTTGACCAGCACCTATCCCGATAGTTTGTTTGTTTTTTACATATACAATTGCATTACTTTTCACAAACTTAGCAACTTTCCAAGCAAAAATAAGGTCTTCTATTTCATGATCTGTTGGATTTCTTTTTGATACACATTTAAGTTCTTCAGAATTTATTTTTTTTAAATCGTCATCTTGAATTAAAATTCCACCCGATACTTTTTTTATTGTTCCTGGATAAGGATTGTCTTGTTTAAGATCAACCTTTAAAACTCTAATATTCTTTTTTTTAGAAAATTCTTCAATTGCCTCTTTTTCATAATCGGGAGCAATAATAACCTCTACAAACTGCCTTTCATTTATAACCTTAGCTGTATCAGAGCCAACAGTCTGATTGAAAGCAATAATTCCACCAAAGGCAGAAGTTGGGTCAGTCTTGAAAGCTAAGTCATAGGCTTCACTAATAGAATTTGCTTCTGCAACACCGCACGGATTTGCATGTTTTACAATCACACAACCCGAATTACTTAATTCCCTAACACATTCCCATGCAGCATCCGCATCGACTATGTTGTTATAGGACAACTCTTTGCCTTGCAGAATATCTGCATTTGCAATATTTTTATTTTGTAGATTCTCAAATGTAAGAAGGGATGCTGATTGATGAGGATTTTCTCCATATCTCAAGACGGTACTTTTTGAAAAATTATAATCATTAATTTTTTCAGTACTTCCTTCTAAATAATTAGAAATAGTTTTGTTGTAATCAGCCATAAGCTTAAAAACTTTTTGTGATAAATTTTTTCTTGTTTCATATGAAATGCCATCATTTGACTCCCATTCTCTAGTAATTTTTTCATAGTCATTAGGATCTGATAACACCACAACATCTTGAAAATTTTTTGCTGCTGCTCTGATCATTGTTGGACCGCCAATATCAATATTTTCAATTGCATCTTCAAAAGAACAATCTTTTTTTATAGTTTCTTCAAAGGGATATAAATTTACTATAACAAGGTCAATTGTTTCGTAACCTTTTTCTTTAAGTAATTCTAAATCTGAGTCACGCCTTGCAAGAATACCTGCATGAATTTTAGGATGAAGAGTTTTCACTCTCCCATCCATCATTTCGTCAAATCCAGTAAATTCAGATACCTCTACAACATTATCAGTAATCTTTTTAATTGCGTTATAAGTTCCGCCAGTAGAGAGTATTTTAATTTTTTTCTTTACTAAGAAATCAATAATATGATATAGGTTGCTCTTATCTGAAAGACTGACTAGGGCGGTCTGTGGATTAACAATATTCATTGACCAATATTATATTTTTTAAGTTTGGTTCTTAAAGTTGTTCTATTGATTCCTAAAATTTTTGCTGCCTTAGATTGATTATTATTAGAAAATCTCATTACAGAGTTTAAAAGAGGAGGCTCAACCTCGTTTAGTACTAGTTGATACACATCTATTGGAACATTATTCTGATCAAGCTGGTTAAAGTATCTATTCATAGCTTTTCGAACCTCATCTTTGAGAGGTTTTTTAGAATAGCTATCAAAAGAATTTTTTTTGTTTTTCAAAATAAATAAATAATGTAAAGAAGATTAAGTTTACAGTTGTTTAAAAATTGCTCAATAGCTTTTTAAAGATTTATAAATGTTTTTTTTCCTTCTTCAGTTGAAAAATTTTTAAATTCTTTATTCTTGATTTCTATCTTTAAAATAGAAGTATTATCAGGATAGAAACACAACAGTGTATCTTTTGACTTAAACTCACTTACCAATAAATTCATAACCATAAAATGAGTAAAAATAATTGTATTTTGACTAAATGATTTTGTCTTAATAAGTATGTCATCTTTCCATTTTTTTATATTGTCTGGAAGATTGTCTTTTTTAGTTTTTATTAATTCTTTAAACCACTCTCTTTTTTTAGATAAATGTATATTATCTGATGGGATTTCAATAAAAGTACTATCAATTACAAGCTCTTTATTAAATTTTTTAGATAGATATTCTGAAGTTTGGATGGCACGAAGCTTAGGACTTGAAACAAAATTATAATTGTTTAGTTTTTGTAGTTCATTGTGATGGATAAGATTTTTAGATTGAGTTATGCCGAGATCACTTAAAACTGGATCTGAATGATTTTCCCAAGAGCTTGCAGCTTCAGCATGCCTTATAAATATAATTTCAGTCTGTGACATTTATTTAATTTCAGTCGCTATATAATAATATCGTGAGAATGCATAGAGTATATTGTAAATCTGTATCAAAAACTGAAAATCAGTTTAGTTTAGATAGTAAACAATCTCATCATTTAATAAAAGCACTTCGATTAAAGCAAAAAAGTAGCATTGAGGTATTTGATGGAGACGGATATTCCGCAATATGCGAGATTACTTTTTTAAATAATAAAAAATGTGATCTTAAAAGAATTTCCAAAATCAAAAAAGATAAGAAACCAGAAAGAACTCTTTCGGTAGTTGTACCATTCATAAAGGTAAACAATTTTAATTACATGATTCAAAAACTCTCTGAAATAGGAGTAAATAAATTTATTATTTATAAGCCAGATTTATGTGATCAGAGTTTATTAAAAAAAGACCTTAGCAAAATTGTTAAGAAATCTACAGAAATCATTATCAGTGTTTGCAAACAGTGTGGAAATAATTTCTTACCCCTAATTTTTCAAACTAAAAATATGAAAAATGCGTTAAGTTTATTGAATGATGATGAAGAACAATTTGCTTTTGATACTGATGCAGAAAAATATTTTGGTTATGATGAACTTGATAATAAGTCCTCTACAACAATCATTACTGGACCAGAATCAGGCTTTTCAGATGAAGAATTGAAATTAATTAATAACAATAAAATTAAAATAAGATATCTTGGACAAAATATTCTTAGAGCAGAAACAGCACCTATATTTGTTTCCTCAATAATTAGAAATCAATTTGGTAGAATTTAAAGATGAGCAATAAAGTATTATTCATAACTGACAAATATGAAAAGCTAAATTTAAAAAAAGATACTTCTATCCTAATGATTGAAGAGGCCATTAAAAAAAAGCTAAGTGTTTTTCAATGCGAAATTAATGATTTGTCTATCAAAAGTGATGATATTTATGCTAGCTGTAGAAAAATAGTCTCAATTGATGCAAATCATACAAATGAAATTTATAAAGAAGACTTAAATCTTGTTGATTTCAAATATTGTTTTATGAGAAAAGATCCTCCTGTTGATGAAAATTATATAAATGCATTGCACTTATTAGGATTGGCAGAAAATAAAGGTGCAGTCATTCATAACAGACCTGGAGCTCTTAAAGAGTTTAATGAAAAAATTTTTGCAGTTCATTTTCCAGAATTTATTCCTGATACACTCGTGTCATCAAAAATATCAGAAATAAAAAAGTTTTATTCTTCTCATAAAGAGATGATTATTAAACCTCTTGATGGCATGGGAGGAACTTCAATATTTAAAATTAATGATTTAAATACTGATAGCTTAAATATTATTAAAGACTTAACAAACTCAGAAGAAACTCAAATTATTTGTCAGGAATTTATTGAGGACATTTATGAGGGTGATTTTAGAATACTTATAGTTAATGGAAAGCCATTTCAAAAGACCTTGGCGAGAGTGCCACAATCTGGAAGTTTCAAGGGAAATCTTGCTGCAGGTGGAAAAGGTATTGCAAAAGATATAACACCAGTTCAACAAAAAATTGCTGAAAAGATTGCTCCAGTCTTAGTAAAAAATGGAATTAGCCTTGCTGGCATTGATGTTATTGGCAAATATTTAACTGAAATTAATATAACAAGTCCAACATGCGCAAGAGAAATATTTGAACAAACAAAAATTAATCCTATATCTGAGTACTTTGAGGGGTTATGAGTATATTTTCTGCATCAAAAATTGTTAGTAGACGTTCATTAACTTTTAATAAATCCTTTTTTATATCTTTAATAATACATTTACTTTTAATTTTTGGTATTTCAATAACAACTTATTACAAGCTACCAATTTTTAAGGAATCACCAATTATTAATGTTAAATTCGCAAATTCTAATCAGGATCTTTATTCAAAAATTAATATGGGAGGCAACGAGACTTTAAAAAAAAATTTACAAAATTCTGTTGATGGAAACATGCTAGTTTCTCAAGGTGCATCACAATCATTTAGAATAAAAAAACTACAAGCAAACTCTGTTGTTAACTCTGACGAAGCCATTTATTTAAATTTATGGCAAAGGCAAATTGAGACAACTGGAGACGATATAATCTCAAAGAGTAAAAATTTGTTTGATGGAAAGGTACAGATTATGGCAACAATAGATATTTATGGAAATTTAATAAGTTCAAAGATTTTGATCTCCTCAGGAGATAAATTTATTGATGAGATGGCATTGAATATTTTAAATGAATCAGCACCGTTTGCTCCTTTCAATCAAACTATGTCTAGTGAATATAGTATTCTTGAAATAATAAGAGACTGGAATTTTTCGTCAAATTAAATGCAAATAGTTGCTTTTGATTTTGGTACAAAAAAGATTGGCGTTGCGGTTGGCCAAACTGAAACAAATTCGTCCTCACCCTTACAGGTAATATTTAATAAAAATAATAGGATAAATTTTGATGAAATAAATATTCTTTTAAAAGAGTGGAATCCAGATATTATTATTATTGGTAAGCCACTAAATATGGATGGAACAGATAGTGAAATTATGAAAGAGGTTGAAAGATTTTATCAAAAACTAAAAAATATTTATGACGCAAGATTCGAATATGTAGATGAGAGGCTTACTACCTTTGAGGCCAGACAAATCTTTGATGAAAAAAAAGTTGAAGTTGATGCAAATGCTGCAAAAATTCTTATTGATAATTGGTTTGAGCTAAATAAAGAATAATTATGTATATACCCGAGGATTTTATAGAACGATTACTAAACTCTGTAAATATTGTTGAAGTTATCCAAAAACGAAGACAAGTTGAGAGAAGAGGCGGTGCTTATATGGCTAAATGTCCTTTTCATAAGGGTGGAGAAGAAAATAATGCGTCAATGAAAATCTATGAAGAAACCGGAACCTACCATTGTTTTACCTGTAAAGAGACCGGAAATGCAATTTCTTTTCTAAAGAAACACGATAACTTAGATTTTATAGAAGCAGTAGAGCAACTAGCTTCATATGTTGGAATGGAGATTCCAAAACAAGAAAGAAGTCCAGTAGTAATCAAATCAACAAATATTAATAATAGGGCTGGAGAAATTTTTTATTCCCAACTTAAAGAAGAAAATGGAAAAAATACCATTAGTTACCTAAAAAGTAGGGGGATTTCTGGTGAAACAGCTAAATTCTTTAATTTAGGATACGCAAATGCTAGGGCTCCGAGCTTATACGAGAAACTATCAAAAGAATTTAATAAAGAAGAATTAAACGAATCTGGTCTATTTGGTCAAAATGATAATGATGAGTTTTATGATAGATTCCGAGATAGATTAATGTTTCCAATAAGAAATATTAAAGGTGACTGTATAGCTTTTGGAGGAAGGTTACTCAAAGATAAAGAAAATCAGGCAAAGTATCTAAACTCTCCTGAAACAAAAACATACAAAAAAAAATATGAACTATATGGTTTATATGAGGTTAGGCAAATTGATAAGAGACCTGATTCAATATTTGTTGTTGAAGGCTATATGGATGTCATTGGACTTTTCCAGCATGGTATTAAAAATGCAGTTGCATCTTCAGGTACTGCTTTTACAAAGGAGCAACTTAGAAAATTACTTAACTATACAAATACAATTTATATAGTTTTTGATGGTGATGAAGCTGGTCTAAAAGCATCTTGGAGAACTGTAGAAAATTCAATGCCATTACTCAGAGAAGATACTAGAATAAATTTTATTTTTCTCAATGAGGGAGATGATCCAGATAGCTTTATAAGAGAACATGGAAAAGAAGCTTTTTATAATCTTGCTAAGGACTCAAAATCACTTTCCACATACTTTTTTGAAACATTAAAAAAACAGGATGATTTATCTTCTATTGAAGGAAGAACAATTGCTGCAAAGTTTGCATTACCTTTAATTAAATCCATCTCCAGTGAAACAATAAAGCAGGCATATATAAATGAGGCATCAAGTGTATGCGATCTTGATTTTTCAAAGCTTATCCAAGGAAATGAAACACACAAAAATATTAATGTTCCCAAAAAAGAAAAAACTGAAGTTGATACAAGATCTATAATGAAGAAATCTGTACTTGGAATATTTAGTGCATTAATTCAACATCCTAAGTTAGCTGATAGCAAGCAGTTTAATTTGATTGCCTATGAGTCTAAGTTTTCTTTTTTGTTAGACGTAAGAGATATATTTTTAAAACATCCAAATTCAACTGCTTCAATGATACTTGAGAAGATTGAGCAAGAAAAAATAAAAAATGTTTTTGGAGAGGCATTAGTATCTGAGATTAAAATCTCAGAGGAAGACGCATCATCTATGATAAAGGATTGTATCGAACTGATATCACAGACTTACTCAGAAAGAGAAAATCTATTAATTGAAAAATATAAAATGAATGAATTAAATTCTTCAGAAAAGAGAGAATTACAACAAATTATCTTAAAAAAGGATAAAATGTCGTCCGAAGAAGAGGCTTTAATTAAAAGTTTAAGCTCTGGATAGATTGATTTTTAGCAATCAATCCATAAATATAGGGGATATACTAGAGGTACGTTTAATCCGTGGATAAACTTAATCAAAAAGGTTCAAAGATAGCTGAACTTATAGAAAAAGGCAGAGAGCAAGGTTACTTAACTTATTCCGATGTTAATGACCATTTACCTGATGACATATCTGATCCTGATCAAGTAGACGAAATCATTGGCATGATCAATGATTTGGGTCTTCAAGTGCATGAAACAGCACCCGATGCTGACACTTTAATGTTAGCTGAATCCGAAGATTCTGATGATATCGCTTTAGAACAAGCAGCGGAAGCATTAGCAGCGGTAGAAAATGAGACAGGTAGAACTACCGATCCTGTTCGGATGTATATGAGAGAAATGGGTACTGTAGATTTGCTGACAAGAGAAGGTGAAATTGAAATAGCAAAGAGAATAGAAGAGGGTATGCGAGATCTTTTAAATGCAAGTGTTGCCTATCCCAAAACTGTAGAGTATGTAATACATTTCTTCCAATTAGTAAAAGATGAAGAAAAAAAGATAAATGATTTTGTAACTGGTTTTTTAGAGGAGATGGAAGAAGTTCCATCGGCTGGTCCTGGAAGTCAGAGAGCAAAAGAAGAAGCTGAAGCACAGGAATCATCTGACGATGAGGGATCATCTGGTCCTGATATGAAAGAGGTTCAAAGAAGAATGACCAGCTTAAAACGACAGTTTAATAAAACTACAAAAGTAATTGAGAAAAAAGGTAGACATTCAAAAGAAGCAAATCAAGAGTTTAAGAAGTTAGGAGAGATATTCCAATTCCTAAAATTTAGTCCAAGAATGTTTGAAGATATTGCTTCCATTGCAAGAGATGGCCTGAATAGTATAAGAGAAAAAGAAAAATTTATTCAAACTCAATTAGTTAAGAATGCTCGTATCCCAAGAAAAGATTTTCTTACCCTTTATCCTGATAATGTTACTAAAGTTAGGTGGGTAGACAATTTAATGAAAGAAAAAAAATATAAAAAGAACCTACTTGAAAATGTCAAACAAGATGTGGTGATTGCTCAAAAAGATTTAATTGAAATAGAGAGCAAGGTTGGCCTTAGCCTTAAAGAAATTAAAGAAATAAATAGAAACATGTCTATGGGTGAAACTAAGATGAGAAGAGCCAAAAAAGATATGGTTGAAGCTAATTTGAGACTTGTAATCTCAATTGCAAAAAAATATACCAATAGAGGACTTCAATTCTTGGATCTTATTCAAGAAGGAAATATTGGTTTGATGAAAGCTGTAGATAAATTCGAATATAGAAGGGGATATAAATTTTCAACCTATGCCACATGGTGGATTAGACAAGCTATAACAAGATCAATAGCAGACCAAGCAAGAACGATAAGAATTCCGGTTCATATGATTGAAACAATCAACAAACTTAATAGAGTTTCACGCCAAATGATGCAGGATATGGGTAGAGAGCCTACTCCAGAAGAATTAAGTAAAGAGCTTGATATGCCTGAAGATAAGGTACGGAAAGTTCTCAAGATTGCAAAAGAACCAATTTCTACAGAAACACCTATCGGAGATGATGAAGATTCAAGCTTAGGTGATTTTATCGAGGATACTGTAATAGAATCTCCGCTTGAAAATGCAACAGAAGAAAGTTTGCACTTTGCAACTGATGATGTACTAGCATCACTTACAGCAAGAGAAGCAAAAGTTTTAAGAATGAGATTTGGTATTGGCATGAATACTGATCATACTCTTGAAGAGGTTGGTAAACAGTTTGATGTTACAAGAGAAAGAATCAGACAAATAGAAGCAAAAGCCTTAAGAAAATTGAGGCATCCAAGCAGATCCAGCCATTTAAAAAATTTCCTAGACGAATAATTTACTTCCAGTTTCCATTACGTCCTGAGAGATCCCAATTTATCCTACTCCACATAAGTTTTATTCTTCTTTCAACATATCTTTTAGCAAAAAAATCTGAATAGTTTGGCAATGGGATGAATGCTTGTGATCCTAATCCATCAATAATTTTTATAACAATTTTGTCATTTTCATGACCTAAAACTAGGTTATGAGGTATTAGATTTTTAGTTAAGATTATATGTTCTCTTAGCCACGATTGAAACTTCTCGATAGATAATTTTATCTCCTCTGTAATACCTTCTCTAAAAAGATATGCTTCAAGCGTTTCAGCAATTTCACCACCATTTGTTATTAATTCAGTTTCAGAAGCCATGCCAATATTTGTTTCGGTCATTCCATACCATTTTGCGAGATGTGACCAGATACCAGGATCATCTTTTCTGAGTGCTTTTTGATTATATGCCTGTTGCTCTCTTAAATTATCATCAAAACTCTTAATCGATCTAAGTCTTTTATACCAAGATTTATTTTTTTTAATTTCATCAAGCAATCCTGGATGAACCACTTTTAAACATCTATTAGGATTATTGGGGTGAACAAAACACAAACGGTTACCTCCTTTTGCAAAAGGAGTCATTCCATCAAGATTAATCATAATAAGATAATAACCTATCAGTTTTTTTTGAAAAGTTTTAAGACTTCCTTAATAAATTAATTCTTATATAATTACCGCTCTTTTGTTCATATGAACATTGGGCCTGTAGCTCAGTTGGTTAGAGCAGTGGACTCATAATCCATTGGTCGGAGGTTCGAGTCCTCCCGGGCCCACCATCTTTTTCAAATTTGATAAATTTTTTAATTAAACCAAAACTATTCTTTTCTAGTAAAATTGCATCTATTATGAAAAAGTTTATTTATTTATTTATTTTTTCTATTTCAGTAAATATTCAATCTCATCCAGATTCGTCTATTAAGAAGTATCCCAATGAAATGGCACACATTCCAACACCTCTGCCTGACAGAGTTGTTTTGACTTGGAATGATGATCCAGCAACCACTCAAGCGGTTAATTGGCGAACAGATTTGTCTGTGAAAGTTGGACTTGCACACCTCGCAATAGCAAATGCAAATGGAAGAGCACTAAAGCCAGACGAATTTAAAGCAGAAACAAGCTATTTCAAGAGTGATATTAATGAGGCCAATTATCACAGTGTTACTTTTAAAAACCTTCAACCTAATACTACGTATGCCTATAGAGTTGGAGATGGAGTAAATTGGACCGAGTATTATCATTTTAAAACTGCAAGCCATGAAGAAAAACCTTTCAGTTTTATTTATTTTGGTGACGCACAAAATGAAGTGAGAACTCATTGGTCAAGAGTTTTTAGGGAGGCATTTCGTGATGCACCAAGAGCTGCATTTACTTTACATGCTGGCGATTTGATAGATGTGCATAATATGGATTCACAATGGGGAGAATGGCATCAAGGACCTGACTGGGTTAATGGAACCATTCCAGTCATTGCAACACCAGGTAATCACGAATATCAAAAAGACTTTGAGACTAAAAGAATATGGACCAATAAAGAAGGTCAACCCATCAATATTGATATTGAATTTTTGAATAATGATAACCCAGATATTTTTGTTGTTGATGTTGAAGATTTTGAAGGTAAAAAAGGAACAATACAGGTAAAAGATTCGGGAGAAATAATAGATGTCGATAAAGGTATAGAATTAATTACTGGATTCAAAAAAGAAGAACTCATAAATCAATTCATTTTGGGAGGCAAAGCTCCTTTATATGATCGTCTTCGAAATCCTGATAGTATTGAAAAGGTTAGCAGTCATTGGAGGCCACAATTCTCTTTTCCAATCCAAGATGTCCCTGATGAGAGACTTAAGGAAACTTTATATTATGTTGATTATCAAGGAGTTCGGTTTATTTCCCTTGATTCAAATATAGAGATGGAAATTCAATCAGATTGGCTTAGAAAAGTTCTAGAGGAAAATAAAAATCGTTGGACGATAATTACATTCCATCATCCATTATATTCGCCTGTATCAGACCGTGATAATTTTAAAATGCGTCAATTATGGAAACCGTTACTTGATGAATTTAAAGTTGATCTAGTTTTAAGTGGACATGATCATTCTTACTCTCGAACTGGACTAATTGATGCAGAAAAAATTGAAAATATCCCAACAGGATATCAGCAAGCTTATGATCCAGAAATTGGAACAGTGCATGTAGTTTCTGTCAGTGGACCAAAAATGTATAAGATTGGAAAAGGCCAATTTGCAAAAAAAATTGGAGAGAATACACAACTCTATCAAATTATAGATATCAATAATGACAATCTGAGGTTCCGCGCCTATACGGCAACAGGAAAGCTATATGATGAATTTCTTCTTCAAAAACGCAAAGGCAAACCAAATTTATTAGTTGAAACTAATTCTTAAGAAATAAACTGCTTGAATGATTTTTAATCGATAAGAGCCTTTATAATCCATTGGTCGGATGTTCAAGTCCTTCAGGGCCTACCATTATTGCACTTCTTGCCATGGCGGAAATGGATCATCGAGATTAGTCCAAAATTCTGCATCTTTTAGCATATCGTCTTCAGATACAAGACACTCATCAAGGGCTTTTTTCATTGCTGCTTCATCGAGTCCTTGGCCAATAAATACTAATTCTTGTCTCATGTCACCAAATGGCTCTATCCAATTTTCTTTTATTGTTGCAAGAGCCTGTTCATCTGTTGGCCAATTTTCTTTTGGTACAGATCTCCAAAATAAACCCGCATATCCATATCTAGCAATACCGCCAGCTTGACTCCACTGTCCAGCATACTCAAGACGTGAACCAAGCCAAAAGAAACCTTTTGATCTAATCAATTTACCGTATTGTTCTGTGCTATGAAGAAACTTATAGAACTTATCTGGAAAAAATGGTCTTCGGGCAGTATAACTAAAACTTCCAATTCCATATTCTTCAGTTTCTGGAATGTGTTCACCTCTCATTTCTTTGAGCCATCCTGGCGCTTCTTTTGCTTTATCAAAATTAAAAAGACCAGTATTTAGTACTTTATCAATTTCGACATTTCCTTCTTTTATTGGGATAATTTCTGCTTGAGTATTAAGGGTTTTTATAATTGCTTTTAATTTATTTATATCTTTATCTTCAACTAGATCAGTTTTACTAATTAGTATCACATCAGCGAATTCAATTTGATCTACTAGTAAATCAGCTACACTTCTTTCGTCATCCTCACCTAAAGATTCTCCTGTTTCTTGAAGATATTTTGCCTCTTCGTAATCTTTAATAAAATTTACTGCATCAACAACGGTTACCATTGTATCTAAATTTGCTGCATCTGATAGCGAAACACCAGTTTCATCTTCAAAGGTAAAGGTTTCAGCAACGGGTAAAGGCTCAGATATCCCAGTTGACTCTATAACAAGATAATCAAATTTTTTTTCTTTAGCTAGCTTGTTAATTTCAAGTAATAAATCTTCTCTTAAAGTGCAACAGATGCAGCCATTACTCATTTCGACTAACTTTTCTTCACTTCGGTTTAAAGAGATATCATTTTTTACCATTGAAGCATCAATATTTATTTCGCTCATATCATTGACAATAACGGCAACTTTTTTATTTTGACGATTATTTAAAATATGACTCAAAACTGTTGTTTTGCCTGCACCTAAAAAACCTGATAATACAGTTACAGGCAATCTGTTCATTGCATTTTGCATTGTTTAATTCCTAAAAGTGTTAGTTAATAAAGTAACATATCTGTCAAGTATATTTTGATAGTTTTATTGTCTTACTTCTGCGTAAACCTTGCTGGTTCCATCTTTAAAAAGAATAAGAACATCATATGGAGAAAATTGATTTTCGTACTCCATACCTGGTGAACCTAACGGCATGCCGGGAACAGATAAACCAATTGCATCTGTATGATTTTCAGACAAAAATTGAGCAATGTATTTACTTGGAATGTGTCCTTCAAAAACAAATCCATCTGATGATACTGAAGTATGACAAGATCTATACTTAGGCTCAATTTGATATTGTTCTTTAATTGTCATTAAGTTTTGATGATCTTGAGAATATACAGTCATTCCACTTTCTTCAGCATGTTTCATCCACATTTTGCAACATCCACAGGTAGGTGTTTTGTGAACTAGAAGCATTTCTTCAAAAGCAGAATTTTTAACATTATTTTCTGATAAACCAAAAGACGAAGTGATTAAGAACAAAAATATTGCAGTATATTTTAGAAACATATAGATATTTTATTCGCTTTACATGAGAGAATCCATATATGAAATTAATTATTATTTTTGTTATTGGTTTTGGACTTTTTGGTTGTATTCCTTTTATACCAATCATTTAAAGATCACAGATATATTTTGATTTACAAAGTTAAAAACTGATGATAAATTTAATCAGTTCGTATTATATTGTGAGGAGGTAATATGACACATCCAAACCATCCAAATGTAGATCAAAGTGATAGGGTAGTTCCATACAATCTTAGACAAAGCGGTAGAACACCGACCGAACTACTTATTTCAACCAGAGTTAGAAAATCACCCTTTTGGCATCTATCTCACGAAGCAGGATGCTGGAGAGCAACGGTCTACAACAGAATTTATCATCCAAGAGGTTATGTCAGACCTGAGGATGGTGGGGCTATGGTTGAGTATGAGGCATTGGTAAATAGAGTAACTATGTGGAATGTTGCTGTTGAAAGACAAATAAGAGTAAAAGGACCTGATGCAGAGGCATTTACAGATTTTGTTATTACTCGAGATGCTACAAAGATCAAACCTATGCATGGTAAGTATGCAATCTTATGTAATGACAAAGGTGGGATCCTTAACGATCCTGTCTTATTAAGGCTTTCAGAAGATGAATTCTGGTTTTCGATATCTGATAGTGATCTTCTTTTTTGGTTGCAAGGTGTAAATGTAACTAAAAAATATGATGTAGAAATTGATGAAATAGATTGTTGTCCGTTACAAATACAAGGACCGTTATCTGAGGATTTAATGGCAAAAATGGCTGGTGAAGAGTTACGAGATGTTCCCTATTATGGTCTTATGGAAACTAATATAAATGGTGCAGATTGTGTTATTAGTCAAACAGGTTTTACAGGTGAAAAGGGTTACGAAATCTATGTTCGAGATACACATGAAAACGCAGAAAAAGTTTGGAATCAAGTTTTAGAAGACGGGAAAGAATTTGGTCTTATGGTCATAGCGCCTGCTCATCATAGAAGAATTGCAGCAGGTATTTTGTCATGGGGTCAAGATTTAGATCATGAATCGTCTCCATTCCAAGTTAATTTAAGTTATCAAGTTCCAAGAAATAAAAAGGCAGATTATATTGGAAAAGAAGAGCTCGAAAGACAAAGGGATATGATTGACGAAGGCAAAGCTCCTTTTAAAATGAAAATGGTAGGTATTACTCTTGGTGGCAAAGAAATAACGGATTATGCACCTGACTTCTGGATTGTCACCGATACTAATGGAGATGAAATGGGATATGTTACTTCCCCATGGTGGTCTCCAGAACTTGGAACAAATATTGCACTTGCATGGGTTCCATGGTCCTCTTCTGAGGCTGGAACTAAGCTTTTGGTGAAACTACCTGATGAATATTCTGTAACACCAGGAGAGCCAGTTGAAGGCGAGGTTGTAAATGTTCCCTTCAGAGAATCAGTTAATCCAAATAAAAGAGAAGTTGAGGCTTCTAAAGGAAAAGACTTCGCTGAATAAAATAATTAAATAAATCATAAGTTTTTTAAAACTTCATGAACTTTACAAAAATTAATCTAATCCAAAATGCGTTTTTAATTTACGTAAACATAAAATCCTTTGATCAAAGAAATAAATTAGAAAATAGTTTTGATGAATTCAAAAGTCTTGTTCTTTCTTCAGGATTAACAATACAAGATCAAAGAAATATCAGTCAAAATACTCCGGTCATTAATACGTTTTTAAGTAAAGGAAAGATTGAAGATTTCAAGCAATCAATTTTACAAGATGAAATAGACATTGTTGTTATTAATCATGAACTTTCAGCATCGCAAACAAGAAATCTTGAGAAATATTTAAATAAAAGAGTAATTGATAAAACTGAACTAATACTGGACATATTTGCTTCAAGAGCTTCTTCACATGTTGGTAAATTACAAGTTGAGCTTGCTCAATTAAAACATTTATCAACAAGATTAATCAGAGGGTGGACTCATCTTGAGAGACAGAAGGGTGGAATTGGTCTAAGGGGCCCTGGAGAAACTCAGCTAGAAACTGATAGAAGACTTATAGGCAAAAGAATTAAAAGACTCAATCAAAAATTAGAAAAGTCTCATAAACAAAAGGAGATAAATAGATACTTTAGAAGAAAGAGCAGAAATAAATTAGTTTCCTTAGTTGGATATACCAATGCAGGAAAGACAACCTTGTTCAATAAACTGACAGAAAGTTCTCAACTTGCAGAAGATAAGCTATTTGCTACTTTAGATTCGGTAACAAGAAAAAATAAGGACCCAAAACATGGCCCAATTTTATTTTCCGATACAGTTGGTTTCATATCTGATTTACCAACACAATTGATAGAATCATTCAAAGCTACATTGGATGAATTAAAAACAGCAGACTTGCTTTTGCATGTAGTTGATTCATCTGATGTAGATTACAAATTAAAAATAAAAAAAGTAAATAAAATATTGTCTGATATTGGTGTTATCAACATTCCTCAAATCATTGTTAATAATAAATGCGATTTAATAGACAATGCGAAACTAGATCTTTTAAAAACTAGAAGGAAGGATGAGATTTTTATCTCTGCAGAAAGAGAAGATAATTTTAATGACCTAAGATCTAAGTTAAATACTGTTTTATTTAATGGTATTTATAATGGCTGGATTTCAATGGAAAATAATCTAGGAAATATTAGGTCTTCACTTTTTGATATGGGGTGTGTAAAAGAAGAAAAAATTTCAAGTTGTGGAAAAATGCTCATTAAGATAAAAATTGGGAATGATGAATTAGATGAGTTATTAATTCATAAAGGTTTTGAACTTTGTCATGATGAAGATATACTTTTAATATCTAATAAAGCTTAATATGAAAAATCTAAATAATATACTTGAGTCAGTTGCAAATCCTTTATTGCCAATTGCTCCATGGTTACTGAGACTTGGGCTTGGTATCTCTTTTATATTGCATGGTATTGGCAAGTTTCCTTTGCCTCCTGAAAAAATGGTTACCTGGTTTGAAAGTATGGGATATATGTATCCTGAATTAGTAACCAGTATGGTAGCTCTTGGAGAGGTTGGAGCTGGCGTAGGAATAATACTTGGTGGATTCATTAATAATAATGTTGGTAATTTAATTACAAGACTTTCTGGTGGAGCGGTTGGAGTAATTATGATTGGTGCAATTGTTATAGCTCACTCTGATTGGCTAATAACAAAAAAATTATTTATGAGCGAGCAGATTTTCTTATTTTTACTAGGCGTATATTTTGCTATCAAGGGTAATAAATAAACCCTATCTTTCATTATTAAAATTCTTTTATATTTAAATAGTTAAAAATAATTTAATTTTTTTTACTTTTAACTTGTAAATCTAAATGATAATCATTATCATTCTCATTCATGAAAGCTACTTTATTGGTCATTCCCCTAAAAGTGTGCAGTTTTATGATTTTTACAATCAAAAAATCTTTAGGCGAACAAGGTAGCTTTCATTTTATTTTATAAAGAAGAAAAATTATGAATAAATTATTTAATAAAGTTCTTGATGATATTTCATCAATACTTTTCATAGGTGTTTTATTAATATCTTCTTTTATCATTGCGCAAGATCAAGATGTTGAAGAAGTTGAGTCAGTAACAATAATAGGATCAAAAGATGATCTAAAAGAATTAGCAGGTTCAGGTGCTGTAATTTCAATTGAAGGTTTAGAAAAAGCAATGGATACTGATATCCAAAAAATTCTTACAGCTGTTCCAGGTCTTTATATGAGGACAGAAGAAGGATATGGACTAAGACCAAATATATCAATAAGAGGTACTGCTATTGAGAGATCTGCAAAAGTAACAATTATGGAAGATGGCGTTTTAGTAGCTCCATCGCCATATACATCTTCCTCTGCATATTATTTTCCAACAACAGGAAGAATACACTCAGTTGAAGTTCTAAAAGGGCCTGCAGTCGTATCTCAAGGTCCACAAACTATTGGCGGCGCAATTAACTTAATTAGTACACCTATTCCAGAAGTTAATTCTGCAAAGTTTATTCAAGAACTTGGTCAAAATGGTATGGCAAGAACACACGCATACTATGGCGTAAATAGTGGAAATTTTGGTGCTCTTGTTGAAGTTCATGAACATTCGAGTGATGGTTTTGACTCCATTGCAAATGTTGGTGGCGATACAGGTTTTGATAAATCAGATTTAATGCTTAAGGCAGAGTATAGTTCAGGTAGTCATACCTTAAAATTCAAAATGGTTGATTTAGAGGAAAACTCAGATCAATCTTATGTTGGTTTATCTCAAGCGAGTTTTAATGCTGATGCAAGAATGAGATACGGTGCTACCGCATATGATGAAATGATGAATGATGGCGAACAAACTTCTTTAACATATGTTGGTGATTTTGATAATCTTGATATTGTATTTACCTCTTGGCAAAACGACTATCATAGAGATTGGTTCAAAGTTAGTGATTTCAATAATCTCAAAGAGCACGGAGAGCAAGATGATATAAATGAGCTAATTAGCGACGCTAATAATGGAAGTGCAAATGCTCAGGCAATTTTAGATGGACAACTACCGGTTCAAATAGAATATAAGCACAACAACAGATACTATACCAATGAAGGCTATCAATTTACTGTTTCAACTGAAATTGGTATTCATGCGCTTACTTTAGGTTACAGAGATATGGAAGACTCTGAGAGCAGAGTTCAAGCTCATGAGTATGCAGATCAGGCAGCAGATGGCTCTTTATCTGCTATATATGGCTATGATGGTTTAAATAATAGTAACAACAGGTTAAGAGAATCAAGCGCAACATCATATTATATTGAGGATACGATGGATTTTGGCAAGCTTGCTATAACATTAGGATATAGGTCAGAAGATTATGAACAACGTCATAGAAGATGGTCAGATAAAGCAGGACCAAATTTAACAGAAGTAAGAATTGGTCCAGCAGATAACAGAGATACAATGGCTTACAATGATCATACTACTTCTAGCATAGCTGCAACTTATGATCTGAATGATACTACAACTTTAATAGCTGGGTTTCACGAGGGTATGACACCAATGTTTGGAGCTGATCCTGAGGAAGCTGATAATATGGAATTAGGTGTTAGGTATTCTGAGGGCACTACAAATGTTGAAGCTTTTTACTTCACAAGCGATTATTCAAGACTTGCTGCTGAATGTACTCTTGTTAGTGGTGCTGCATGTGATGCAGATGAATCAGCTATTTTCAGTGGAGGTGAAGCTGAAGTTTCTGGTATTGAATTCAGTGGTTCAATAGTACTGGAAGGTGGAAATGGTTTTAGCTATCCAATTTCAGTTAATTACACAAGTACAGATGCAACATTTAAAAATAGCTCAGAAAGTGACTACTTTGGTTTAGTTGCTGCTGGAGATGACTTACCATATATTCCAGATACACAAAGCTCTATTGTTGCAGGCTTTATTACTGATAATGGTTTGAGTGGAAGTGCTAGATTAGTTAATGTCGGTAGCTCTTGCTCGATAGCTGCTTGTGGAATCTATAACAAGATTGATTCATATAGTTTCTTAGATCTAAGCATTAGAAAAGCAATAAATAGTTCAATGGATGTATATGTAATTCTTGAAAATACATTAGATGACGAGGATCTAATCTCTAGAGCACCATCTGAAGGTGCGAGATCACAAAAACCTAGAACAATGAAAGTTGGCTTTTCATACGATTTCTAATTCAATTGGGAGAGGGGTGCTATATAGGACCCCATAAATAGAGGGGTAACATAGCATTACCCCTTTTTTTATGTTTAAATTCTTTTATGAAAAATTATTTAAAATATGATGATACTCAAGTATTTAAATATGATAATTTAGTCCTTGCTTTAATTTACACAATTGGACATATTTTAATAGCAATAACTTGTAATAGAATTATTACAGGCGCTACTCTAGACATGGCTGCAGCAGACGCTTTCATTGAGCCAATAATTAACGGTTTTTGGTTTTACTTATTATTAGTGGTTTTCAAAAAACGAATCATGGAGAAAATTAATTCTTTAAGCTTAAAGTTTTTAAACCCGAATAAAATCGGAATTTATTTAGCTGTAATCTATACGATTGGACACATCTTAATTGCTATGACATGTAATAGACTTCTTACTGGAGCTCCTCTAAATCTTGCTGCTATTGACGCGATAGTAGAACCAGTTATAAATGGCTTCTGGTTTTATTTATTATTCGAAGTATTTAATTTATATAGAGAAAAAGTTCAATCAAGCGCTGCTGGAAGAAGTAGTAAAAATCCTCTGTCTTCGTCGATGCAGTCTTCAAAGTTTGCACCAATCAACAACAAAAAAGATTTAGATTAAATCAACAAAAATTTATCCATTAAAGTACAATAATGCATCTAAATGTGGGGCTATAGCTCAGCTGGGAGAGCACCTGCTTTGCAAGCAGGGGGTCCGCGGTTCGATCCCGCGTAGCTCCACCAATCCTTTGTTTGAAGATTTTTTTCCCTTCAAAACCCTATAGGGTAAGCTATATTTGGTGTTTCCAATTTTGCCATCTATAACTTTCAGATTTTCTTCAAAAATGAAATTAAAGATGATCTTTTTCGTATTTGAGTCTGCTTGTTGCCAGGCTCTATCTGGATGGCTTAATAGAGTTTTTCCTTGCAGTTTAAACTTTATTACATCATCTTCAGAGTACTGTACCTGCTCTAAAACCCTTATTTGCCTATCAATAGACTCTATCTCTTTTTCTAAAGCATTTATCAAAGAAGGATTGGATGCCTTAATGAATTTTTCTAACTGAGCCCTTTTTCTTTTAGCCAATTCATCTATTTTAATTTGATTGTGGTTTTTGATACTGCTTAGGTGATTAGAATTCTTATTAAAAGTATCATCCATAATCTTATCAGCTAGTTTTAACACATCTTTATTAATGCGAGCTTTCTTTAAAAGCCCAATAAATTCATGATGTATAACATCTCTTTGGATATTTTTAGGTTTAATATCACATATATCTCTGGATGAATCGCATCTGTAATAAGGATATTTCTTTTTATCTCTGCCCGTAGAATAATTACCTAGTAATTTACTTGAACATGAACCACATTCAATATCGCCTTTAAGAGGGAAGTGCTCAATTCCAACAACACTATATTTTTTTCTTTTTTTAGATTTAATCCTTTGTTGGACTTTATAAAACAATTCTTTTTCTATAAATCCCTCATGAATGGCATTAATTTCTTTAAAACCCCATTTAGGATAATCAATGATTCCTATATAAAGTTTATTGGTAAGAATTTTTTTCATTAAATCATTACTAAGCTGATATGGCTTATTGATATATGGATTAATTAATTGCTGCGCCTCTTTAGAATATTTAATACTCTCATAAGTGATGTATCTGCCTATAGCATAATCTTCATAAATCTTTTTAATTAAAACTGAATTCGTATTATCTGGATATAAAATCTTATCTACCAATCTCATGCCAATAGGAGCCTTAAATAACCAATACCCAGCTTGAAGTTTTTCTCGCATCCTTGTTTTAACCCTTAGTAAATTGTTTTCTCTATCATAGTCTGCAAAAGCAACTACCATATTTTCTTTAAGGCGGCTTATGGGATCAGTAGACTCAAGATCATCTTTTAATGAGAGAAGATAGCCGCCATATCTCCTAATCTTATCTTTGATAAAGTAATATTCCTCAGTATTTCTTGATAGCCTTGAAATATCATCAAATATTACAAAGGTTTCACGTTTTCTTTTTTTAATGAAGTGGATCATTTCAAATAGTGCTGGCCTATCAATAGTTTTGCCAGACATAGCTGCATCTTGAAAAGTTTTAATAACATTAATATTGTTTTCTTTTGCATACTTCAGACAGGCTGAGTGCTGTGTGTTTAACCCGCTGCCTTGAGTGACTTGTTTCAATGATGAAACTCTTGTGTATATAACACCTTCTTTATTTATAGTATTCATCAAACAACCTCTCACTTAGTTCTAATAACTGATTAATGATTAAAAGTTTATCAGAATCTGATAAATCAAGATTTTCTAGATATTTCATATAAGCTTCCATAGACATACGTCTCCTATAAAAGCAGATTGAAATCTATCAAATAAAGCTTAATGCGTCTGCATTAACTGCGGTTTGTATTAACTTAATATTACTAAGTTTTTTATCACTTTTCTATCATTTATTATAGAAATTTTATTAAATCAAACTGTTGTGGCAGAATTAGATAATGAAAAAAATACTCGTACTAATAATATTATATGCACCAATTAGTTTTTCAGAAGACTTAGATCTTGTCTGTTCAGGGGAGGCAACAGTAACCGATAGTAAAGTAAGCTCATCCTCTGCACAAGTATATGGACAGGGCACCTCTGCTTATGGATCTGGCTCAACAGTAACTGCAACAGATAGGCAGGCTTCTGCAGAGGTTATTTTTCATCTTGATGATGGCTTTGATAATGGTTTTATTCAATTGCCAAGTGTAATGAGACCTCCAATAGGTGGAAAGAAAATAGATAAATTTGAATTAAAAAATATATCTGTAACAGATACAGAGATTAAAGCTGAATTTAAAATTAACTTTATAAATAAACCTAAAGTAACTATTTCCAGAGTTACAGGAAAAATGGAATATAAAGCCATGGCATCTCCAAAAAACTTTTCTGGTGATTGCTCTGTTTTAGATGTCTCTAAAAAGAAATTTTAAATGAAAAAAGTTTGTAACTCTAAAAAAATGCAAATATTTTTATTTATTATGTTTTTATTTCCTCTTGCATATTCCGATGAGATTAATGATATTTACGATAACTTTTCAGTTAAATGCAAAATAACAGGGCAACATATTTTAGAAACAGAGGATGGTTTAGCAAAGTCATATTCTTCGTATATGGATGGTATGAATATTGGAGATGAATTTGAAATAGAATTTAAGTTTACTGATTATGGTACAGATACCATGTATCAATTTTTAGTAAGAGCAAAAAAGAAAAATTTAATTTTAGTTAATAACTTTTACTATAGAGATTCTGATCAATCGTCGGGTCTGAATATTAACTATAAAAGCCCTGGAGATTTAAATAGCTCATTAAGTGAAAATTCTTTAATGTTTGATGATCCTTGGAAAATAACTGCGATGAGAAGATATTATAAAAACGACTACGAAATACAAGTAGTAGATAAGCCAACATTTTTAGGTCCTGTAAGGAATTTAACTGCCTCATGTATGAATATGCCAAATGATTGGGATAAGGTGATAAGTCGGATTAGATATATTGATAGTAATAACAAAACTCTCTCTGATAGGATGCAATAAAAATCAATGATTGAAAAAATTCAATATTATGGAATATGGGCATTTGCACTATGCGTTGTTTTGGAAATAGTAAAAATACCTATAAATTTAATTAATGGATTTCCTCCATTTTTTTTATTTCTTAATTTAAAGTATTCATTTAGTCCAGACAATAGCCTTTTTATTTTGTATTGGGGTGGCTTGATTGGAATTATTGCAACTCTTCTAACTAATGCTGAAGTTAAAACGCCAACTTTTGGTAGATCTGTTTTAGATGGTAATAATTCAAAAAGCACACCTCTCAGTAAATCTGAGAAACAAATAAAATCTGAAAGAGATATGGCAGTGAAAAAAGAAAGACAATTTATTCAAGATACTATAAACACTCGGAATATTGATAAAACTATAGTTACTAAAAATGATAAGAATAGTAGTATCTTTAAAGATGTAACTAGAACCCCAAGATCAAAAGTCCACTTAACAATGTTTGATTTTTTTAATCATCATTGCTACAAAGAATTTGAAGCAAGCGAATCTATTGATCTTAAAACTACAAATCTAGAAGTAATAGAAATATATAAATTATTTAAAGCATATCTTTTACTAAAACATAATATTGAGGTTAACGATCCCAATGAGTAAGTTGCTAAGCCTAACCTTTCTTTTAATAATCTCATCATGTTCTCAATCAATTGATCAAAAAACAAAATCAGCATTAATTAAGGGGCACTCTGGAACCTGCATTCCAACTATCCAGACTCAATATACAAATATGGGCCTAAATTCTCAATCCACAGATGTTATAAGATCAATCAAAGAATATTGCAATTGCTTAGGACACAAGTATTTTGATAATTTTACAAAAGAAGATCATCAATGGTTAATGAAGAATGCATCTTTACCTCCCAGAATAGCTTCCAAGAGGTCTCAATATCAAATGGAGTGTTCGGAATAAATTATGGCTCTTTATACTTTTGTTGGATTTTTATGCTCTTTTATTGTTGTTGATGTAGCAAAGGTTTTAATTTCTAAAAATAGCTCAGGCTTTATATACGCCCTAAATGTTTTAGCTGTTGCTCTATTATCAATTGTAGTTGCAAATATTTTAGGTTTAGCCTGGCTTTGGGTTTACTCGGAGCTAATCGTTAAAGTTTGGTTTTTAGACCTTTATCATTTCGGTAAAATGTCTATAGCCTACCTTGGAAGTTCGCTTTGGATGAGCATAATTTTTGTACCGTTATTTCTCTATAGATATATTAAAAATAAGGTTAATAATAAAAAATGGATTTACACTGTCTCTTTAATAATTATTTTTCTCATCCCATTAGTTAATATTATTCAATATGGTGAAAGGGCAGAAAGTAACTCATTAATCCCTCAACCCAAAGATTCAACTACTAAAGATGATATTAAGAGCAAATCTCTTACTGAATTAAAAACGGAGACAGATTTGATTATTCTTGAACAGCTAAAATTAGAAGAGGAGTTAAGACGACTTGATGCTCTTGATGAAGTAAGAAAACTTCAAGCACAAATAAACATAAGAAGGATGGTACAAAGTTGTAATGAGTATCTTGGTAATGGAAACAAATATGTAAAATACAATAGTAAATTGTTTCAGTTAAAAAAAAATGTTAACGACGAAAATTATCTTGAGACAAAAGCTGCATTTATTGAATGTTTAGAGACCAAATCTACTCAAAATTAAAGCCAGGTGTATCTCTCTTAAAGTCAGCTATCTGATCTAACATCTCCATTGCTCTGGTGAACCCTTCATTATCATCCTCATCACTCTCAGCTATTGCTGGAAGGTTCCTGCTACAAGCAACAATAGTTTGAGTTAAGTTATATAAGCCTCTAGGATTAATAGATTTATCCATTTCCAAATAATCTATAGCCTTATCTAGGATAAGAGAGAGGCCGTTTGTAGCTTTGTTCTGAATAAACTGGATATCGTTAACAATATCATGCTTCTTGGCTTTCTTAATCTCCTCACTTAGCTCAGCTCTAAAAGATATTCTTTGATCTTTCCATAATTCTTTAGACGAACGCCTGTAGATAGTTGACGCTGCTAATTGATGTTCTTTTATTAAGTTATCTAATGACTTAAAGCTTCTTCTGCCATCACCATGAACACTACCGTAGATATATTCATACTTGAGATTTTCTATGTTTTGACTATTCTTCAAGGACATAGCCTAATCTCTTGAAGTAGGGGACTAGTTGGTTCCAGTTTTGAACCAATAGCTCCACCATCAATGATCGCTTCTTTGCTTTTAAACCTTAATTAAGCTTCTTTATTTGGATCCCATAAGACCAAATTCTTTCTTTTAAGCCTATTTTTAAGCAATTTGAATCTTGATTGTTCTTCTCGCCATTCTTTTAACCAATTCTCACCGTCTCTTTCAGCATCAACAAAAACTGCATTTGTGAAAGCTATTGGAATAATGATAGACAGATGAACAATGACACTTGTAAGAATATTATACCCAATAAATCCAAGCCAAAATATTGCTATCAATCCAAAAAACGCGCTCCAAATTGTAAATAGTACGACCATAAAGTAGGTCTGAATACTAGGATCAGGAACATACTTCAAAGGATTATATTTAACGTTCATGACGACTCTCCATGAGTCAACTAAAAACATGATGCTTGTTCTAAAAAATTTTGGTGATTTCATACAGCTATCCTAACAAAACTATTATTAAGAAATCAATGTAATATTTACATAAAAAATATTTATAAAAATTTATTCTATAAGTTCTTTTTTTTTATTTTTTTGATAATATATACATGTTTAAATACTTAAACTGCACTATATAAATTAACTAGGAGAATCAGTAAATGGCTGAGCAAACAGAAGGTAAATGTCCTGTAATGCACGGGGCTATGACAACGAATAGTTCAACAGGCACATCAACAAAAGATTGGTGGCCTAATCAATTGAATCTAAACATACTTCATCAACATGATAAAAAAACAAATCCTATGGATGAGGGTTTTGACTACAAAGAAGAATTCCAAAAAATTGATTATGACGCACTTAAACAAGATCTTTATGATCTTATGACTGACTCACAAGATTGGTGGCCTGCAGATTATGGACATTACGGACCATTTTTTATAAGAATGACATGGCATGCTGCTGGAACATATAGAAGTACAGATGGAAGAGGTGGTGGAGGCACTGGTGCTCAACGTTTTGCACCTCTTAACAGTTGGCCTGATAATGGTAATCTTGATAAAGCAAGAAGATTACTATGGCCTATAAAACAAAAATATGGGAAGCAAATTAGCTGGGCAGATTTGCTTATTCTTGCTGGTAACGCTGCCATTGAGTCAATGGGCGGTACTACTTTTGGTTTTAGTGGTGGAAGGCCTGATATTTGGGGTCCTGAAGAAGATATTCATTGGGGTGTTGAATCCGAATGGTTAGATAATAAACGTTATAAAGGCGAAAGAGAACTTGATAATCCTCTTGCAGCTGTTCAAATGGGATTGATATATGTTAATCCTCAAGGGCCTGATGGCAATCCTGATCCCCTTGCAAGTGCTCATGATATAAGAACAACATTCGGAAGAATGGCAATGAATGATGAAGAAACTGTAGCTCTTGTTGCTGGGGGACATACATTTGGTAAATCTCACGGAGCTGGAACAGAAGACAATGTTCAATCTGAACCAGAAGGAGCTCCTCTTGAAGAAATGGGTTTTGGTTGGTCAAGTACCTATGGTTCTGGAGTAGGAAGTGACACAATTACAAGTGGAATCGAAGGTGCATGGACTGCTAATCCTACCAAATGGGATAACGGATATTTTGATTTATTATTTGGCTATGAGTGGGAGTTAACAAAGAGTCCTGCTGGAGCACATATATGGCATGCAGTTGGACAAACTGAAGATGATATGGCTCCTGATGCTGAAGATGCATCAAAAAAAGTACCTACAATGATGACTACTGCTGACATGGCTATGAGAATGGATCCAAGCTACAACAAAATTTCAAAAAGATTCCATGAGAATCCTGATCAATTTGCTGATGCTTTTGCACGAGCATGGTTTAAGCTTCTTCATAGAGATATGGGACCAAAAACAAGATATGTTGGGCCTGAAGTTCCTGAAGAAGAATTAATCTGGCAAGATCCAGTTCCTGAAGGTAACGTTAATTACGATGTTTCAAAAGTTAAGGAACTTCTCTCTAATTCAGGGCTTAGTATCCAAGAGATGATTGAGGTAGCTTGGGCTAGTGCTTCAACTTACAGGGGTTCTGATATGCGTGGTGGTGCAAATGGCGCTCGAATTAGATTGGCGCCTCAAAAAGATTGGGAAGTAAATAATCCTAGTCAACTTAGCAAAGCTCTCGAAATATATGAGTCAATCTCCAAAGAGACAGGCGCATCTGTTGCTGACGTAATTGTCCTTGCAGGCAACGTAGCTATTGAAAAGGCGTCAGGTGTTGAAGTTCCGTTTACTCCTGGAAGGGGTGATGCAACTCAAGAGAGCACTGACATTGAGTCTTTTGAGGTATTAGAACCAAAATCAGATGCTTTTAGAAACTATCATCCGCAAGGTGTAAATACTGCTCCCGAGGAAATTATGCTTGATAAAGCACAACTTCTTGGGCTTACAGCTCCTGAAATGACTGTTCTAGTTGGTGGAATGCGTTCTCTTGGAATAAGTATGAATGGATACGGACTTTTTACTGAAGATTCCAACAAATTAAGTAATGATTACTTCAAAACATTACTTGATATGTCTGTTCAATGGAAACCAAACGGAACAGGAAATTCATATGAGGCCTTTGACAGAAAAACAGGTGAAAAAGTAAGAACTGCATCTAGATCTGATTTAGTTTTTGGTTCTAATTCTCAGCTTAGGGCTATCGTTGAAGTATATGCTGAGGATGATTCAAGTGAAAAATTCACTAGAGACTTTGTGTTTGCATGGAACAAAGTCATGAATGCAGATAGGTTTGATATTCAGTAAAATCTAAGTTTTCAAAACTTTAAAAATTGATAATGACTGGAATAAAAGTATTCCAGTTATTATCAATACATTACAGCTTAGTTGAGCTAATAATAGCTTTGTAGATATAAGGCTTATATTTAAAGGATTATAAAAATATATAGCAATTAAACTTATTGTAGAAAACACTAAAATCAGTTGATAAGCAATTCTTTTCCCATGCATTAAGAATCCTGTTAAAGATGCCAAAGCTATTAATGAAATGCCAAATAAAATAATTTCATAATAAGAATGTAGCTGTGCATTTAGAAATACTAGATTAAAAACAGTGGTAGTAAATAATATTTGTGTAATGCTAAATAGTTTTATATCTGCACTAATCCTAGGATTAAACTTTTTATAAAAATCTTTTGGGTCTTTTTCCTCTACGCAGTCTGCCGGCCTCCAGTAGGTTTCTGAAAACCATACCTTGAATTTATCTTTTAAAGATTTAGTTCTAATGGTGTCCTTTAACATTATTGAGAATACCTGAAAATTTGCCCATATAGGATTCCAGCTGTTTAAAGGAGTAGCTGTTCCATAGACTGGCTTTAAATCTTCTCTTTGTGGAGTATATGTTCCAAACATCCTGTCCCAGATGACAAAAACACCGCCATAGTTTGCATCAATATATTCCTTATTTTTTGCATGATGTATTCTGTGATTCATTGGAGTAATAAATATCTTTTCAAGGAAACCAAGATGTCCAATATGCTCAGTATGTACCCAAAATTGATAAACTAGGTTTATTCCAGCTACTGTAACGAAGACTTCACCTGGAACACCAATTAACATCATTGGTGTATAAAAAATCCATTTCCAAAGCCATCCTGTACTAGTCTGCCTTAGTGCTGTAGCAAGGTTAAAATCTTCCCCATGATGATGAACACTGTGGGTTGCCCACAATATTTTTATTTCATGATGCATTCTATGCATCCAATAATATGACAAATCATATAGAAGGAAAGCAACAATCCAAGTAAAAGGATTCTTAACTGAGAGAAGTCCAAGATTTAGATATTTGCTTATATAAATAAATATCGCACTTTGAACTCCGAAATTTAACATTACTGGAAATCTACTTATCATTCCAAGAGAAATACTGGTTAAAGTATCATTCAATCGATAGGTATTTTTCCCAACAAATAAACCATAAAAATATTCTATAAAAATCAGAACAAAAAACGCAGGAACTGCGAGAGTAATTATTATCGATTTATCTGTTAAAACTTCCATATACTCGATTACACATTTATTTATAGTTTGAATGAAACTTCATGCAGCAGTCATATTACTATATTCTCAATTTTGTTTAAACAAAAACTATTCTAAATAAATTGATGGCCATGACATTGGGAACTGTTGTTGAGGATTAAAAACCTTATCTCCAACTGCAGGGAATGCTTTTGAAGCTGCATCGATCTCATTGCTTGTAATAAATTCACTAGGAACTAATCTAAATACATCAAGACCTCTTGTGATTTCAGTTCCATAAATAAAGCCTTCATAGTAATAAGTTGACCAATAACCTCCTGTTATTAATATGTCTTCTAATATTGGACCTCTGTCAAAGTAAGCAATTTCAATTGGATTAGATGAATCTGTAAAATCCATTATGGATATCCCACCTTGATACCAAGCTTGAACAAAAATATCTCTATTTGGAACAGGAATAATAGAACCATTATGAGCCACACAATTTTCTGTTTCTAATTGAGGTGCAGGCATTTTGTAATGGCTTTTGAAAACTAATTTATTGTCAACAATGTCATATATTGCATCTGCGCCCCAATCTAATGGATCCCATGCGCGACATCTGGCTCGACCACCGCCGCCCCATTCGTCTGTGAAGATTACTTTCGTACCCTCATTATTAAAGGTAGCTGAATGCCAATATGCAAAACCAACGTCTGTTACAACATCAAGTCTTTCAGGGTTATATGGGTCAGAAATATCAAATAAAATCCCATTTCCTGAACAAGCACCTGCTGCAAGATTAGCGGATGGAAATACTGTTATGTCATGGCATTGGTTAGTTGTATTCGTATCTTGAGTATCATCTCCATGATCTCCTCCACGCCATAAACCTGCAATATTACCAGTTTCTAAATCCATAAAAACTTTTGGGCTTTTTACAATTTTAGATTTTGAGGGATCGTCAATTGGTATTTCAATAATATCGATTGAAAAATATGACGAACCGCCACCATCCCAACCAAAACAATCATCCTTTTCTTCATTATCCCTGACACGACCTGTACCAGAATTATAAACAACAATCTTGCCTTGTTTTTTTGATGATGAAACTACAGAGTGTGTATGAGAGCCTCTACATGTTTGGACTGCTCCAACCTGTTTTGGTTCATTTAAGTTAGAAATGTCAAAGATTCTTATTCCTCTAAATCTTTCAGGGCTCGAGTCTCTATTTACTCCTTCTAAACCACAATCAATTCTACTTCTATTTTCTTCAACTGACATAATTAGGAGATTTTCAACAATTGAAACATCCCCTTGTCCACCTGGACAAACAACTGATGAAACGAGATTAGGGATTCCGCTATCACTAAGTTCATAGATATTAAATCCATGATAACTGCCAGCAACTAGAATATTATCCTTGAAAGCCATGTCAGTGTTGGCAAAAGACAGCATAGGTGATCTCAAAGATCTTGAAATTTCTGCAGTTGTTTTATCTTCGTTGTCTTCAGTTAAATCTTCCGACCCTTTTTCAGCTGGATTAGCTGGATCAAAAAAACCTGTAGGTTTTTTCAGAGATGTTACTAGCTCCATATTTAAAATAGCCTCTTCTGCAATGAATAAACCAGCTGCTAATCCAGACCTAGGATCATCAGACAAACCAGTAAGGATGATGTTCATTCTTTCTATTTCAACACCCTGATCATTTATGAGATCGGAAACAAATTCATTTAAAATAGGATCATATGCATTTCCTGGATATTTCTTTAACTCTTCAACCATTTCGAGTGCGCCATCATGATGATTAATCATTAGTTGTAAAAATAATCTGTCAAAATTAGTGCTTTTAGAATTACCTAAATCATTGAGTTGTTTTGGAGTAGCCATTCCCTCCATTTTCATAGATGAATGCATTTTATGATTTTGATGATCACTATTAGATATATTTTGAAATTCGTTTCTATCTTTTAGCCAGCTTTCCATAAAATTAATTTCATCTTTTTGAGACGCATCTATTCTTTTAGCTAAATCAAGAATTGTTTCATTATTTGTTCTGGTATCAGCCATTTCAGACATAAATATTGCTTGTTCATGGTGAACTATCATTCTTTGGAGGAATATAACATCAGCTTTAATATAGGATGTATTTGCAATATTTGTTGCTTCTAATTCATTTAGAACTTTTGATGGATAGCCGGGAGCTCCTGGCTGAATAATTGGGGCACTATTATCAGCATTTACTAATAATGACGAATTAATAAAAACGATACAAAATAAAAGCTGTGTGATAATTTTATTTTTATTCTTCATAAGCTATTTCTCTTTTTCATCGGTGATATCTTCAGATTCTCCTTCAATAATGTTACTAGATTCTTGATTACCAAATCTGTTAATCCTGTTTGATCTATTCGTTTGTTTGCTTGATGCTTTAACTTTTGCAAGTTTAAAAAAAGCAAATAAGGATAATATCGCAATTACGCCAAAAAAAATTGAATTCAAAGTATTACCTGCTTCTGATTTTTGCCAATAATCTGATTATTTCTAAATAAAGCCAAATTAAAGTAACCATTAAACTAAATGCTCCATACCATTCCATATATTTTGGTAAGCCCTTTTCAGCCCCTTCTTCAATAAAATCAAAATCAAGTACAAGACTCAAAGCTGCTACACCAACAATTACTAAAGATATTCCAATACTGGTTAATGAGTTTGAAGTGAGAAAGTTCAAGGTTGAGCCAAAAAAGCTCATTATAAAATTCACAAAATATAAAAGAAATATTCCTCCAATAGCAGAAGCAATCATCAATCTAAAGTTCTGTGTTGGTAATATAAGTCCAGATTTGTAACAAACTAGGAGCGTTGCGAGTATACCAAATGTCAAAGCAAGGGCTTGTATTGCAATTCCAGGAAATTGGGTTTCAAAAATTAATGTTATTCCTCCAAGAAAAATACCTTGAGTGAGAGAATATAGTGGAGCAGTAGAGCCAGCTTTTGAAGGACTCCTAAAAATTGTGACTAATGCAAGGATAAAACCAACAATCATTGCTGGAAACATAAGCGTAGGAATGTTCCATCCAATAAAAGCTCCACCGAAACAAAGAGATAGCAAGATGCCTGTTTTATTGACAGCACCATCCAAAGTCATTCTTTCACTTGAAGGAATATCTCTTGAAAATCCATTAAAGTTTCTTGTAAAGGCTGGATTTGCAGACCTGCCAAATCTATTTATTGCAGTATGTTTAGACGTATGTGTACTCCGTAATCTATTTATTGGGGTATGTTTAGACATATGTGTGCTCCGTGTTAAGTAATACTACTAATGTATGGTCCGAATAATAAATTTAAAGCTATAAAGATGTAGGTATTTGACCAAATTTTTCTAATGGCTTTTTCATCTCAGCCCAGTCACACTCAAAATCATCAGGAGCATGTTCATATTCTAGTAATCCTAAAGCTTCAAATTTAGGCCTAACTGTATCTGTTAAAAGCCCAATTCTTGATAAATTAGGTATAACCCTTGAGAACAAGAAATTTCTAAACATTTCAAATGATTTTGTCTCCATTTGAAAAGCTCTTGCTTCATCTTCTGACATACCTAAAAACCTTTGCTCTGATTTAGTATTTATTAATCTTTCTCTTGATATTACACAAGCTTCGTATGCAAACTGAGCTCTTTCTTCAATTTCTTCAGGTGTCAATGTCTTGATATATTCTTCTAGATAATTAATACCGAATGTTACATGTCTTGCTTCATCACGAACAACATAATGAAGTAGTTGTTTAAGTAAAGGGTCTTTGGTTATTGACTTAAGCATTTGAAAAGCAGCTAGAGCCAATCCTTCAATAATAATTTGCATTCCAATAAACTTTAAGTCCCAACGTTCATCAGTGAGAATCTTGTCCAAAAGTAACTTCAGCGACGGATTAATAGGATAATGTATACCAATTTTTTCTTGTAAATATCTATTAAAAACTTCTACATGTCTTGCTTCGTCAAATGTTTGAGAAGCAGCATATAGTTTTGCATTGTATGTAGGGGCACATGAAGCAAGTTGAGAAGCAACTAACAACGCTCCTTGTTCTCCATGTAAAAATTGACTCATTAATTCTGCAGTTGAATGTCTATCAAATAAGATTTTTTCTTCTTCCGAAAGTTTATCGTATGCTTCTAAAGTTTCATGAGGTAACTCCTCATCAGGTTCGACAATTCTTTCATCAGCTGGATGCGTATATTCCCAATTTAAGTCTATTGAGCCATTCCAATTAAGCTCTTTTCCAAGCTCATAAAGTTTCTTTATTCTATCGTCGGCAATAGTGTAATCCCAATTGTATGAGCCGGTGAGAGGCGTATTAAATATCTCTACAACATCCTCAACTTGTTTTTGAGAAAGATCTAAATCTTCATCAAAATAAAGCAAGTCTTCTGGTGGACCATCTTGTTTACGAATTTTCATAACTAATACCTTTTATATTATTTTTGATTTTTAACGATTAAAATTATGTATATTTTATAGTAATGTTTAGTCCTTGAAAAGTTTTGACAACTCTTCAAGGAGGACTTCACCAAGCTCTTCAGCTCTATTTATTGTTAAAGCATTTTTATAATATTTTGTTACATCATGTCCTATTCCAATTGCTTGAAGCTCAACAGGACTTTCTTTTTCAATTTGTGAAATAATCTCTCTTAAATGATTATCCAGAAAATCTTCACGATTTGCTGATAATGTACTATCGTCAACGGGAGCACCATCAGAAATAACTATAAGTATTTTTCTTTCTTCTTGACGTTTTAAAAGCCTTTCATGAGACCATGATAAGGCTTCTCCATCAATATTTTCTTTCAACAAACCTTCTCTTAACATCGCTCCAAAATATTTACGCGATCTTCTCCAACTGTTATCAGCACTTTTATATACGATATGTCTTATATCATTTAGTCTCCCTGGATTTGAAGTGTTGCCATTGATAATCCACATTTTTTTCGAGTCTCCACCTTTCCAATGCTTTGTTGTAAATCCTAATATTTCAGTTTTTACCTGACATCTTTCTAGAGTGCTGCCAATAATATCTGCACATATAGCAGCAAGGCTTATTGATCTGCCTCTCATTGAACCTGAATTATCAATTAATAAAGTCACAACTGTATCTTTAAAATCATTTTCTGTTTCTTGTTTAAAACTGAGAGGGAATCTGGGATTTGCAATGATCCTATGCAATCTAGCGTTATCAAGCATTCCCTCATCAAGATTAAAATTCCAATTTGTATTCTGTTTAGCAAGAAGTAGTCTTTGCAACCTATTTGCAAGTTTTCCAATAGTAGGAATATGTGGCTTTATAAGATTATCCAATTGATTTCTTAAACGTAAAGATTCATCGTTCGTAACTAAATCCTTTGCATCGATAATCTCATCAAAATTTGTGGTGTATATAGAATAGTCCTTTTCTTTATTCGATTTAAATTGATTATTAGGGTATGCAATTGAGTCAATCTCTTCTTCAATTGACGTATCATCAATGCTATCGACAGTTTCTTGAATATCTATATTAAAGTCTTCTTGAAATTCTTCTAAGTCAAGTTTTTCATCAGTAACCGATTCTTCTTCAATATTGCTATCAATATTTTCAATATCATCAGTTGAACCAGGAGCATCTTCAATATCTAATTCATCTTCTTCAAAATCTTCTCTAAGTAAATTAATCTTTTTAAGAAGCTTTAAAGCATTTTTTTCAAATTCAGCTTGGCTATCTATACTAGCTAGGAGATTTTTTCTGTATAAATCACATGAATCATCGATTTTATATTTATCTATGAATTTATTTAAGATATTTTTTGAGTTATCAGTTAAATATTGACCCGATGCTTTTTTTATCCAAAGATTTGCTCCATAGGATAAAAAATTTAAAGATTTTTCATCTTCGAGCTCGTCACTTCTTGCATTTGTAAACTCAGATATATTTTTTTTTGAACCAAGATACTTTTTACAACCTAGTAATTCAACTCTAGATATTTCCAATTCATTAAATATCATTTTCGCAGGAAGCGTAAGTTGAAAATCTCTAGTTTTTTTATGAAATAGATGCCAAAAAGCCTGAAAATCTGATTCACCCCTCCATTTGTAAATATCTTTTGAGGATCTTGGAACATTTGGTAGTGCAATATTAACTGATGTTGGGGGTCTCTGAGATAACCCAGTCTTAGATGTAATTTTTTTGTTTTTGGATATTGCTCTTAAAGTGGAAACGCTAGCTTCATACAACTTTTCCCTATTTTTTGTCCAACTCATCGAGGTATTTAACTTGATATATTATTTTGTATTTCAATATCAAAGCATCTTTGGAAATATTCTGAAATAATAGATCTCTCCAAATCATCACATTTATTTAAAAAAGTTAAATTAAAAGAGGAAACAAGATCTTTAAAAATTTTGAAATTTTGACCCCAAGATATTACTGTTCTAGGAGACATCAAAGTAGAAATATCACCATTTGCAAATCCAGTTCTAGTAAGATTTGCTAATTTAATCATATTTTTAATCATTTCTTTATTTTTATCACCTTTTAAATTGCCTAGCTTTGACATCACTACTTTAAATTCTTGTGATGGATCTAGGAAATTTAATGTTGATAATATGTGCCATCTATCCATTTGACCTTGGTTAATCTGTTGCGTGCCATGATACAAACCAGTCATATCTCCTAAACCAACTGTATTTGTTGTTGCAAATAATCTAAAAGATGTATGCGGACTTAAAATTTTATTTTGATCAAGAAGAGTAAGCTTTCCTTCAACTTCTAAAATTCTTTGGATAACAAACATTACATCTGGACGCCCAGCATCATACTCATCAAAAACTAATGCAACAGGATTTTGAATTGACCATGGTAAAAGACCTTCTTGAAACTCAGTAATCTGCTTTCCGTCATTTAATTTGATGGCGTCTTTTCCAAGAAGATCGATTCTACTGATGTGACTATCAAGGTTTATTCTTACACAAGGCCAATTTAATCTAGCAGCAATTTGCTCAATATGGGTTGATTTTCCTGTTCCATGGAACCCT
The DNA here is from genome assembly GCA_902586925.1 of uncultured SAR86 cluster bacterium. Classification (GTDB taxonomy): domain Bacteria; phylum Pseudomonadota; class Gammaproteobacteria; order Magnimaribacterales; family D2472; genus SAR86A. The sequence goes on along the minus strand of CACIJE010000001.1, from coordinate 236,059 downwards.
TGAATCATTACTCGTCTGTTATGTTCAAAACCAGCCAATATTGCAAGAGTAGTTTCTTTATCAAAAACATATGAATTATCAATTTCAGGAACCCAATCTGTTTTGTTTTTATATCCTTTTACTGAAAGCTTTGAATCAATTCCAAACATATCTGAGACATTGATTTTGACATCAGGTTTCTTAGGTAATTCTATCTCTTTATTAATCGTCATTTTTTATACTTTTAGGATTGCATATCCTACCTTCTGAGTGTTTAAAGTTCTAGTTTTTTTACAAACAATGTAAGATAGCATTTTAACGTCAATAAAAAATAATGTCAGATAGATTGAAGAATAAAGTTGGGTTGATTTCAGGAGCTGCTCAAGGCTTAGGTAAAGAAATGGCTAAAGCAATGATTTCTCAGGGTGCAGATATCATAATTACTGATATTAATGAGGGTGCTCTGGAAAAAACTTCAAAAGAATTATCATGTAAGTATTTTCTTCTTGATGTTACAAAAGAGGACCAATGGAAAGATGTAATAAAAAAAATTAAAGAGGATTTTGGCTCATTAAACATTCTCGTAAACAATGCAGGAATAGCTGGGGGAGGAGATGTTGAAAATACAGACCTTGAATCTTGGCATCAAGTTCATAGTGTCAATCTTGACTCTGTTTTTCTAGGATGTAAATATTCCCTTCCGTTGATGAGAGATTCAGGAAACGGTTCAATTATTAATATTTCATCAATGTCAGGAATTGTAGCTTCACATAACACATCTGCATATAATTCTTCTAAAGCTGCAGTAAGACATCTTTCAAAGTCAGTCGCCTTACACTGCGCAAAATCAACAAATCTTGTTAGATGTAATTCTATTCATCCTGTTTTTACAAGAACAGCAATGGTTCAAAGCATGATCGATTCTTTACCTGATAGAAATATTGAAGAAAAACTTGTAAAACAAATTCCAATTAGAAAATTGGCAGAGCCAATTGATATTGCAAATGCTGCAGTTTTTTTAGCCTCAGACGAATCATCTTTTATTACTGGAACTGAGCTAGTTATCGATGGAGGCTTAAGTGCAACTTAAAAGATGAGTGAGAAAACAATTTTAGAAAAATCATTACAGTTATTTGAGCTAGAACAGATAGATAGAGACATTTTTTGTTGGACTGGTAAAAATGTCGGTTATAAAAGAATATTTGGTGGCCAAGTTATGGCTCAAACTTTAATCGCTGCATACAAGACCATCGACGTTGAGCATTTCGCTCACTCATTTCATTCATATTTTTTAAGACCTGGTGACATGAATAAATCAATTACATTTACTGTTGACAGGATAAGAGATGGCAAAAGTTTTACAACAAGGACTGTTAAGGCTATTCAAGATGGAGAAGCTATATTTAATTGTTCAATATCATTCCAAAAAAGAGAAAAGGGACTTGAACATCAAATTGATATGCCTATTGTGCCTGAACCAGAAAGCTTAAAGAACGAATTAGAGATAAGAGAAGAAGTTTTAGAAAAATTGAATATTAAAAAAGAAGACATACCGCTTTTTATAAAACAAAGAGAAATTGAAATGAGACCTGTTGAAGAGGAGAATTATCTGAATCCAAAAAGATTGCCGCCATATAAAAATACATGGATTAAAACAGAGGGTGAACTTCCAAAAGATGAAAAAATACAACAAGCCTTTTTGTTATATATATCAGATATGGGCTTATTAGCAGCTGCAAATAACTCTGTGGGGGTAAATTTTTTAACTAAAAACTTTCAGAATGCAAGTTTAGATCATGCGATGTGGTTTCATAGAAAATTAGATTTAAAAGGTTGGTTCTTGTATACCATCGATAGTCCAATAACAAGAAATGCAAGAGGTTTCTCAAGAGGTTCTATTTTTTCAAGGGATGGAAAATTAATAGCATCTTGCACTCAAGAAGGCCTTATAAGACTTTGGGACAATTAATAATCCCTAACGATATCTGTTAAAAACTTAATATTATTAGGATCAATATCTGGAGTAATACCATGCCCTAGATTAAATATGTAACCGGGATAGCCGTTATATTTATCTAAAATGCTATATGTTTCTTTTTTAATAGTATCTCTTGATTCTAATAATACTCTTGGATTTAAATTTCCCTGAATGGCTACATTATTTTTTGCCAATGAGATATCAAAATTTTCCATATTCCAAAACAAACTAATGCAATCAGCTGAAGTATCAATCAGAGTTTTTGTATCGCACTTTGGATCTCTTGAAAAAAGCACTATTGGAATGTATTTTGTTATTGGATCATTTTTTAAGGCATTGATAAGAGATTTTGTATAATTTATTGATAAGTCGATAAATGCATTAGCATCTAAAAGATTTGCCCAAGAATCAAAGATTTGAATAACGTCTGCGCCAGCCTCAACTTGTTTTCTTAAGTATAAAAAACATGCATCTGTTATTTTTGTTAAAAAAAGATGAGTAGCTTGGTCATTTTCTTCAATGAAATTTTTTGTCTTATTGAAATCTTTTGATGACCTACCTTCTATAGAATATGCAGCAAGTGTCCAAGGACTTCCACAAAAACCAATGAGTGGTATGTCATCAGATATAGTATTCTTAATATTTGAGACTGCTTTATAAACATAATTTAGCTTATTAGGATCAAAACTAATCAAATCATCTACATCTGATGCTGTTGAAATTGGATTTTCAAAAACAGGCCCTTCGTTTTCAATAAATGATACACCTAGGTTTAGTGCATCTGGTATTGTAAGAATATCTGAAAATAAAATTGCTGCATCAAGTTTAAAAGCATCTAAAGGTTGCAAGGCTAACTCACAACAGACCTCAGGATTTTTACACATATCTAAAAAATTTTTGAATTTTTTTCTTATTGCTCTATATTCAGGCATATATCTTCCAGCCTGTCTCATGTACCAGATAGGTGGTGTTTTAAGAATTTGTTTATCTAGGGCTTTTTGGATCAATGAATTTGAGTAACTCATGAAACATATTTTATTATACTTTTACCAGCTTCTCTTCCTTCCCATATAGCAGTGACTACAAGATCAGAACCACGAACCATGTCACCACCAGAGAATATTTTTTCATTTGAAGTCTGGAACTTAAACTTTTGATCTTCATCAGCAATTACTAGTCCATTTTTTCTGGTCCGTACATTAAAATCATTAAACCATTCAGCAGGGCTAGCTCTGAAGCCAAATGCAACTATAACAACGTCTGCATTGTATATTCTCTCTGAACCTGAAATTGGGATCGGTATCCTTCTACCGTTTTGATCAGGTTCTCCTAATTCTGTTTGAACTATTTTCACTCCTTCAACTTTTTCATTTCCAAGAATATCAATTGGCTGAATGTTAAAGTTAAATATTACACCTTCTTCTTTTGCGTTTTGAACTTCTCTTCTTGATCCTGGCATATTTTTTTCATCTCTTCTATAAAGACATGTAACAGATTTTGCTCCTTGTCTTATTGCGGTTCTGTTACAGTCCATAGCTGTATCTCCACCACCTAAAACTACAACATTTTTTCCTTTAAAATTAATATATTCAGCTTTACCAGAATTCATGTTTAAAAGTTTCTTGGTATTTGATACTAAGTAGTCGATGGCTTTGTAAACACCATTTAATTTTTCACCTTTGAAACCACCTTCAAGAGAGGTATAGGTGCCCATACCTAAGAAGACAGCATCATAATCTTTATAAATGTTTTTGAAGTTAATATCTTTGCCTACTTCAACTCCCATATGGAACTTAATCCCCATTCCCTCTAAAATTTTTCTTCTTCTTTTTACTACAGATTTCTCGAGTTTAAATTCTGGAATTCCATAAGTAAGTAATCCTCCTATTTCATCATTCTTATCAAAAACATGACTATGAATTCCTGATCTTGTCAAAACATCAGCACATGCAATACCAGCAGGACCAGAGCCAATAATAGCAACTTTCTTATTTTTCCATTTTCTATTAGATAAATCAGGTTTCCACCCCATCTCAAAAGCTTTTTCAGTTATATATTTTTCTATTGAACCGATAGTGACTGCACCAAAGCCATCATTCAGGGTACATGCACCTTCACATAAACGATCCTGTGGACAAACTCTGCCACATACCTCTGGAAGACTATTTGTAGAGTGGCATAAATCTGCGGCCTCTAAGATATTTCCTTCATTAACAAGTTTTAGCCAATCAGGTATATAGTTATGAACAGGACATTTCCATTCACAATATGGATTACCACAATCAAGGCAACGGTGAGCTTGATTTGAAGCCTGTGACTGATTGTATTCACCATAAATCTCGACAAAGTTAATTTTTCGTTCATCAACGGATTTTTTAGATGGGTCAAATCTACCAACATCAAGAAATTGAAAATTATTATTCAGCTCTTTAAAGTCAGTATATTCTTTTCTATCTAAACTTTGAGAAGGTATATTTTCAGAGCTATTCATTAGCTCATCTTTCCATTCAAATAATTTCTCTCTAGCAGCATTGAAGTCTGATATTGGTGAAAAAGATTTGGTATGGTATTTACCTTTTAATCTAATTTTCCCATAGAAATAGGGCGACCTAGGCTGTGTGAACAACAAAAGACCTTTCTCAATTCTATATTGCTTATTTTTATTGGCCATTTTAAATAGTGTATGACATAGTATGACACTTTTTTTTATCAATTGATAGTTTCTTATGATACAATCCAAATTCACACTTTAAAAACATGTCTAAATTAATTAAAAAAGATGACTTTAGAGATAACTGTGGATTTGGCTTAATTGCTAATATTAATGGTAATAAATCCCATGAAATCATAACAAAGTCAATAGATGCTCTAAAAAGCATGACTCACAGGGGTGCCATAGGAGCTGATGGTAAGACAGGTGATGGCTGTGGTTTATTAGTTGATTTAGATAAAAATTTTTTTATCGACATATTGTTTAAAGAACAAAATATAAAAATCACAAATGAATTTGCGATTGGTCAAATTTTTACAGATAAAAAAATTGAGTCAGATTTACCAAAAATAAAAAAAATACTTAAAAGTGAAAACTTATTGTTAAAAGCAGTTAGACCAGTTCCAATCAATACAAAAATACTTGGATCTATTGCAAAAAATTGTTTACCTAATATTTATCAACTTTACATTCAATCTACTGACAAAGTATTTTATGAAGAAAAATTTGAAACAAACATCTATCAAGCAAGAAAGTTAATTGAAGAAATATATTTAGACGACGAAAAATTATATTTTTGTAGCTTTTCATCAAAAACTATTGTCTACAAAGGGTTAATGCTTCCTAATGCTATTCAAGATTTTTATTTAGATCTCAAGTCCAATAAATTTTTATCATCTATTTGCGTCTTCCACCAGAGGTTCTCTACTAATACTGACCCTCGTTGGCATTTGGCTCAACCCTTTAGGTTATTAGCACATAATGGTGAAATTAATGCCATCAGAGGCAATAGAAATTGGGTTAAGGCAAGATCGTCGAAATTTAAAAGCCCTCGAATACCAAAAATTCAAAAATTTAAACAACTAGTAAATGAAAAAGGTTCTGATTCATCTGCATTAGATAATATGATAGAAATTCTTCTCAATGGGGGCGTAAAATTGTTCAGAGCTGTTAGGATGGTGATGCCACCAGCTTGGCAAAATTCTTACTTGCTTGATCCAGATATTAAAAGTTTTCATGAATATAACTCGATGCATATGGAGCCTTGGGATGGTCCCGCAGGTATAGTTATGTCAGACGGCAAATGGGCTGTTTGTATGCTGGACAGAAATGGACTTAGGCCTGCAAGATATCAAATAGGTAAGGATAATATAATTACAATAGCTTCTGAGACAGGTGTTAATCCAGAAGATAATCAAAACATTATAAAAAAAGGAAGAGTTTCTCCAGGTGGTATTCTTGCAGTAAACACATTTACTGGTGAAATTATTAATGAAGTCCAAATTGATGAAGCTCTTAAGGACAAACTCCCATACAGAGAATGGTTAAAAGAACAAACAGTTTATATTGAGTCAAGTCTTGATAAATATGAAGGTCCTGGTTTAAAAAAAATTCCCAAGGATGAACTATCAATAGCCTCTAAGATGTTTCTTCTTCATAAAGAAGAGAGAACCTCAGTAATAAAACCATTAGCTGTAGAATCTAACGAAGGCACTGGATCAATGGGTGACGATACTGCATTAGCTGTGATGAGCAAAATGCACAGACAAATATATGATTATTTTAGACAACAATTTGCACAAGTAACAAATCCTCCAATTGATTCATTAAGAGAAGTGAGCGTTATGTCGTTAGAAACTTGTTACGGTCCTGAGCTTAATGTTTTCGATGAAACTCCAGATCATGCGAAAAGACTAGTTACTACCTCTCCAGTCCTCTCGTTCAAAAAACTTCAAGCAGTTATAAATAACAAACACTTTGATTCTGTTGAAATTAATCTTGAGTACTCTGATAAAACTAATTTAAAAAGTGCTCTTCAGAAGTTACAAGAAGATGTTGTGAAAGAGGTTACAAATGGTAAGGTAATAATTCATCTAATTGAGAAATTACCCAGTAAAAACAAATTCTCAATCAATGCTCTACTCGCAGTAGGAGCTGTGCATCAGAAATTAGTTTCTCTTGGGCTTAGATCAGATGCAAACATAGTCGTATCAACATCATCAGCTAGAGACACCCATCAGATAGCATGTCTAATTGGTTTTGGTGCCACTGCTGTTTATCCATCGCTAGCATATCAAACTATTCTTGATTTATCAGAAAGAAATGAAATAAAAGGAATGCCACACGAAAACTGCGCAAGATATAGAAAGGGTGTTAACAAGGGAGTTCTAAAAATTATATCTAAAATGGGAATTTCATCAATTTCTAGTTATAGAGGCTCTCAATTATTTGAAATAGTTGGCCTAAATAAAGATATAGTTGATTTATGTTTTACAAACTCTATTAGCAGAATTGGTGGAAAAAACTTCGAGGATCTTGATAACGAAAACAAAAAATTGACTAAATATGCAAAGTCTAATTTATCTGATATTAATGTTGGAGGTCTTCTAAAGTATGTCCATGGAGGAGAATATCATACTTATAATCCCGAAATTGTAAAAAAACTTCAAGAGGCTGTTTCAACTGGAGCACAAAAAATTTATCAAGAGTATGCAGATCTTGTTGATAAAAGACCACCAGCAATGTTGAGAGACATTCTAGAGATTAGAAAATCATCTGAGAAAGTAAACTTAAAAAATATTGAATCAAAAGAGAAAATCTTGGAAAGGTTTGACTCTGCAGGAATGAGTTTGGGTGCATTATCACCAAAAGCACATGAAACTTTAGCTGAAGCGATGAACTCACTTGGTTCAAGATCTAATTCAGGTGAGGGTGGTGAAGCCAAAGAAAGATATAACACTGACAAGATGTCAAAAATTAAACAAGTTGCTTCCGGCAGATTTGGAGTAACTCCTCATTATTTAGTGAATGCTGAAGTACTTCAGATTAAAATTGCCCAGGGTGCAAAACCAGGTGAGGGTGGACAATTACCAGGAGGTAAAGTTGATAAGCTTATCGCAAAATTAAGATATTCAACACCAGGTGTCACTCTTATTTCACCTCCACCCCATCATGATATTTATTCTATTGAAGATTTAGCTCAACTAATATTTGATCTTAAACAAGTCAATTCAAAAGCTTTAGTTTCTGTAAAGTTGGTTTCAGAACCTGGCGTTGGAACTATTGCATCCGGTGTTGCCAAGGCATACGCAGACCTTATTACAATTTCAGGTCATGATGGAGGGACTGGTGCAAGCCCATTAACTTCTATTAGATATGCAGGCTCACCGTGGGAGCTTGGCTTAGCAGAAGCTCATCAAAGTCTAAGAAATAGTGGATTGCGACACAAAATAAGATTGCAAGCTGATGGAGGAATGAAAACAGGCTTAGATGTTATTAAAGCTGCCATGTTAGGGGCAGAATCATTTGGATTTGGTACAGGGCCAATGATAGCAATGGGTTGTAAATATTTAAGGATTTGTCATCTAAATAATTGTGCAACGGGTGTTGCAACACAAAGAAAAGACTTAATTAACCAACATTTTATTGGTGAGAAAGATCGTGTGATGAATTATTTTAATTTTATTGCAAATGATGTTAGAAAATATTTGTCTGAGCTTGGTGTTCACAAACTTGAAGACATAATTGGACAGACAAAATATCTCAGTCAACTTCAGGACATTGAAGACTATTTAAAAAACATTGATCTCTCCGCAATTCTTTATAGTGACAAAAGTAGTAATGAATCTCACTTTTGCACGTTGCCTAAAAATAAACCATGGGATAAAGCAAATTTGTCCAAACAAATTTTATCTGATACCTCTAATAAAATTCAAAAAGATAAAAAAGGAAGTTTCAATTATAAAATTTCTAACACTGATAGATCTATAGGAGCCAGTATATCTGGAAAAATAGCAGCTACTTATGGTGAAAATGGATTAAAGGAGGGCATTGATCTGTCATTTGAAGGATCTGCAGGGCAAAGTTTTGGAGCATGGAATGCGCAAGGTTTAAATTTAACCTTAATTGGTGATGCAAATGATTATGTCGGAAAAGGAATGAATGGAGGAAGAATTGTAATTAGAAACGATTCAGACTATGCCGTTAATGATAATAAGACAATTTTAGCAGGAAACACATGCTTGTATGGAGCGACTGGTGGAGAAATATACATTAGTGGCTCTGTTGGAGAGAGATTTGGTGTAAGAAACTCAGGAGCTAAAGCAGTTATAGAAGGCTCTGGAGATCACTGTTGCGAATATATGACTGGTGGTCATATTACTGTTTTAGGAAATGTGGGAACAAATTTTGCTGCTGGCATGACAGGAGGTTTTGCATACGTTCTCGATGAAGACAGAACATTTTTTGATAAGTGCAACAGGGGATTGGTTGGATTAGAAAGAATCACCACCGAAGATATGCAACCTCACAGAAAACATTTAAAAGAAATTCTAAACAATCATCATAAATATACCAACAGTAGCAAAGCTAAAGAAATTTTAGAGGATTTTGATAGGTTTGAATCACATTTTTGGTTGGTTGTTCCTGCAGCATCAAATATTCAAGATTTACTTAAGGCAACAACTGCTAGTGCAGCTTAATTTAAAGCTTTTTTAACATTCTTAATATCATAGTTTGATGTTTTGAATCCGTTAAAATTTTTATCAATCATTATGAAATTTAATTTCCCTTTAGACACTTTTTTATCATTTGCCATAAATTTCTTAAGCTTAAAATAATTATATTTACGATGATCAGAATTTAGCCCCAGTGAATCGACTATATTAATAACATTGTCAAGTTGATAATCTTTAATATGTCCTTCATAAAAAGATAATTTTGAAGCAATTATCATACCCAGTGTAATAGCTGCACCATGCGAAATGTTTTTATAATCATTATATGCTTCAATAGCATGTCCAAATGTATGACCAAAATTTAATATTGCTCTCACTCCTGATTCCTTTTCGTCTCTAGTTACAATTTTTGATTTTGTTTTGATAGATTCCTCAATAATAATTCTCAAGATGGATTCTTTTTTATCTTTTATTTGTTGAGGATTATTCTCAATAAGTTTCTTTAATTTTCTGTTTCCAATTAATGCATACTTAACTATTTCTCCAAGACCTGAGTTAAATTCTTTTTGAGGAAGAGTATTAAGGAAATATGTTGAGATAAAAACACACTTAGGATTATTGAATGATCCAACAAGATTTTTACCTTGAGGAATATTTATAGCAGTTTTTCCTCCAATTGAAGAATCCACTTGTGCAAGAAGTGTTGTAGGAATCTGAATGTAACAAATACCTCTTAAATAAGTTGCTGCTACAAATCCTGTAATATCACCAACAACACCACCACCAAAAGCAATAAGAGCGTCTGTGCGATCAAAATTAAATTTAACCAGTTCATTAATAATCTTTTGATATAAAGAAAATGACTTTGAGTTTTCGCCCATAGGCAATGTAAAAAAGTATACATTTCTATTATTGATATTTGATTTTAAATTTTTAAGATGCTCTTTAGGTATACCACTATCTGTAACTACTAATAGTTTGTTATAAGTTTTTAAATATTGATTAAGAGTCCTTTTAGATATCTTATTTGAAATATAAATATTATATTTAGTGTCACCTTTACCTGCTGCTATCTTTGACATGGTTAAGTTTTAACTAAGTTAATAATTTCTGTAGCTACTTCTTGACTGGTCTTATCCTCAGTTTTGACCACATGATCTGAAACAGATTCATAGAAATCTTTTCTTTCAACATCAAGTTTTGTTAGGATATCTCTAGGATCACCACCTTTTAATAATGGCCTGTCTTTATCTTTTGAAGTTCTTTCTATTTGAACTGATATGGGAGTAGATAAATAAAATACTGTACCTCTTGAAGACAACAATTCTCTATTAAAAGCTGATAATATTATTCCACCACCGGTTGACAAAACAATTGAATTTTTTTCAACCATTTCTTCAAGCATCACTGACTCTCTCTTTCGAAAACCATCCTCACCTTCAAGATCAAATATCCAATCTATAGATGCTCCAGTTCTCTCCTCAATTTCTTCATCTGTATCATAAAAGTCTAAAAATAGTTCATCAGATATTATTTTACCAACAGTAGATTTTCCAGATCCCATGGGACCAACAATAAAAATATTCATAGTTTATAAATTTAAGCGAAATTTTAACATTTAAAGTAAAAATTACACTTTTTAAATTATAAAAGATGTATTCTGCAAAGTTTAAGATTTAAAATATAGTATGCACAAATTAATAAAGATTCTATTTTTTACAGTTATATTTTTGTGCTTTTTATCAATTATTACTATTACAGTAACCTATTTAGTTTTAAAACCTAACTTACCTGAAATTAAATATGTTGATGAATCTGAGCTTCAGATGCCATTAAAAGTTTATACAAAAGATGGAGTATTAATTGGTGAATTTGGGGAAATTAAGAGAAGATCAACAAGCTTTGAGGATATCCCAATTCATATTAAAAATGCTTTTTTATCTGCAGAAGATGATAATTTTTTTAATCATCAGGGCATAAGTTATTCTGGCTTAATTAGATCACTTATAAGATGTTTACAGCCTTCAGGATGCCAAGGAGGAGGAGGCACGATAACTATGCAGGTAGTTAGAGGATATTTATTATCTCCAGAACAAACAATTAAAAGAAAAATAAAAGAAATTTTTCTTGCATTAGAACTTGAAGGAAAAACTGACAAAGAAAAAATTTTTGAGCTTTATGTAAATAGAATTTTCTTAGGTAATAGATCATACGGTATTGAAGCTGCTTCAAATACATATTTCAATAAAAGTTTAAATGAATTAAGTATTGATGAATCAGCAGTAATTGCAGCTATAGCTCAACTTCCATCTAGAATAAACCCTGTAAAAAATCCAAGAAGGACTCTCCAAAGAAGAAATTGGATTTTGTATAGAATGTTTTTGCTTAATTATATAAGCGAAACTGAGTATAAAAATGCAATATCTATGGATATTAAAATTGCTAACAACATTAACTTATATAGTGTTGATGCAAAACATATAGCAGAACTTGCAAGACAAGAAATAATACAAAGATACGGATTGGATGCATATAAAGAAGGATGGTCAGTTTTCACAACAATTGATTCAAAATCTCAAGAAGTAGCATTTAAAAACCTTTTAAATGAGCTATTTATATATGACAAAAGACATGGCTGGAGAGAACCAGATAATTATGAGAATATTTTTTCAGATGACCAAAAGAATCTCTTGAAAGAAATGAATATAGATTTTCTTATTGAGAATTCATATTTGAGTGAATCAAATCCTAATGAAAATAATATTTCGAATGAACTCTCAGATATTTTTGATTTGTATCCATTTTATGAAAATTATGAAAAGGCTTTAGTAATAAAAGTTTCTAATGACATACTTTACTTAGTTAACGAAAATTTTAACCTTGTAAGTGTATCTTGGACCAGTGATTTCAACTGGGCTAGGCAGAGAATATCTATCAATGAATTAGGACCATTAATAAATGGTTTTGAAGACATTATTAAGTTTGGTGATTTAATATATTTAAAAAATAATGGAGAATTTTATTCTTTAGATCAAATACCAGAAGCAGAATCCTCTTTGATATCCATTAATCCAAAAAGTGGAGAAGTTTTAGCTTATATTGGTGGAAAAAATTTTAGTGAAAGTAACTTTGACAGAGTAAGATTATCTTTTCCACAGTCAGGATCCAGCTTTAAACCATTTATATATACAGCTAGTCTTGCAAATGGTTACAATTTATCTAGTTTAATTAATGATGCTCCAATTGTATTTCAAGATGAAAATCTCGAAAGTGTTTGGAAACCCCAAAATTATACTGGTGAATTTTATGGACCAATATCATTAAGAGAAGCTCTGATAAAATCTGTAAATATAGTTTCAATCAAGCTCTTAAGAGAACTCGGTATTGATGAATCATTATCTTATTTACAAAAATTTGGATTTGAAGAATCCAGACTCCCAAAAGATTTATCGTTAGCATTAGGCTCTGCTAATTTTTCACCTGCAGAAATGGTAAGAGGATACAGTGTAATTGCGAATGATGGTTATATTTCTAATATGCATTTTATTGATAGCATAATTGATAGGGAAGGTAATTATATTTATTCTCAAAATAAATTTGATGCAGAAACATTAAATCAGAATACAAAAGCTTTTCCATGGTTAAATACTGTAGAAATGAACATAAAAAAACCCTATTACCTTTTAAAGCCAATTAAAAATGGAAGTAGAGTTGTTGATCAAAGAGTCTCATTTCTAATAGAGGATACTTTAAAAGATTTTATGAAAAATGGAGTTGCAGGAAGAAAGTCTCAGTTTTTGAATAGAAATGATATTGGAGGAAAAACTGGCACAACCAATAACTCTATAAGCACTTGGTTTTCTGGATTTCATAATAACTTGGTTACTACAGTTTGGGTTGGAACAGATGACTTTACTTCATTGGGGCAAAATGAATATGGTTCTACTATCGCTCTACCAATTTGGTTAAATTATATGGAATTTAAATTAAATGATTTAGAAGTATCAAATAAAGTCATTCCGGAAAATATATCATTTGTAAAGGTTAGCAGTGCAACAGGAGAAATTGATGAAGAGTCAGATGAAAATACTTACTTTGAATTATTTCTAAATGAGAATATAAATTAACGTTTAAAAATACTTAAGGACAAAAGATCCCATACATTTTCAATATAGTTAGAAGGAGAATCCTTGAATTTTGACCTTATATACCTACCAATGTTTCCCTCAAGAATAGTTATGATTAACTGCGCTGAGATGCCTGCATTAGAAACCAAATTTTTTTCATCCTCTTTTAGAATCTGTCTTAACATCAATTCAAACCTCTCATAGAATTGATTAACACTGTCGCTTACATTTTGTTCATTTGATGAGAGGGCTTCTCTTGAAAGCAATCTTGCAAATCCTTTATTTTTTTCAATGAAAATCATAAAAAATACAAACGCTTTTTTTACCTTGTCTCTTGAAGATATTTTATCTTTTTTTAATTCATTACATTTAGCAAACACCGTATCATCACAATAGGAAAAAAGCTCAGCATAAATTGATCTTTTGCTTGGAAAATGCCTATATAAAGCTGCTTCAGTAATTTCAGATTTCTTAGCAAGTGCTGCGGTTGTAATTTTAGATAAATTTCTTTCCTCAAGCATACCTGCAAGTGATTGTAAGATAATATTCTTTCTATCTTTTTTCATTATTTAGTCTAAATTTATATCAATATAAGTACAAATGCGAGAAAGTTCATCTATAAATTTACTTTGAATGGTTTCGAGATCTCTTTGAGAATTTCCTTCAAATCTCAAAACTAACTTTGGAGTTGTATTAGAAGCTCTGATTAAACCCCATCCATTTTTAAAGTTGATTCTAAGTCCATCAATAGTAATCTTTTCACCATTTAAGTTACATTTTTTTGTGAATTCTTCAATTATTTGAAATTTATTTTCCTCTGTTACTGTGATATTTAATTCTGGAGTAGAAAATAATATAGGTAGCTTTTTTATCATTGATGAAATACTTTTATCTTTATTTAAAATAAGCTCAATTATCCTTGCACCAGAGTAATGACCATCATCAAATCCATACCATTTATCATTAAAAAATATATGACCACTCATTTCACCTGCTAGAAGCGGATTATGTTCTCTGATAGCATTTTTAATATGGAAATGACCTGTTGGTGACATTATTGGTGTTCCATTAAGACTTTTAATAATATCTGGAAGAGCATTTGAACATTTAACATCAAATATTATGGACCCCTTTTTCTTTGAAAGAATATCTTGACTTAATATCATCATGATTTTATCCGGAAACACTACATCACCCTTATTTGATACCAGACCAACTCTATCTCCATCACCATCAAAGGCTAAACCAAGATCTGCTTTTGTAGACTTGACTTTATTAATTAGGTACGAAAGATTTTCCAATTTACCTGGATCAGGATGATGATTTGGGAAATTGCCATCAATCTCTGTGAAAAGTTCAACAACTTCACAACCTAATTCTCTATATAATCTTGGGGCAATACACCCAGCCGCTCCATTACCACAGTCAATAACTACTTTTAGTTTTTCTTCACCTTTTATTTTAATATTATTAATAACTTCTTCTATATATATGTCTTTTATATCCACTTTTAATATTTTTCCTGCGCAATCAGATTGATTTTTACTTTGATTAATAAGCTTATATATTTCACTTCCTGAAATGGGTTTGTCGTTTATTATGAGTTTTACGCCATTATAATTTTTGGGATTATGACTGCCGGTAATCATTACTCCACTTTTTGATTTATTTTTTTTAGCAGCGAAATACAACAAGGGAGTAGTTACAAGGCCAATGTTTTTAACATTTATACCAAAATTGGAAAGTGATTTTTCAAGAGCATTGAGTAGTGATTCACCTGAATTCCTTCCATCTCTACCAATACAAATTTCTGAAACATCTTCTTGATTACATTTAATTGATATTGCTTTTGCTATAAGACTTATTGAGGCTTCATTTATTTCATCAGGATAAATGCCTCTAATATCGTATTCTCTGAAAATAGATTTTGTAATTTCTATCATTTTTCTTTAGTTATATCGATGATTTTGCAATAATATCTATTCACAATTATATCTTGAAACGTGTTTGTAAATACTGAAAATAAATTTATATGGAAAAATGGTTCGTTTGAAAGCTGGAATGAATCAAACGTACATATCTTATCTCATACCCTTCATTATGGTACTGGTGTCTTTGAGGGAGTAAGGGCATATCATACAAAAGATGGCGCCGCTATTTTTAGACTTGATGATCATACTAGAAGGCTCTTTGACGCTGCATCTAAAATAGGTATTAAAATTCCTTATACTGAGGCAGAATTAAATCAGGCTCAATGTGATACCTTAGAAAAGAATGATTTAAAAGAAGGATATATTAGACCTATTGTTTATTTAGGAAATGAAGGTCTCGGCTTGAGAGCAAAAGACTTGAGTGTAAATGTTGCTATTGCTTCATGGGAGTGGCCATCTTATATGGATCCTGAAGCAAAGAGAAATGGTATATCTGTTATGAAATCTTCATATAGACAATATGAAAATCCACTTCACTCTGGTAACAAGATAATAGGAACATATTTCAGCAACACTATGGCTCTTCATGAAGCTATAGATAATGGTGCAGATGAAGCAATAATGTTGGATAAGAATGGTTTTATATCGGAGGGAAGTGGCGAAAATATTTTTATTGTTAAAGATCAATCAGTTTTTACACCAACAACTGAACATTGTTTAAATGGTATTACTCGTCAGTCAGTTATTCAAATCGCTAAAGATCTTCAGTTAGAAATATTTGAAAAGGACATTGGATATAATGATTTATTAAACGCTGATGAAGCTTTTTTTACAGGTACTGCAGTTGAAATAACCCCAATTTCAAAGCTTGATAAAAAATCTATTAATGATGGTAAAAGAGGAGATATAACAAAAGAACTTCAAAATAAATTTCAGCAGATAATATCCGGTGAGGATTCAAAATACCAAAGCTGGCTAACACATATTAGTTAAAGCCTTTTGCGTAAATTAAACATAGCAATTTTAAGTTATCGAAGTGCTCGTTTTGGTGGTGGTCAGGGTATTTATGTTAGAGATATCTCATATGCTTTAAATTTAATGGGTCATAATGTCGAGGTAATATCTGGACCTCCATATCCAGATTTACATAAAGAGGTAAATCTAATAAAACTTCCAGGATTAGATTTATTCGAAACATTCTTTTTCAAAGATAGATTAAAAAAACTTTTTAGTAAAAAAAACAAAAGTATCCATGATTATTATGAATTTTTTTCAGTCCTATTTGGGGGTTTCCCAGAACCAAAAACTTTTGGTATTAGAGTTAACAAATATCTTAGAAAAAGTAAAAAATATGATTTAATTATTGATAATCAATCTATTAGCTACGGCATGTTAGATATTCAAAAAAGATTTCCTTTTATAGAAATTATTCATCATCCAATAACAATTGATTATAAGCATGAATTAGAATCATCTAAGAAAATTAAATACAGAATCTCAAGGTACAGGTGGTATTCGTTTTTAAAAATGCAAAAAAAAGTGGCACCAGGTATTAATAGGATTATTACTCCATCAAATAGTTCAAAACAAGGAATCATTAGTGAGTTTAAGTGCGATCAGGAAAAGATAAGTGTTATCAATAATGGTTTAGATACAAATGAGTTTTCACCAATAAAAAATTATTCAAGAAATAAATACAGACTTATTACCACTGCAAGTGCTGATGTGCCATTAAAGGGACTAGATTACTCATTACAGGCTTTAAAGATTCTTAAAAAAGATTTTCCAAAGATACATTTAATAGTAATTGGAAACATTAAGAATAATGGACATACTCGCAAACTTATCAAAAAATTAAATCTTAAAGACAATGTAATATTTAAAGCTAACCTGTCTAAATTAGAAATTAATCAACTTTATGCATCTAGCTCAATAGCAATTGTTAGTTCATTATATGAGGGTTTTGGTTATCCAGTTATAGAGGCAATGAGTTGTGAAGTTCCTTTAATAGCAACAAATACTTCATCAATTCCTGAACTAACATCAAATTATGCAAAATTAATTGAACCCAAAAACAAGGAAATGATATCTAATAGTGTTAAAGAGATACTTTTAGATTATCCTAAATATAAGAAAATTGCCCAAAATGGAAGAAAACACATAATTCAGAATTTTAATTGGATAAAGATAACAAAAGAATATGAGAAAATTATCTTAAAAACATTGGAAGAATTTAATAATGCTAACATTTAATCTCAAGAAATATAATCTAAATTTTAAAGGTTCAATGCTTGATGTTGGATGCGGTGAGGGACGACATATATTTGGTATGATGCAGGAATATCCAATGATGAAATGTATCGGTATTGATATGGATGACGACTCACTTAAAAAGGCCGAGGAGGGATATGCTTATTTTGAATCGATATCTGAGGCTGGAGCTGAATTTATAAAAGGATCAGCATACTCAATACCATTTCAAGATAATACTTTTGACTTGATTGTTTGTTCCGAGGTTCTAGAACATTTACATGAATACAATGATGCTGTTGTTGAAATAAATAGAGTTTTAAAGCCCAGTGGAAAATTTTTTGCTAGCGTACCTGCTTCCTGGCCTGAAAAAATTTGCTGGCAGCTATCTAAGGATTATCAAAACCAGCCAGGCGGACATTTAAGGATATTTGATCAAAAGAAACTCATTAATGAGATAGAAGATTGTGGATTCAGATTCTTATCATCAGAAAAATTTCATTCTATTCATAGTCCTTATTGGTGGCTAAGATGTTTGTTTTGGAACTCTCAAGATAAAAATTTACTTGTAAAAATTTACAAAAAAATTCTTGAAAGACATATTCTAAAAAAACCTTTTATCATTGATAGTATTGATAAGATAATGAATCCTATTATGGGTAAGAGTTTTTCAATGTATTTTGAAAAAACCCAATAATGCATTATCCAAAAAAAATTTTCTCTATAGAGGATTTAGAGATTACTTTTTTTGAAAATTTAGGTAAGCATATTAAAAACATACAACTTGAATCTGGAGCAATTCCTTCTGATGATTATGGTTGTCACGATCCATGGGACCATATTGAGTCAATAATGGGTTTAAATTTTTCTAAAGAGCATGAAGCATCTAAACTTGCCTTTTTATGGTTAATAAAAAATCAAAATCCTGATGGTAGTTGGTTTGCAAAATATAAAAATGAAATCCCAATTGAAAAAAATAAACCAACTCATTTCGGGCCGTATATCTCTGTTGCAGCCTTACATTTTTATAAAATTTTTCAAGACAAAGATTTTTTAGAAAAATTATGGCCTTCAATTAAACTTGCAATAAATTTTTCCTTAAATCTTCAAATGAGTAATGGAACAATACCTTGGTCGGTGGATGAGAGAGGAGAAATTGAAAATGATTTTCTAATAACAGGCTCATCTTCAATATTGAAGAGTATTGATTGTGGATTAGCAATATCAAAAATTTTACAAAAAGATAAAAATGTCGAAAATTGGACAGAATCTTATCATCTTCTATCGGAAGCAATAAAAAATCCATCAGGAAAATTTGATCTTGTTAAAAATAGAAAAAGGTTCTCAATGGATTCTTATTATCCAATTTTGTCAGGATGTTTAAATGAAAATGAAATTAAATCTTATATCGATAAAATTTTTTCTAATTTTTATGTGGATAAAATAGGCATAAAGTGTGTAATTGAAGAGCCATGGGTAACGGTCGCAGAAACTTCTGAGTTTATAATTTCTCTTATAATTTCTGGTGATTTAGATAAGTCTAAAGAACTCCTTATTGATGTTTTAAGCATTTGTGATGAAAATAAAATCCCATTTATGGGATGGCAATATGAAGAAAATATATTTTGGCCAAACGAAAAACCAAGTTGGACTGCAGCAGCATTAATTATTGCTGCTGATTCTGTGATGAATTTCTCTAATGCTTCTGACTTATTTTTAAACAATCAATCATTGCTTTACTAAACTCACAATGGTGTCAACTCTCTCATGAATTTTGTAGTTATTTTTTAATGCTTTTTGGTATATCTCGTAGGGTGCTTGACCGCCTTTATCAGGATTTTCAAATATATCATGAATCACCAAACAACCTCCTTTGCTAATTTTTGATTCCCAATATTTATAATCATTATCAGCTGATTCGTGAGAATGCCCTCCATCAATAAATAACATACCGATGTTTGATTTCCAATTTGATGAGATCTTTTTAGATTCTCCAATTATTGGAACAATATTTTTTACATTAAATTTATTTATGTTTTTAATTAATAAAGGAAGTGAATTAACCCTTTTCATATAGTGATCGTATATTTCTTCATCAAAATATTCTTCATTTAATTGATGTTCTTCAGATCCTTGGTGATGATCGATTGTATAAACGTATTGATCATTTTTTTTTGCGCCTGCTGAAAGATATATCGAAGACTTTCCACAATAAGTTCCTATTTCTAAAACAGGTCCGAATTCAGAAAAATTTTTTGCCCATTTAAAAAGTGCCATGCCTTCATGTTCTGGCATAAAACCTTTAATTTTTTTAATAGAATCAAAATTCATTTATAGAGTTTTGTCTTACCAAGTGTTGATTTAAATCTTCTATGTTGCCAAAGATATTCATGTGGATGAAGTTTTATTTTATTTTCAATAATTAAGTTTAAATTTTCAGAAAATTTTTCTACAGATGATTGATCAATATTTATTTCTTTAATATCTAATATGAGTCTATCTTTATTGAAATAAGAATTAATAAAATAAGTTTTGCATCCTGTTTTTTCAATAATTTTCAAAGGTGCTGAAATTGTTGCTGCAGGTATTCCAAAAAAATTTACCTCAACAGACTTCTTGAGACCATAATCTTGATCTGGAGCATATAAAACAGTTTTACCTTGTTTTAACCATCTCATAAAAGCAAGAGTATTATTCCTATCGGTAATTCCTTTCATACTCTTAAGTCTGCCTGACCTTTGAATACTTTCAAACATTTTGGAATTATGCTCTCTTTGAATTCCATAAATTTCTGCATGCATTGCTAAAATCCTTGCGTCTAGTTCAAGATGCAAGGAGTGCTTAAAAAATAGAAGAGTTCCATTTTCAGATCTTTGGTTAATTAATAAGTTTTTTAAACCATTAATTTCAAAACAAATATTTTTTTTTATTTTTTTATCTGACCAAAACCATGCAATACCTGTATAAAATATTACTCTTGCAAATGCAAAAATATTTTTTCTATAAATTTTATCTTTATCTTGCTGATTTAAATTTTTGAAACATAAATAGATATTTGCTCTACTAATTCTATTTCTTTTAAGTGGTAAGCAAATTATTAAGTACCCTAAAGCAGTTGAAATTAATTTTTGAAATCCTATTGGGAAAAAAACTAATATTTTCCAAAAAGAAATTAGAAATATTAATAAAGCATTTTTCATTTCATATTAAGATGTATCATTACATTATAAGATTATTAAATATTTTATGATGATATTAATATATAACTTAGTTTTATTAATTTTTTTACCCATTATGGTAACAAGAATTGTGATTAAGGGCTTTAAAGATAGAGACTATCTTTCAAATTTCATAAATAGATTTGGTATTTATAAAGATTCAAGCAAAGATAATTTAATTTGGTTCCATGCTGTAAGCTTAGGTGAGGTTATTGGGTCTGAAAAAATTTTAAGAAAATTCATTGGCTTGAAAGAAATAATCCTTACAGTATCTACTCCAACAGGTTTAAGGCATGCACAAAAATTATATGACTCGAAAATAACCATAGTTTATGCACCATGGGATTTATATATATTTGTGTGGCTATTCATCAAAAAATTTAATCCAATTTGCTTAGTTTTATTTGAAACTGAAATATGGCCATCAATGATTTTTTTATGTTCTAAGAAAAATATCCCTATAATTTTATCAAATGCAAGATTATCTGAGTCGTCACTCAAAAAATATTTATCGTTTAGTAAATTCTCAAAATATATACTTAGTAAAGTTTCTTTGGTTCTCGCACAAAGTGAAAGCCATGTTAAGAGATTTATTCAAATTGGTTTTCCAAAAGAAAGGCTTATTCAAGTCGGATCAGTAAAATTTGATACTTCACCAATAAATCATATTAACAGCCAAAATATTTTTGCCGAAAATAAAATTTTTCTTGCAACAAGTACTCATGAGCAAGAAGATGAAATTGTTATAGAGTCTTATGTCAAACTGTTGAAAGACTTCCCAAGTATGAAGTTAATAATTGTGCCACGACATCCTGAGAGATGCTCTTCAATATTAAATATATTTGTTAAGAAAAAGATAAAAGCAAGCATTGAATCAAATCTTGATTTTGATTTTGAAAATTCTGATGGAATCATTTTGAATTCAATAGGCAAATTAAATTCATTATATGATTTAGCTGATGTGGCTTTTATTGGCGGAAGTTTATTTAGTAAATATGGTGGCCATAATATTATTGAGCCAGCTCAAAATAGATGTGCAATTATTGTTGGGCCATTTATGATGAACTTTGAAGATGTTTTAAACTTATTTAAAGACGCGGATGCCTGTGTTCAAATAAAATCTTACTTTGAATTATCAAAAGCATATAAAGAATTAATGAATAATAATGAATTAAGAATTAATATGATAGATAATGCAGTCGAAGTTATTGAAAAAAATAGGGGCTCTTCAGAAACACAATATAAATGTATCAGCGATTTGATTAATCATGAAATTAGTGACAGCAATAGTTAAACCTTTTAAAGTTGAAGAAATTAGGACATCTCTTAATAAGATTGGGATTTCTGGAATGACTTTGACAGAGGTAAGAGGTTTTGGGAGGCAAAAGGGCCATACAGAATTATATAGAGGTGCAGAATATACAATTGATTTTCTACCAAAAATAAAAATTGAGATAGCCATTGATGACGACATGGTTGATAAGGTCAAAAATGCAATTATAAAATCATCTTCAACTGGTAAAATTGGAGATGGAAAAATTTTTATATCGCAAATTGATGAAATTGTAAGAATCAGAACTGGTGAAATGAATGAGGATGCTCTGAAATAGACATTAAAAAAAAATCAATAGTTTTTATTTTTGGACCTACGGCATCTGGAAAAACAGATATAGCCATTGAATTAAAGGAGAAATTTCCAGTTGAATTAATTAGTGTAGACTCTGTAATGGTTTATAAGGGATGTGACATAGGTTCAGCAAAGCCAAGCAAAGAAGTACTAAAAAAGTATCCTCATCACCTTATAGATGTCTTAAGTCCAAATGAAATTTTTACAGTTGGAGATTTTTGCAGATTCTCTAAAAACATAATTCAAGATATTCATAATAAAAACAAAATACCGATATTTGTTGGCGGCTCAATGATGTACTTTAGATCTCTTTATTTGGGAATGCATAATCTTCCAAACAGAGATCAAAATTTAAGGAAACAATTAAAAAAACTAAAGTCTAATAATGGTGAATATTTTTTGTTTAATAGATTAAAAAAAATAGATCCAGATTATGCAAATAAGATAAACAAAAATGATGAAGTCAGAATAGTAAGAGCACTTGAGGTATATGAGAATTCTGGTCTTAAAATGAGTAGAATTAATTCAAATGATTCAAAAAAAAATTTAACAGAAAATTATAATGTTGTTCAATTTTGTACCTTTCATGAAAGAAACATTCTTCATGAAAGAATTAAAAATAGACTTGATAGAATAATTGAATGTGGATTTATAAACGAGGCCAAAAATCTTTTAAATAAATATAATATAGACATAGATCATCCAATAAGAAAATCAGTGAATTACAGACAGGCATTTGATTATTTAGAAAATATATATAGCTATGAAACTTTTTATGAAAAGGCTCTTTTTGCAACAAGGCAAATTGCAAAAAGACAAATTACCTGGATAAGAAGCTGGGATAAATTTACAAAGATAAGTTCTGATAAATATGAATTACTACATAATAGTATTAAAAAATTAATAAGTGCACTTTAAATGTAATAATAAGTCCCAACATATTACAATATTGGTATCAAACTTGAGGTTAACATAAAGTGAATTGGGAAAATCAAAACAAAGATCCATGGGGCAACAAAAATGATGCACCAGATTTTGATGAGTTGATAAAAAAGTTTTCTTCTATTTTAGGAGGAAAAAAGTCTTCTAGTAATGGTTCTGGTAATGGGGGGAATTCTAGTGGATTCAAATTCCCATCTTCTAGAATATTTTTATATGCCTTGTTTGGGTTTTCAATCATCTATGCATCACAGTGTATATATCAATTAGATGCATCTGAGAGAGCAGTTATCCTAAGATTTGGTAAATTCTTTGAGGAACAAGAGGAAGGACTGAATTTCAGATTAGCTGGAATTGATGAAAGATATATAGAAAATGTCTCTTTGACAAGAAGATACACGCAAACAAATAGCATGCTAACAAAAGATGAAAATATTGTTGATGTTACAGTTTCAGCTCAATACAGAATTGCAAATTTAAAAGATTTTGTTTTAAATGTAAAAGATCCTGAAGGCAGCTTAAGAAACGCAATAGAGAGTGCATTACGTCATGTTGTTGGAGATAATACATTAGATCAGACACTAACAGTTGGAAGAGAAAATATTGCACAGGAAGTTCAAGCAAGGCTTCAGTCTTACTTAGATATATATCAAACAGGTTTATTAGTTCAACAAGTAAATATTGAAAAAACAGATCCTCCAGCAGCTGTCAAGAATGCTTTTGATGATGTAGTTGCAGCAAGAGAGGATAAAGAAAGATTACAAAATGAGGCTGAAAGATATGCATTAACAATTGTTCCAGAGGCAAGAGGACAAGCACAAGCAAGAATTAGAGGTGCAGAAGCATATAAAGAAGAAGTAGTTGCAAAAGCTGAGGGTGAGGTTGACAGATTTAACAAGCTTCTTGAAGAATATGCAAAAGCACCAGAAGTTACAAGAGACAGACTTTATCTTGATGCTCTTCAGTCAGTCTTGTCAAATTCGACAAAAATTATGGTTGATGTAGAGGGAGGAAATAACCTTCTTTATTTACCACTTGATAAAATCATGGAAGAAAATAAGAAAAAAGGTGATGATGATGAATAGGAATACTTTTTATTTAATTTTTGGAGCTCTAACTTTCGGCCTATTAATTAATAGTTTCTTTATAGTAAGCGAAAAAGAAAGAGCTATAGTATTTCAATTTGGTGAGGCTGTTAGACCCGATATTCCTGTAGGACTCCACTTTAAAATACCAGTAATACAAGATGTAAAGAAATACGACGCAAGAATACAGACTCTAGATGAAGAACCTGACAGAATTTTAACCGTTGAGAGTAAATATCTGCTAGTTGACTCTTTTATTAAGTACAGAGTTACAGATGTTTTAACGTTTTACAAAGCGAATAATGGAAGTTTCAATAGTTTAAATAGTTTGCTTGGTCAAAGATCAGAATTTGTATTAAAAAATAATTTTGGTAAGAGAACAGTTAAAGAAGTAGTTTCTGGTGAAAGAGATGAATTGATGAGCATTATGCTCAGATCTTTAAATGAATCTGTAAAAGATTTAGGTGTTGAAATAATTGACTTTAGGGTTAAAAGAATAGATTTGCCATCAAACTTGAGTAATTCAGTTTATGAAAGAATGAGAACTGAGCGTCAAAGACTCGCAGAAGAACTTCGTTCAGAAGGTAAAGAGATCGCAAGAGAAATAAGAGCTATTGCTGATAAAGATAAAGTTGTTATTTTAGCTGAAGCATATAAATTGTCAGAGCAGTTGAGAGGTGAGGGTGATGCTCTTTCAGCTAATATATATGCAGAATCATTCTCACAAGATCCAGAATTTTATGAGTTTACAAGAAGTATGAAGGCTTATGTTGAAACCTTTGAAAGTAAGTCTGATGTAATGTTAATCGATTCTGATTCAGAATTTTTTAAATACCTTAACGATAAAATAAATAAAGAGTAGGCAATTCAGTGTCTACGAATACTCTTATCCTTGGTCTCCAATGGGGAGATGAGGGAAAGGGCAAAATAGTCGATAATCTTAGTGAAAAAATAGATTTAGTTTGCCGATTTCAAGGTGGACATAATGCAGGACATACCATCATGGTGAATGGTAAAAAGACAGTGCTTCACTTAATACCATCAGGAATATTACATAATAATGCAAAATGCTTAATCGGAAATGGAGTTGTAGTAGCTCTTGACGCCCTTGATAGAGAAATTAATGAATTAAAATCTAGAGGTGTTAATTTCAAGAATAGATTCTTTGTCAGTTCAGCATGTTCTCTAATACTACCTACTCATATATCAATAGATCAAATAAGAGATAAAAAAGAATCGATTGGAACCACTGGGAGAGGTATTGGTCCAGCATATGAGGATAAGATTGGTAGAAGGGCGATAAGACTTGGCGATATGGGTAATATAGATCTCTTAGAGGAAAAAGTAGAACTTCTTATCAATTATCATAATCGACTGTTAAAAGATTTATATAAAGATAATACTCACAATGCAAAAGATGTTTTTAACGAAATCATGAATTACATTCATTTGTATGAAGAGTTTTGTGTTGATTCTCAAGACTTAATTTATAACTGTGTTAAAGAGAACAAATCTATTTTATTTGAGGGTGCCCAAGGGACATTGTTAGATATTGATCACGGAACATACCCTTATGTTACATCCTCAAGCACTACAGCAGGAGGAGTTTCAACAGGTCTTGGTATAGGCCCAAAATATATAGACAAAATTATTGGAATCTCTAAAGCTTATACTACAAGGGTAGGAGAGGGACCATTTATTACAGAACTGTTTGACGATGCTGGAGAGTTACTTGCAAAGAGAGGTAATGAATTTGGTGCTACAACTGGAAGACCTCGAAGATGTGGCTGGTTAGATTTAGTCGCCCTTAAAAAAGCAGTCTTTACAAATTCTGTAACAGATTTATGTATAACTAAATTAGATGTTCTTGATGAATCAGAAATTATAAAAGTTTGTATAAAATATGATGATGATAAACCAGTTTATAAAGAATTTGATGGGTGGCTATCTCCAACAGAAGGAGTAACTAAATATGCAGATTTGCCTTATAAAGCTAAGACATATATAGAATATATAGAAAGTTATATTGATTGTTCTGCTTCCATTATCTCAACAGGACCTTCCAGAGATCAAACAATTACAAGAGAGATTTAGTTATTTTTAAGAAACTTATCTAAAGCGACATTAATAAATTTATAAGATTCTGGATTAGAGAACTTCTTTGACAGTCTAAGTGATTCGTCAATAATTACAGGTTTATCAAGTTCACCATAAAGCATTTCATTTATGGCAAAGTAAAGGATTGATTTATCGATAAGCTCTATGTTGGAAGTTTGAATACTTATAGAAGTTATAGCATCTTCAATTTTTTTAATATTTTTTTCGATTGACTTCATAGATGAAGTAAACATTTTAAAGTCTACTTTTTTTGTTTTATGTACCTCTTTAAACTGTTTTATTATTTTTGAAGCTTTTTGATTATCGAACAGCATTTGGAAAATTGCCTGAATCAAGTACTCTCTAGTTCTAACTGATACTTTAAAACTAGCTAGATTTTTCATTTATGAGAAGCATTAACGCATTAGTATTATTCTTAGTATTTTTCTCAAGCCTCTCTTTAAGTTGATTTTTATTTTCAACACAAATTACGTTGTTTATAACCGCAATGTCACAAAAATTTTCAGCAAGAGTGCCAATTGACCTAAAAGCTTCGTTCGAAATTAAATCATAATGCGAAGTTGCACCTCTTATCACTATTCCATTAAAAATTATTCCTACGTATTCATTTTTTAGTATTTTACTTTTAGCTAGGGCAGCAAGTTCAATTGCTCCAGGTGCTGCAACTTTTTCAAAACTATATTTTTTTTCTAAAATTTCAATGGAAATATGATTCATTATTTCAATACTCTCTGGATACCACCCAGTATGAACTATTAAGACTTTACTCATTTTCAAACCCTGTTATTTCAATATTAAAACCTGAAACAGCATTATATTTAGTAGGTGTCCCAAGAACAGTAATTTTTTTTAAATCCAAAGCTCTTAAAATTTGTGAACCAACACCGATAACTCTTCTATTGCTTTTTGGCTCTATTTCCTTTTCTTCAAGTTTGTTTAACCAATAACTTTTAGCATCTTTATGGTTAATAAGCACAAATAATCCAGTGCCCTCATTAGCAATTCTTTTTAATGAATCCCTAATAGACCAATTTTTACCAAGATCATTTATCCCCAATGTATCTTGAAGAATGCTTTGAGTTTGAACTCTTACAAGAGGAGACTCAACCGATTTAAGATCACCTTTTAATAAAGAAAAATGATACTCGTCACGTATTTTATCCCTCCATACATTTAACTTAAATTCACCAAACTCATTTTCAACATTTTTATCTAGAACAGACTCAACGGTTGCATCCATTGAAAGTCTGTAGTCAATTAAATCTGCAATAGTACCAATTTTTATGTCATTTTCTTGACTAAAATTTAGCAGGTCATCTCTGCGCGCCATTGTTCCATCTTCGTTCATAATTTCACATATAACTCCAGCAGACTGAAATCCAGCTAATTTAGCTAAATCGCATGCAGCTTCAGTATGGCCGGCTCTACTAAGTACACCACCTTTCATTGCTTTTAAGGGAAAGACATGACCTGGTTGCACAATATCTGTTGGTTTTGAATTCTCATTTACTGCAGTTTTTATTGTATGAGATCTATCAGCAGCAGATATTCCAGTAGTTATTCCTTCTGCAGCTTCTATTGATACGGTAAAAGCTGTCTTATTTGCTGCTCTGTTATTACTAGTCATCATTTGAAGATTATACTTTTGGCAGAGTTCACTACTCATTGGTAGACAAATTAAACCTTTACCTTTAGAAGCCATAAAATTTACAATTTCAGGAGTTACTAATTCGGCTGCGCAGACAAGATCACCTTCATTTTCTCTTGATTCGTCATCGACAATAATTGCCATCTTTCCATCTTTAATGTCTTGAATTATTTCTAAAATATTATTTTTAATCATCTCTTTTGAATATCTCTTTTGTATCTGTATCAATTTTATATGAGGATTCTAATTTAAAACCATAATTTTCAATAGCATTATCTTCGTCAAACCAACTTACAGCATTTTCTCCGAGTTCATCTTTTGAAGTATAGACAATTAATTCGTCAACTATTTGTTCTTGAAGAAAAGCATTTACTAGCTTTGGACCTGCCTCAACTAATATCGAACATATTTCACTATCTTTGTAGGAATAAATAATTTCTTGTAAATTAGTGATATTAATAACATCAACCGAAGCATCTTTAAAAAAAATTGAATTATTATCATAAGGCTTATTTGTTAATAAAATCTTTTTAGCCTGATTAACAAAAAAGTCAACTCGAGCGTCCATTTTTGGATCATCAATTCTAAGTGTATTCCCTCCAGTTAAAATAGCATCATAATTTGCTCTAATTAGCTGAACATCTTTTCGAGATGATTCAGTAGTAATAAAATTTTTTTTGTTTTTGTAATGAGACTTACCATCAAGTGAAGACGCAATTTTCACTGTAACATATGGCTTATTTTTTTTATGTTTGTAGAAAAAAAATTTATTTTGTTTTTCTACAAGATCTGCATGTAGTCCAACTTCAACATGAATTTGATTTTTCTCTAAAATTTTTATACCACGGCCTGAAACATATGGATTAGGATCAACAGCTCCAATTACAACTTTTTTAAAACCTGTTTTAACTATGAAATTTGCACAAGAACCGGTCTTGCCAACATGACTACATGGCTCTAATGTACACAATAAAGTTAATTCTGAAAAGTCCTCAAACCTTTTACCTAAATATTTTTTAGCCTCCTCAATTGCATTAATTTCAGCATGATTTTTTCCATATATTTCATGATAACCTTCTGAGATTATTTCGTTATCTTTTAAAACTATTGCACCTACAACAGGGTTTGGTTTGGCACTATATTTAAATAAATCAGCTTTTTTGATTGCACGAAGCATTAAGTCCCCGTAAATCATTTTTTAGTGTTTTTCTTTGAGGGCCTTTCTTTGCTTAATGAACTAATTTCTTGAGAAAAATCTTCAATATCTTGGAAATCTCTATAAACGGATGCAAATCGAACATAGGCTACAGTATCAACCTCTTTTAATGCATTCATCATAATTTTACCAATTTCAATAGAATTGATTTCACGAACACCTTTTGTTCTAATTTCTTTTAAAATTTTACCAAATATAGTATCTATCTCTTCAGTAGATAAAGGTCTTTTTTCTAGTGCTCTTAGCATGCCTGCTTTCAACTTAGAGCCATTAAAGGGCTGCCTCTCTCCGTTGCTCTTTATAACTCTTGGAAGAGCTAGATCTATAGTTTCAAAAGTTGTAAATCTAGAATGACAAACCTCACATTCTCTTCTTCTTCTGATTTGTGAACCGTCAGCAACTAATCTTGAATCAATTACCTTAGTATCTTCGGCTTGGCAAAAAGGACAATACATTTATACATTATATACTGGAAAATCACTTGTCAGATTTTGCACTTCCTCTTTAATGCTTTGTTGCAAATCCTCATTCTCAAAGTCATTAATAATGTTTGATATCCAATTGCTTACTTGAATAATTTCTTTCTCTTTAAAACCCCGTGTGGTAGCAGCAGGTGTTCCAATTCTTATACCAGATGTAACAAATGGAGATGCTGGATCATTTGGCACAGAATTTTTATTAACAGTAATGTTTACAGAGCCAAGCACTCTCTCAAGATCCTTACCAGTAATGCCTTTAGATCTAAGATCAACTAAAATGATATGATTTTCTGTTCCGTTGCTTACAATATCAATGCCGTTTGACATCAATGTTTTAGCCATGGTCTTTGCGTTATCCATTACTTGTTGTATGTAAATTTTAAACTCTGGATCAAGAGCTTCTTTAAAACATATTGCTTTTGCTGCAACAACATGCATCAAAGGACCACCTTGTGAACCTGGAAAAACAGCAGAATTAAGTTTTTTTTCGATTTCTTCATTTGCTTTTGCAAGAATTATGCCTGATCTTGGCCCACGTAAAGTTTTATGAGTTGTTGATGTAACAACATCTGCATATGGAACTGGAGATGGATACAAACCTGCTGCGACAAGTCCAGATACATGAGCCATGTCAACTAGGAAATATGCACCAACTTCGTCAGATATTTCACGAAATTTTTTCCAGTCTATTATTCCAGTAAATGCAGAAAAACCAGCAATTATTAACTTAGGCTTATGCTCTTTTGCTAATGCTCTAACTTGGTCGTAATTAATATCATGTGTTTCAGGATGAAGTCCATATTGAACGCTTTTATAATTTTTACCAGAAAAATTAACTTTTGAACCATGCGTTAAGTGTCCTCCATGATCAAGACTCATTCCAAGTATAGTGTCATTTGGCTCTAATAATGCCAAATAAGCTGCAGCATTTGCAGATGAGCCTGAATGGGGCTGAACATTTGCATAATCTGCTTTATAAAGTTGTTTTGCTCTTTTGATAGCTAGATTTTCAGCAATATCAACATTTTCACAACCACCATAGTATCTTTTTGATGGATATCCTTCAGCATATTTATTTGTCAATAAAGATCCTTGTGCCTCAAGAATTCTTTTTGATGCATAATTTTCAGATGCTATTAATTCAATATGATCCTCTTGTCTGTCTGCTTCATATTCAAAAGATGTCCATAATTCGGAGTCATAATCTTTTATAGACTCTTTATTGGCAAAAATATTATCGCTTTTTGACGACGTTTCAATTTTTGTAGTAAAGATATTATAGTTACTTGATTGTTTCATAATTTTTTTAATAATATTAATATAATAGATATAATTTTATATTATCTATGGCTTTTTGTGCACAAAAGGTTTTCTTCTTTTTGGATAACAACTTTTACAAATTTTACATTCTAGTCCATAGCATGATCTTGCCGTACAGTATTGTCGGCCCCAAAATATAATTTGTAAATGTAGTTTATTCCAAGATTCTTTTGGAAATATTTTTCTTAGATCTTCTTCTGTTTTTTTAACATTTTTACCATTTGTTAGTCCCCATCTTTGTGCAAGCCTATGAATATGAGTATCTACAGCAAAGGCTGGAATTCCAAAACCCTGACTCATAACAACAGAAGCAGTCTTATGTCCAACGCCTGGTAAGTTCTCAAGATCAGAAAAATTATTTGGAACCTCACAGTTAAATTTTTTAACTAAAATCTTTGAAAGTTTAGAAATAGCTTTAGACTTTTGGGGACCTAATCCACAAGGCTTGATAATTTTGTAGATTTTATTTACTGAAATCTTTGACATTGATAAAGGATCTGAAGCAACTGAAAAAAGACTTGGAGTTATTTGATTCACTCTTTCGTCAGTACATTGTGCTGATAAAAGAACAGCAATAAGTAATGTAAAATTATCTTCATGATCTAGGGGAACTGGTATTTCTGGATAAGTTTTGTCCAGGATTTTTTTAATTTCAATAGCTCTTTCAGATTTATTCATAGTAATAAATGTAGCATAATATTTTCAACGCTATGAATACACATAAATTAAAACAAAATTTATTAAAACTCAAAGACCTTTTCCTAGACGAAACAGAAGAGAATAAAAAAATGCTTGATACATATATAAGTTATGCAGAGGGAAATGCAAGTGAAAAAGATATGCACGAGGCTAATGCACAATTAAAAGAAATATTTAAGAGCTTAGGATTAGGTATCTTGGTTGTTTTGCCGTTCAGTCCTATATCAATACCTTATGTTTTGAAAAAGGCAAAAGAGTTAGAAATTGACTTGGTACCTGAGTGGTATAAAACTTTAAGTAAGGATGAAGATAGACTAGAATAGTTAGGCTTTTATTGGAGAAATTATGAAAAATGTAGTAATTGTTGATAGCGTAAGAACTGGACTAGCTAAATCACATAGAGGTGGTTTTAATATGACTAGACCAGATGAAATGCTTGCACATATTATTGATGCGATGCTTGATAGAAACCCAAATTTACCACCTGAAGAAGTTGAGGATATTATTATGGGTTGTGGAAATCCTGAGGGGGCTCAAGGTCATAACGTTGGAAGAAATGCTGCAGTCTTATCCAAGCTTCCAATTTCAACAGGTGGGACAACTATTAATAGATATTGTTCATCAGGCCTTCAATCAATTTCAATGGCAGCTGGGCAAATAATGGCTGGTTCCTATGACACGGTTATTGCTGGTGGAGCTGAAACAATTTCAATGATGAATATGAATATGGATAATTTTGTAAACGAGAGATTGGCTGAGGAATCTCCGGGTATATATTTTCCTATGGGAATGACGGCAGAGGTAGTTGCAAAAAGATATGAAATATCTAGAGAAACTCAAGACGAATATGCATATGAAAGTCAAATGAGAACAGCTGCCGCTCAACAATCTGGTGGCTATGATGATGAAATAATACCAATGAATACAAAGATGTTATTAACAAATAAAGAAACAGGTGAATCAAAAGAAATCGATTACACAGTTGATAAAGATGAATGCAATAGACCTGAGACAACTCTTGAGGGACTTTCATCACTTAAACCAGTATTTGATCCTGAAAATGGTTCTGTAACTGCTGGAAATTCTTCACAATTGTCAGATGGTGCGTCTGTTACTTTAGTCATGTCAGAAGATAAAGCTTTGGAGCTTGGTTTGAAACCTTTGGCTTATTTTAGAGGTTTTACAACAATGGGTTGTGAGCCAGATGAAATGGGAATTGGACCTGTATATTCTGTTCCAAAACTTCTTAAAAATTATAATATGGGAATTGAAGATATTGATATTTGGGAGCTAAATGAAGCCTTTGCAGTTCAAGTAGTTTATTGCAGGGATAAACTTGGAATTCCTATGGATAAATTAAATCTTGATGGCGGTTCAATATCAATTGGTCACCCTTTTGGTATGACTGGATCTAGGCAAGTTGGACATTTAGCCAGGCAACTTCAAAATCTAGATAAACAGTTTGGTGTTGTAACCATGTGTATTGGTGGTGGCATGGGCGCTAGTGGATTATTTGAAAGATACCCTTCTTGATATCAGAATTATCAATTTTAGATTGCTTCCAACACCTAGTTGATAAAAAGACAGATAAACTATTGATAGTTGGCTCAGGTGATGATGCAGCAGTAATTAAAGCTCAAGATAAAGATTTAGTTCATTCAGTCGATATTTCAAAAATTAACACTCATTTTCCCAAAGATAGCAGCCCAGAGGACATAGCATATAGATCTATTGCGGTTGCTTTGAGTGATCTAGCAGCAATGGGAGCTTACCCATCATTTATATCAATTGGACTAACATCAAATAGCTCTGACTTGGACTGGTATAAGAAATTTACTTCTGGAGTAGAAAAAATATTAAATGAGTATGAGATACAGTTAGTAGGTGGTGATGTTACAAATGGTGAAGTGAGTGTATGTGTTAACGTTTTTGGCTATGCTTATGAAAAAAATATTTTGAGGTCAACTGCAGAAATTGGAGATCTAATTTTTATTACTGGGCCATTAGGCGAGGGACGACAAGGGTTATCTGATTGGAATAAAAAAGAGAAATCAGAATATATTAAAAAATTTTTTAAACCTGTAATTCAATTTAAAAAAAGTAAATATATTTCAAAATATGCCTCAAGCTGCATTGATATATCAGATGGGCTAATAAAAGACTTAGGAAGCATATGTAAAAAATCTGGTGTTGGAGCAGAAATTATCTTTGAAAAAGTACCAATAACAAATGATATTAATGACTTATCTTATGGAGATGACTATAAGCTTTGCTACACTTGTTCTCCTAAGAACATAGATAATAAATTCATAATACAAGATCACCTTATTGGAAAAATTACATCAAAAAAAGAAATCATACTGATAAAAGAAAATTTAGTATTCGATTTTAAAAAAAATGGATGGGATTCATTTGCCTAGGAAGATTGGCATTATTGGAGGAGGTATCACTGGCTTAATTGTTGGTATATTTCTTGCGAAAGAAGGTTTTAAGGTAACAATATATGAAAAAAATAAATTGTTAGCTCAAACAAGTTCTAAGACAACCAAACTTCTTCATGGTGGATTAAGGTATCTTGAAAATCTCCATTTTAATGAAGTAAAAAATGGGCTTAATGATAGATTTTGGTGGCTAGAAAATTTTCCTAAACATACATCAAAACTAAAAATATCTATTCCTTTTAAAAGTATCTATTCAATAGCCTTCTTGAAGTCATTTCTTGGAATTAAGTTATATGAAATACTTGCTGGATCAAAAAATATAGGTAGCAGTAATATTCTAAAGCTGCTTAAAGATGATGTATCTATATTAAAAAATGAATATAACACCATACTTTCTTTTTTTGATGGAAGTATGGATGACATCTCTCTAGGTAGTGAATTAATTCAGTTAGCTAGAGATTTAAATATAGATTTGTTGGAAAATACCGAAGTTACTGATTTTGAAAGAAATGGAATTATTGATGGATGTAAATTTGACAAAATAATATTAGCGGTAGGTCCATGGTCAAAAATACTACTCGAACAAAATAATATAGAAAGTCAAAGAGATATAGATTTTATTAAAGGGAGCCATTTGATAATTGATAGAAAAATTACCTCAGGCTTAATGTTTTCAAGTATATGTAAGTCTCGATATATTTTTGCCTTGCCATACAACGGAGCAACGTTGTTAGGTACAACTGAAGAAAAAGTAAAACATCCCGATCATGCAAAGATAAGTAGAATTGAAATAGACTATCTAATTGATAGCTTCAATCAGATTTTAAAAAAGCCTATTTCGGTCTCTGAAATAATTAGCTCATATTCTGGAGTAAGACCACTAATTAAATCCAATGATAATTATCATAAGTCTTCAAGAGATTTTTATATTCAAGAAAATAAATCTCTTTTAACTATCTTTGGAGGCAAATGGACAACCTCACCTTCAATTGCAAGAAAAATTGTTACAATGATTTAAGATGCAAAAGTTTCCAAATTTAAAAAATCCAAATCATTTTTTGGCAACTCTTGGTGGTATAGGGTTATCACCTTTAGCTCCTGGAACAGCTGGTAGTATTTTTGGGTGGATTATTTTTATTATCTTATCTCATTATATTGGTATGTATATCATTATTCTTTCAGCTGTTGCTTTAGTTTTAGCTATTGCGATCTGTGGAGCTGCATCAAAAGATCTAATTGAAAAAGATCATAAATCTATTGTTATTGATGAGCTTGTTGGTATATGGTTTGCAATGATTCCAGTGCTTTTTATTGCATCAACTCAATATGAAAGAAGTTTATATGCTTTTTTAGCACTGATTTTTTTTAGGGTATTCGACATTTTTAAGCCATATCCAATTTCATATATTGATAAAAATTTGAAGAATGGTTTTGGTATTGTTTTGGATGATTTAGTAGCAGGAATTTATGCAGTAATTTTTACTACATCGATAACACTTTACTTAATTTAGATTTAATACTTTCTATATCAAGCCCAGCCTCAATTAACATTTCTTCCCTTGACGCGTGTTCAATAAACTTATCAGGTATGCCAAAAAGAATAGATTTAATATTTAGATTTTCTTTTGATGCAAACTCTTGAACTGCGCTTCCAGCTCCACCCATGACCGAACCATCTTCAATTGAAATAAATACTTCAGCTTTATTAAAAAGTTTTTTTAAAATTTTTTCATCTAAAGGTTTTACAAAACGCATATCAACTAAAGTAGCTTTTAAATCTTTCGATATTTCAGTTGCCTCTTTTAAAAGAGTTCCAAAGTTCAAGATAACAACCTTTGAGTTTTTATCTCTAATAACATTCGCTTCTCCTATTTTGTATGGCTTGAGGTCTTTTACAATCTTACTATTTGGTCCAGCACCTCTTGGATACCTTACAGAAGCTGGCCCTTTATGTAAGTATGCAGTTGTTAGCAATTTCCTAGTTTCATTTTCATCTGATGGTGTACAGATCAACATATTTGGAATGCATCTTAAATAAGCAATATCATAGTTTCCAGAATGGGTTGGACCGTCCTCACCAACAAGACCAGATCTGTCTAAGGCGAAAGTAACATCAAGATTTTGAACCGCTACATCATGTATTAACTGATCATATCCTCTTTGTAAAAACGTTGAGTAGATAGCAACAACTGGTTTTTTCTTTTCTACAGATAATCCTGCTGCAAATGTAATAGAATGTTGTTCTGCTATTGCAACATCAAAGTATCTATCTGGAAATTTTTTACTAAATTCAACAAGACCTGAACCTTCTCTCATAGCAGGAGTTATGCCGATAAGACTTTCATCACTTCCAGCCATATCAATAATCCATTCACCAAAAATATCCTGATATTTTTTTTGTTTAATTTTTTTATCTTTTATTGAATTTATTTTACCTATTGCATGAAAACCTATTCGGTCAGCTTCAGCAGAATCAAGTCCTGCCCCTTTTTTTGTAATTACATGTAAAAATTGAGGACCTTCAAAATCTTTTAAGTTTGAAATAACATCATTCAATTGCTTTAAATTATGACCATCAATTGGACCTATATAATTTAATCCTAACTCTTCAAAAATAGTTCCAGGTGCAACCATTGCTTTCATTTGAGTTTCTACTTTTCTAGCAAGATGATAAGCTTGAGGCAAAGGTTTTAGAAAGCTAGCACCGCTTTTTTTTATTCCTTTATAGGTTTTTGAAGCCCATATTCTTGAAAAGTAATTAGATAAGCCACCTACGTTTTCAGATATTGACATATCATTGTCATTCAAAACAATTAAGACATTAGGTTTTAGATGACCGATATGACCCAACGCTTCAAAAGCCATTCCAGCTGTCATTGCTCCATCACCAATAACAGCAACATGTTTTTTATCTGGATTAGATTCTTTAGATCCAATCGCCATTCCAACAAGGGCACTTAACGATGTGCTTGAGTGACCAACACCAAATACATCATATTCACTTTCAGATCTAGAGGGGAAGGGCGCAAGCCCATCTTTTTTCCTGATAGTTTGAATTTTATCTTTTCTGCCAGAAAGAATTTTATGAGGATATGCTTGATGTCCAACATCCCAAATAAGATTATCGTAAGGCGTATTATAGATATAATGCAATATTATCGTTAGCTCAATAACTCCAAGTCCACCGCCTAGATGCCCACCACTTTGGCCAACGGAATACAACAAAAATTCTCTCAGTTCATCTGCAAGAGTTTTAAGTTCATTAATAGAGAAAGATCTTAAATCATTAGGATAATTAACCTGATCTAGTAGAGGTGTTAAAGGTTTTTCAACAGGTATTTCTTTGAAGATCTTCAATTAATTTTCTCTTAACGAAATATATTTTGCTAATTCTATCAGCAAATCTTTATCTTTTGATTCAATATTTTGTAAATCACTAATTGCAGATTCCATAAGTTTTTTTGACTCTTTTTTAGATTCATCAATGCCAAGAACACTTACGTATGTAGATTTACAATTTTTGAGATCTGATTGAATATCCTTTCCAAGAATTTCTTCACTTGAGATTGCTTCTAAAATATCATCAGTTATTTGAAAAGCTAAGCCGATTTTTTTACCGAAAGATTTGAAAGAATTAATTTCATTATTATTTTCATTTGAAATTTGACCAAGCATAACAGAGCACTGTATGAGTTTACCTGTTTTTAATTGGTGTATATTTTCAATAGAATGTTTGTCAATTTTTTTTGTTTCTGCATTTATATCAAGATGTTGTCCGTATACCATACCGTTTTTTCCACAAGCCTTACTGATCATTTTGATGGCTTCAATCTTATCTTTATCTTTAATGCTACTATCGTTACAAATTATTTCATAAGCAAGAGTTTGAAGTGCATCACCCGCAAGTATTGCATTTGCTTCCCCAAATTTAATATGACTTGATTTCTTCCCTCTTCTTAAGTCATCATCATCCATTGCTGGTAAGTCGTCATGAATAAGAGAATATGTATGAATCAACTCTACAGCTGAAGCAAATGTAATTAAACTAGATTTAGAAATATTTTTATTTATTTTTCCAGAAGCAACTATTAAACCAGCTCTTATCATTTTGCTTTCTCCTAGCACAGAATAGGACATAGCCTTCTCAATAAGATTTGAGTTACCAATTATTTTTTTTACTTTCTTAGAAACCTGATCTCTTGTATGAGATAGAAATGCTTCTAACACAACAGTTATGAATTATTAATATTGGATGCAGAACCATCATCAAGAAGTTTTTTAATTTTTAATTCTGCACTTTGAAGTTGTTTTTGACATTCTTTTACCAGATTAATTCCTTTTTCAAATGATTTGACCGAATCCTCTAAATTTATATTTTCATCCTCTAATTTCTCCACTATAGATTCAAGTTCCTTTAGTGATGATTCAAAATCTATTTTTTTCTCTTCTTTAGCCATTATTTATTGTATGTCATTAACAACCGTTTTGAAGTATTTATTGTATTCATTTCTTAACGCATAAGGCAGTGAGAGAATTGCTGGAGTTAAAATCAATGTCATAAAGGTGCTAAAACCAAGTCCCCAAACAATAGAAACTGCAAGGTTTGACCACCAATCCACAACTCTACTACCAATGACAATATCTCTTGAAATTATATCTATGCTTATTCCCATTGCTAATGGGAGCAACCCAAAAATAGTTGTAAGAGAGGTTAGAATAATTGGTCTTAATCTTTGCTTACATGCATTAATAATATGAATA
Source organism: uncultured SAR86 cluster bacterium (assembly GCA_902586925.1). Classification (GTDB taxonomy): domain Bacteria; phylum Pseudomonadota; class Gammaproteobacteria; order Magnimaribacterales; family D2472; genus SAR86A. Next base: position 197,076 of record CACIJE010000001.1, on the reverse strand, counting down.
GAATATTCAATTTGAGGTGATTCTTCTCTCAATTTGTTAAAAGTGTCAATCAATACAATATTGTTATTAACAACAATTCCAGCAAGAGTAACTATTGAAATACCAGTCATAGTAGTACTGAAGGACTTACCTGTTATTAAAAGTCCTAGTAGGACTCCAACAAATGAAATAGTAACTGCAGATAAAATAATAAAAGATTGATAAAAACTGTTAAATTGAGTTATTAACATAAGCAACATCATAAATACTGCCATTACTCCTGCGACAACAATAAATCTATTAACATCTTCAGTTTCTTCGGCCATGCCACTAAACTGATAAGTAATTGCAGGATCAAAATAAGTTGATTTTAACCACTTATCAAGTTCATTAATTTTTTGTGAAACCTTTGATTCGTCTTCTGTTCCTGCACCAATTTCTTGGAAATATTTACCATTTTTACGATTAACGGTTTGACGATTTTCTTTTGGTACAACTTGAATGAAGGAGCTCACTGGAACAGTTCCTTGCCGAGTAACCACATTTAAATCTCTAATGCCTGTTATTGTTCTATCTGAATCAGGAAATCTTGCTCTTATTTCAACTTCGTCTTTGGCATCATCTGGTCGATATTCTCCAACTTTAAATCCAGATGTAAGCATTTGTACCAAAGCACCAACATCTGAAACACTTACTCCTAACTGCGCAGCTTTTTGCTTATCAACCTCTACGCTCCATTCAACAGATGGATATGCTTTTGATGAGAAAATATTATTTAAGCCACTCATGTTATTACGCATATAATTTTCAATGATAGTGACCGCATCGTTAACTTGTTCTTCTGTATCTCCATAAATATCAAGCTCAATAGGAGAATCAAATGATGGACCACCTTCATCAGCCTCTATCTCAACATTAATACCTGGCATATCTCTTGTAGATTCCTTAAGAAGGTCCATAATTTCGAATCCACTTATTTTTGTTTGAGATGGTTCTAGTGTTTCAACAAATCCACCACCAATCCTATCTGCACCGGATTCCCACCAATTTGTTCCAGACCTAAGATATACATTTTTTATACCTTGAACTTTTAAAAATCTTGACTCAACCTCTTCAATTATCTCTTTTGTTTCAAGCGCTGAAAAATTTCCTCTTGCTTTTACAGTTACATTAGCTTGTATTGGATCCACTATTGCAAAATAGATTGTCCCCATTCCTGAAATTGAGTAACTCAAGATTATTACTAATAGAAGCGAGACAACAGCAGCAACAGTTTCAACAGGATTCTTTACAAATTTCTTAATATATTTTCCATACCAATCTGTAAGTTTTACAAATACTGACGTATGGCTATCTTCGCCATTTAGTGCAGAATCTTTTTGTCCAAAATAAGCTCCCAAAACAGGTATAACTATTAAAGAGTAGAATAATGAAGCTGAAAGTACAAAAAAAATAGTTATTGGAAGGTATTTCATAAATTGGCCGGTAAAGCCTGGCCAAAACATCATCGGAATGAATGCAGCAAGCGTTGTGCCTGTTGATGCAATTATTGGATAAAACATTCTTTTTGATGCAAGTGTATAACCCTCAACACGAGACAGACCTTCTGCAATTTTTTTATCAGCATACTCCGTAATAACTATCGAGCCATCTATCAGCATACCCATTCCTAGGAGAAGCCCCATCATCACAAGGAAATTAACTTCCATGTTTAGACTATATAAAATTAAATAAGTCATTAAAAAACAGAAGGGTATTGAAAGCCCAACTAACATAGATACTCTTGTACCCATACTCGCTATAACAAGCACCATTATTAATACCACTGCTGCTATAATATTTCCATTTAATTCTTTAACCATTAGACTTGCATAAATCGTATCGTCATTGGTGATCTGAATATCTAAATTTTTTGGAAGAGTATTTTCAAAATCTGATAATACCTCTCTTATAGCATTAGATGCATCAATTGCATTAGCACTTTCACGAAGCGAAATCTCAAGTGTCACTGCATCTTGCCCATTAACTCTTGCGTAGGATGTAAAATCTTTAAAGGTTCTTTTAATAACAGCAATATCACCAAGAGTAACAATTGCGTCATTTGTGACTTTTACAGGAATTTCATACACATCCTTAGCTGATTCAATAATACTCGGTACTTCTATGTTAAAACTTCCTCTCCCTGTATCTTGCTTTCCACCAGGAATAATTAAATTATTATTAGAAACTGAGTAGTAAATATCTGAGAGAGTTACACCATAAGATTCCATTTTTGCTTTATCAATAACTCCCTCAAGAACCTCCTCAGGTGCACCTGAAGTCCTTACCTCGAGTATTTGCTCTATTGGCTCAATTAAATCTTTAAGCTCTCTGGCATAGAAAACTTTTTGTCTTACTGAACTGCCCCCTACAATACTTATATTCATTACAGGAAAGCTTGATTCAGTATATTCTTGTATTTGGGGATCTTCTGCTTCAAGGGGCAGTTGATATTTGATTTCTTCAACACCTTGCTTTACATCTACCAATGCCTTATCCATTTCAAAACCAACCTCAAATTCAAGAAATACTCTTGCGTAGCTTAAAGAACTGGTTGACCTGATACTTTTAACCCCAGTTATAGTTTTTAATCTATTTTCAAGTGGCCTTGCTATTAATCTTGAGGTATCACTTGGTGATGCTCCGTCAAGGAATACAGAAACTGTTATAAAAGGTAACTGAACGTTTGGAGAGGCTGCAATTGGGATCTCCTGTCTCGCATAAGTTCCAGCTATTATTACCATAAAAGCAATCAGCAAGGTTGTTTTTGCTTTTTTTAGTGCAAAGTCAATTATTTTAATCATATACGATTTGTAATAACTTCTTGACCATCTTCTACAAACCCTTGACCTTGTATAATTATCTCAACTTGTTCTGGAATACCTGTTACCCATAAACCTTCTTCAGAATCTTCTAAAATAATAATTTCAACAAATTTTGCTAGATTATCTTTTTCAATTATTCGTATTCCTAATTTTCCTTCATCATTTAAGAGCAATATCGATGGAGATATTTTATGAGCTTTTACTTTATCTATTTCAATCGACATATTGGCAGTCAAACCATCTTTTATAAAACCATCAGGATTTTTAATCATTGAGCCAACTCTAAATGTTCTTGTGTTTGGAGATGCACTTTTAGAAACGAAAGTTAAATTACCTGATATTCTTTGTCCAGTTACTAATTCAAGATCAACTTTCTGATCGATACGAACTTTATTAATATCATATTCAGGAACACCAGCAAAAAAAGTAATGGGATCAAGCTTTATTATTGTGGCACATACTTGTCCTCTTTCAAGAAAATTTCCTGGTTTAGTTATTTTTTCAATAAAACCTGAGAAAGGAGCTTTGACTTCTGTTCTATTTAGCTCAACAACTCCTAAACTGCACAATACTTCATCTTTTTCTATAAATTTTCCTTGAATAGCACCAATTTTTACAACTTCTCCTGATGTTTTCGCCTTAACATCTACTTTTGTCTCAGAGTATGAAGTTGCCTTGAGCTTAATTAATGGTTGATATTCAGTTGCTTTACTTAAATTAGTCTGAACACTAAATAAATCCGAGGTTTCTTTTTTAACATCAATATTTTCATTTTTAAAAAAACCTGAAATCATCCATAAAGTAATTGGTATAAGTATAATTAGAGATATTCTTATATTTTTGGTTAATTTCATACTATTAAGATATAACTTGAATCAATAATGATAATATTTGATGTTTTAAACTTTATGTTTCTTTCTCAACTCCTCAAATAAACTTTTGTTGAAAGGTTTTCGAGTTCTGAGATTAGTATTATCTTTAATTTCAAATTTTTTTCCATTAAAAGCTTCATTCTTTAAAGCATTAAATATTTTTTTAAATGCATTAAAATTCTGACTGGAGTCTTTTTCATTCAAGTTGTTCCAGCCAACTTTTTTGCCTGCAAAATAAACAATCGGATGAGACCAATTAATTTCAGCTCTTGGTTGATATGATTTTCTTGCTTCGATATAAGCTTCTTCAACTGTTGGAAAACCATCCATTTTATTAATATCTGAACATGCTTTCATAATATCTGTGAGAGTAGGTAAATATGATTGAGATCTTATTACATTTTCCGCAGCTTCAAGAAGCACTTCTGGAACTTCATTTCTTAAAGATATAGCCCAAAGCTTTTTTCCCTCTTTAAGTTTATCGTCAGTGCCGAAAACTTTATAAAATTGATAGTGATAGGCAAGCTCAAGCTTCAAGAACAAAGATTCAATCGAACTTATAAATTCTTCTTTAGTCGAGGTTGATTTCTTTTGCCCAAGTGGTGTCATTTTTTCTTGTTTTGAAGTCCTGTGAATATTTTCCTGGTTCAGAATATTTTTTAATTTCTTCATTATCTCCTTTTTCGCCAATCACAATGTGACGCCTTTTAACATGGTCAATAAATTTTGAATTCCATGTTGTGAACGCAGAGCCTTTATCTTTCCAGTATAAGATGAACTCTTTTAGATATTTTAACGCAGAATCTTTGTTTATTTCTGATAAGTTAAGAATATCAAACACATCTTCGTCAGGATACCAGTTTTCATCAATTATATGAGGCATAACTTTTTTTGAATTACTTTCTTTAGCCCATTCTCGTCTAATAAATTCAATAAATGTTGAGTTCCAATTATTCCTTTTTTGACCTCTCTCAATCCAATATATTTTAAATTCTTTGAGCTTAAGTTTTAAAAATTCTTGATTTATATTAGTCATTTCTAGAATTTCAATTGCTTCTGAAGAAGGACTCCATTCATTAATTAACCTAGATGATTCTTGGCTTACGCTTGGCTTTCTTAGTTCATAAATTTCTTTTTTTATATTTTTTTCAAATTTTATTAGTCCAAAATTGATTAAGGTATGCACAGAATTTTCAATTGTTTCCTTATTTAAAAAACTTAAATTTTTTTTTATAGATTCCAATAGACCATGCAATGATGAGATGTCATCAAGCTTTCCACTATTATATTGACTTAATATGACTGCGCATTCTAGTCCAAGTGTCTCTGCGACGTCAGAAGAAAAGGATAAATTATTCTCAATTTTCAATTATATTATTTTCCTCTTTTTAATTTTATTGTGTCATTTAACTTTTGCAGACACATTACTGTGTCCTCCCAACCCATACATGCATCAGTAATACTTTGGCCATAATTTAATTTTTCAGTTATTTTCTGATTTCCTTGGTTTAGATGACTTTCAATCATTACACCTTTAATATTATTATTTCCCTCAGTAATCTGTTGACAAATTGATTCAATTACTGGAATTTGTTGTTTAAACTTTTTTTGACTATTTCCATGACTAGCATCAATCATTATAGATTCATTTACTTCGGCTTCTTTTAGGGCAGTCAGCGTTTGTTCAACTGATTCCTTGTCAAAATTTGGTACTTTACCACCTCTAAGGATTATATGAGTATCGTTATTTCCAGCTGTCTTAAGCATTGCTATATCAGCCTCTTTTGTTGCACCAAGGAAAACATGAGAGTGATTTGCAGCTTGAATTCCATCAATAGCGGCTTTTAGACCACCATTAGTGGCATTTTTTATACCAATAGGACACGAAAGCCCAGATGCAAGTTCTCTGTGAATTTGACTCTCAGCAGTTCTTGCACCAATTGCACCCCATGAAATTATGTCAGTGACATACTGCGGAGAAATAGGATCAAGAAACTCAGTTCCGGCTGGCAGTCCAAGATCCGCAATATCTATTAATAATTTTCTTGCCATTTCAACACCTTTTGCAATGTTGTATGTTTCATTTATGTCCGGATCATTAATTAAACCTTTCCAACCTACAGTTGTTCTTGGTTTCTCAAAATAAACTCTCATAATAACTAAGAGGTTCTCATTATATTTTTTATTTTCATTTGAGAGCATCTCTGCATATTCAATAGCACTTTTGGGATCATGAATTGAACATGGACCAACGATTACAAATAACCGGTCATCTTTGTTATGCAAGATTTGACTTATTTCATTTCTAGTTCCATAAACAAGTTTAGAAATTTCATCATTAATTGGGTATTTATTTATCAGTTCATAAGGCGCAGGAACTTTTTTTCTATCTATAATTCTTGTGTTATCTGTTGAATAATTCATATTTTTATATTTTATAACTTCAAATAAAGAAATGGAGCCATATTATTAAATTAATATGCACCTTTGAAAACCATTTTTATAATCTTATTTTTTTAATAAATTTGTAATAAATATCAAGTTTTTAAGGAAATACACCATATATTGTATTAAAATATCTGGAACTTACGCTATGTAGTGTTTATATATGCAAAATAATAGTCTTGCACAACTTCAAATTCCTTTGGTGATTGGAAATCACATAGAAAAATTACCCGAAGATCTTTTTATCCCACCCAATGCACTTGAAGTAATTTTAGAATCATTTTCAGGACCACTGGATCTTCTCCTATACTTAATCAAAAAAGAAGACATAGATATTCTTGATTTGGATGTTTCAAAAATTACCGATCAATATTTGGAGTATATAGAGTTGATGGATTCTCTTAAATTTGAATTAGCAGCTGATTATTTAGTTATGGCTGCAACTCTCGCAGAGATTAAATCAAAATTAATGTTGCCAAAAGAATCTTTTGAGGATGAAGAGGATGATCCACGGATAGCTTTAATAAAAAGACTTCAGGAATACAAAAAATATAAATTTGTCTCAGAAAAAATTGCAGTTTTGCCAAGAATCGATAGAGACTTCTTTTTAGTTTCTGCAAAACTTCCAAAATTGGACGATTGTTTAATAGAAGAATGTATTGTAACAGTGGAGGATATATTTTCCTCAATCAACGAAGTTGTAAATAGACCCAACTATAAAATCAGTCATCTAATTGATTACGAAGAACTATCAACAAAAGAAAGAATACAAATACTTATAAATTTATTAAAAAAAACAACACTCATGAGCTTTTCTCAGACCTTAAGGAAGCCAGAGGGTAAGAAAGGAGTTGTTGTAACGCTACTTGCTTCATTGGAGCTAGCAAAAGATGGGTGTGTTGAATTAATTCAAAATAATAGCGAAGAACTTTTTATAAAATCAATTAGGAGTATTTAAATTGAATGATATTGTAATTAATTCTGTTGAGGCACTTCTATTTGGTTCCGGCCGACCCATGAGATTATCAGAAATAAAAAATATAATTGGAAATTCAGGGCTAATAATTGAATTAAGTGAAATTAAAAAATCTATCAATGAGTTAGAGGTTAGATATGAGGGCACATCTTTAGAGATCAAAGAGGTTGCTTCTGGTTTTAGACTTCAAATAAAGGAAGTTCATAGTAAAAGTTTAAGCCTAATGTGGAATGAAAAAGCTCCAAGGACTTCAAAAGCTTTAATGGAGACTATTTCAATAATTGCTTATAAACAACCTGTTACAAGAGGTGACATCGAAGATATAAGAGGCATAACCGTAAGTACTAGAATAATAAGATCATTATTAGAAAGGAATTGGATTAAAGTGTCTGGCTACAAAGATGTTCCTGGAAGACCTGCCCTGTATGTTACAACCAAAGAATTTTTAAATGATTTAAATCTTAAAAATATTTCTGAGTTACCTGAATTACCAACATTAAAGGAAACTGAAGAGGAAGATCTATTATCAAAAGCTGTTTAATTATTAGATGGCTATAAGACTTCAAAAATTTCTAGCTCAATCTGGGGTAGGATCAAGAAGATTTTGTGAAGAATTAATAAAATCAAAAAAAGTTAAAGTAAATGGGAAACAAGCAATTATTGGAACTTCTATTGAAAAAAATGATGTGATTGAATTTGACGGAAAGGTTATTTCTCATACTGAGTCAGATACAAAATTATTAATACTCAATAAACCGGAGGGAGTTTTATCTTCAAATAAAAAAGAAAAAGATATACCAATAGTTTTTGATTTTTTACCAAAAGATAATACCAAAATAAGATGGATATCAGTCGGAAGGCTAGACATAAATTCATCCGGATTAATGCTTTTTACAAACGACGGAAATTTTGCAAATTATTGCATGCATCCATCATCTATGATCGATAGAGAGTATCTTGTTAGAGCAAGGGGAGATTTTACAAAAGAAAAAAAACAAAAAATGTTAACAGGAATACAAATAGATGGAGTTAAATATAAATTTACAGATATTGTTGAAGGTGAGAAGCAATCATCGAATCAATGGTTTTCTGTATGCTTAATGTCTGGAAAAAATAAAGAGGTAAGGAAAATTTTTAATTCAGTAGGACTCGAGATAAGCAGATTAAAAAGAACAAGGTTTGGACCCATATTTTTGCCTTCAAAATTAGCAAAAGGTAAATATATAGAATTATCAAATAAAGAGATAGATTCAATAAAAAACTATGGAGTATAAAAGAGCACATAAATTTTTATATGACAGATCAGTTGAAAAAGGTTTTACTAATCTTGCAGATCATATAAAAAGAGTTGGACCATTAAAAATTACAGTTTCAAATTTGGACTTTGTTACTCATCTCTCAAAAATTATTGTTGGTCAGCAACTTTCTGTTCAATCTGCTGCAGCAATATGGAAAAGAATAGATAAGATATTAAAAAAAAATAATTATAAAAAAGAAAATACAAAACTTAATGAAAAGTTTAAGACTGCTGGCCTATCGAGACAAAAGATTGGATACTTAAATGGAATCATCTTTAACAAAGAGCTTATAAAAATTTCAAAAACAGAATTAAAAAAAATGTCACAACATGAGTATTACGAATTTTTAATTAAGATTAAAGGTATCGGACCATGGTCTATTGAAATGTCGAGAATCTTCTTCATTGGAGACCCAGATGTTTTTTCTATACTAGATTTAGGTTTGAAGAACGCACATCTAAAAATGTTTAATATCAAAAAATATAGCGAATCATTTTATAAAAATTTTAGTCCTTATAGAAGTTATATGTGTTTATTCTTATGGAGAGTTCTTGAAGATGAAAATGTCACTATATAGAAGTTAAATCGTCTCCATATTCTATATAGATTTTATTTGATGAAGAGCTTTCATCAGAAAGCATCCATAAATAGTAATCAATTAAATCCACAGGTTGTTTAATAATTTTATGATTTTCAGCTGGGTATGCACGAGATCTTAGTTTTGATCTAGTTGCTTTAGGATTAAAATTGAACACTTTTATGCTTGATACTGACTCTACTTCATCAGATATTATTTCAGATAATGCATTCAAACCGGCTTTAGATACTGAATAAGCACCCCAGAAAGCTTTTGCTTTTTTGGCTACACTTGATGAAGTGAAGATAATTCTTGGATTTATGCTTTCTTTAAGTAATGGCAACAAATGTTTTGCCATAAGAAATGTACTAGTTAGATTAACTTTAAGAATTTTTTCCCAAGTTGTTTGATCATAGCTTTCAATATCAGACATTTTCCCAAGGATAGCAGCGTTAAATATTACTGCATCTAAGTTTGCATAATTTTCTTGAACAATCTTGCTCATTTTAGAAGCATTTTCTTCATTTAACTTTTCTAAGTCACATTTCAAAATTAGCGGATCAGTTTTATCTTTTTTAATCATCTCATCATACATAGTATCTAACACAGCTTCATTTTTTGAGAGCATTATAATATTTGCACCATAACTGCTTAGACATTCTGTAAGTATCTTACCAATGCCACTCGTAACTCCTGTAATTAGTATATTTTTCTTATTTAAATAATTTTTGACCATTTATAGTTATTATAAATTTATATGAGAATATATTTCTGAAACTTTTTTCACGAATGGGTAATTAAATTTTTTAAGCGTCTTTTCATCGAGTGAGTAGCCATATAAGCATCCTAAAATTTTTGTTCCTGCTTTAATTCCAGCTATTAAATCATTAATATGATCTCCCAAATAAATAGTATTAGTTGGATTAATATTAAGTTTTTTACATGCCATTAAAATACCTTCAGGATCAGGCTTAGATACTCTTACGTGATCAGGGCATATAAGTACCTTAATATTATTTAATTCTGAGAATGAATCAATTATAGGATTAGCAAGTCTATAAAATTTATTGGTAACAACTCCAAATGTAATTTTATTTTCATTCAAAAAATTAATTAAAGAAGCCATTCCATCAAAAAGTTTTGAATCATTAGTCATATTTAAACTATATTCAGTTAAGAACTCTGATTTTAATAAATTAAATCGTGGATCTTTTTTGTCGGCATTAAAAAATTTTTGAATTAATTTTGATGTGCCCTCAGAAATATGTGGACGAACCTCATCAATAGTAACTTGATCTATCTGATATTTTCTGAGCATATTATTTAATGTGTTATGAAAATCAGGCGCTGTATCAATTAAAGTGCCATCTAAATCAAATAAGATAAGTTTTGTCTTATGGCTTTTTTGCATACATTAAATAATTCACACCAAGATCATTATTAAGATTAGCACTATGTGTGATTGGATTGTAAAACATGCCTTTTGTTTCAATTAGCTCAGCATTTGCATCTCTTACATATTTTGCTAATGAAGAAGGCTTTATAAATTTATTAAATTCATGCGTTCCCTTAGGTAAAAGTTTAAATATATATTCTGCACCAACTATTGCAGTAACCCATGATCTAGGATTCTTATTTATGGTGGATAGAAACAATGCTCCGCCTGGTTTTAATAGTTGAATACATGTTTTCACAAGTGAACTTGGATTAGGAACATGCTCTAACACTTCTAAACAAGTTACTATGTCAAAGTACTCATTTTTATCAACATTCAACTCTTCAGCTGTTTTTTCAAAATATTTTATGTTTTTATTATTTTTTTTTGCATGAATCTTTGCTACTTCAATGCCAGGACCAGCTGCGTCAATTCCAGTAACATCTGCACCAAAATCATACATAGCTTCTGACAATAGTCCTCCGCCACAACCTACATCTAAAACTTTTTTATTATTTAGCTCTGTCTTTTCTTTGATGTAATTAGCTCTAAGGGGGTTTATTACGTGGAGTGGTTTAAAATCACCATCCTTATTCCACCAGTCATCAGCAATTTCAGAAAATTTTTTTATTTCTTGTTCATCTATGTTTGACATATTAGTATTTTAACTCTTTAAAATTCATTAAAGAATAGATATAAAATATTAATGATAAGCAAACTTCCATCATTATGAATTTATCTAATGTATAAAAACTTGATATTTGATTTAATTGAGATATCAGAACTGTTAAGATAAATCTCACAAATTTTTTTTTACTATAAGTCGTGATTATTTCTGCATTAAAATCTACTATTGAAACTGACACTAGGTCACCAATTCATATTGATACCATTAACACATTAATTAATCTTGGTGTTGACGTAATTTTTCAAGAGGGGATCGGAGATGGCATCAATGTTAGCGATAAAGTTTTGAACAAACTTGGATTACAAAAATATTCACGCGTGGACTGTCTTAAAAAAGCTGACCTTGTCATAACTACTCAACCTTTAACAGAGGACGAACTTAAATTATTAAATCCAAATTCTACATTACTTGGAACAATAGATCCTTTTAACAATCAGGATTTAATAAATGCATGCTCAAGATTAAAAATTAATTTAGTTAGTATGGAATTTATACCAAGAATTACAAGAGCCCAAAAAATGGATGTTTTAAGCTCACAGGCAAATTTAGCTGGATACGTTGCTGTTATTGAGTCAGCAAAACATTTAACAACTGCACTTCCAATGATGATGACTGCTGCCGGAACTTTAAAACCTGCAAAAGTTTTTGTAATAGGAGTTGGAGTTGCTGGACTTCAAGCAATAGCAACAGCTAAAAGACTTGGTGCTAGGGTTGAGGCATTTGATACAAGAGATGTTGTAGAAGAACAGGTTAATTCACTTGGTGCAAAATTTGTCAAGATAGATCTTGGAGAGACTGGAGAAACTGATCAAGGTTACGCACAAGAATTAACGGAAGAACAAATTAACAAACAAAAAGAGCTTCAATCAAAAGTTTGTGAAAGATCTGATATTGTTATAACAACTGCGCAGCTATTTGGCAGACCTGCGCCCTTATTAATAGATAATAAAACAATCGACAAAATGATGCCTGGAAGTGTTGTTTTTGACATGGCAGTAGAATCAGGCGGTAATGTTGAAGGTTCTGAAATTGACAGAGTGATTTTAAGAAATGGTGTCAAGATTATTGGAATATCAAATCTTGCTTCTAAAGTTTCGAGTCATGCGTCACTTGCACTTTCAAATAATTTTAACAATTGGATCACAGAGTTTTTAGATAAAGAAAATAAAACTATAAATTTTGATTTTAGTGATGAGATTTTGAACAGTAGTGTTTTAGTTCACAATGGCGAAATTATGAATGAGAGGTTTAAACAATAATGGAAATATATGTTCTTTTAGGGTTTGTTCTAATACTTTCAATCTATCTAGGTCTTGAGTTAATTTCTAAAGTTCCAAGCACTTTGCATACACCTTTAATGTCAGGTGCAAATGCTATTTCAGGAATTGCTTTGGTTGGTGCCTTAATTCTTGGGTCAGATACTAATCTTCAACAAATATTATCTTTTCTGGCAGTTACTTTTGCATCTATAAATGTTTTTGGTGGATATTTGGTAACAAACAGAATGCTAAAGATGTTTAAAAAGAAGTAATTATGAATATATTTGAAAACATAGAGTCTATTCAAAATATTATTTATATATTTTCATCAATATTATTTATTTCTGGAATTAAGATGCTTGGAAAAGAAGATACTGCTGTTAAAGGAAATTTTTTATCAGCATTAGCAATGTTTATTGCAGTATCTGTAACGTTCATAAATGTGATAAACCCTTTAATTGTATTAATTGGCATCGCAATTGGAGCTACAATAGGCTCTTTAATTGCTCTTAAAGTAAAAATGACTTCTATTCCTGAAATGGTCGCACTATTTAATGGATTTGGAGGTTTGGCGACTTTCTTTATTGCATGGTCTGAGTTTAACTCAATCCCGACAAATACATTTCAATATGTATTAATAATGATTACTACATATATTGGTGGCGTTACATTTTCTGGAAGTATTATTGCTTATGGAAAGTTATCTGAGAGACTAAAAATTGAAAAATCTTCAATAATCACGAAGCTATTTACAACTTTGTTTTATATATCAATAATTTATTTATTTTATTCAATTTTTGTCGCAAAGATATTTATTCCAAGTTTTGATTTCTTCACTATTCTCTTAATTCTTACTTTACTTGGAGGCATAGGATTTGTTATTCCAATTGGTGGAGGAGATATGCCGGTTGTAATTTCTTTATTAAATTCCTTCTCTGGAATTGCGGCAGCTTTTGCAGGACTTATGTTGTTAAATAATGTTTTAATTGTTGCTGGTTCATTAGTTGGAGCAAGTGGATTAATTCTCACAATCATAATGGCTAAAGCAATGAATAGGTCGATTGGTAATATTTTATTTGTTGGCTATGCTTCAAAGTCTTCTGGTTCAAAATCTGAGGAGACTGGAGAGGTAAAAGCTATTAATGTTTCAGATGCTTATTTAATACTTGAGAATGCTAGTTCAGTCATTGTGATTCCTGGATATGGCATGGCAGTTGCTCAAGCACAACATGTTGTAAGAGAGCTTGGAGAACTCCTTGAAGAAAATGGAACAGAAGTAAGATACGGAATTCATCCAGTGGCGGGCAGAATGCCAGGTCATATGAATGTTTTGTTAGCTGAAGCAAATGTTCCGTATGATGTTTTAGTTGAACCTGATGATATAAATCCATCAATGGATTCAATAGATGTTGCAATTGTCATTGGCGCTAATGATGTTGTAAATCCATCTGCAACAGAAGAACCAGGAAGTCCAATATATGGAATGCCTATAATTGAGGCACATAATGCTAGGACAGTTTTTGTTCTCAAAAGATCAATGTCATCAGGTTTTGCTGGCGTTCAAAACCCATTGTTTTTCAGAGAAAATACCAGAATGTTGTTTGGTGATGCAAAAGAGTCTATAGGCGGCCTAGTTACTGAATTTAAAGAGTAAAAACAACTTATAAATATGTTAAAATATTACCTTAAATTGGTAGTTTTATTCATGTGTAAAATAGGGGCTTTTTAAGAAAAAAATGAGTGATTTCGCTAAGGAAATTATATCAGTAAACATTGAAGATGAACTTAAACAATCATATTTAAGTTATGCACTTAGTGTTATCCATGGAAGAGCACTTCCAGATATTCGTGATGGTTTAAAACCAGTTCATAGACGCATTTTATTTGCAATGTACGATTTAAAGAATTTCTATAATAGGCCATATAAAAAATCTGCAAGAGTTGTTGGTGACGTTATTGGTAAATATCATCCTCATGGTGATTCTGCTGTTTATGATGCCATGGTAAGAATGGCACAAGATTTTTCAATGAGATATCCAATTGTTGAGGGTCAAGGTAACTTTGGTTCAATTGATGGAGATCCACCGGCTGCAATGAGATATACAGAAGTAAGGATGTCCAAAATAACTGATCAAATGCTGGGTGATATCGAGAAAGAAACAGTCTCATTCTCACCAAATTATGATGGTAGTGAAGATATACCAGATGTATTACCCACTAAAATACCAAACTTACTAGTAAATGGCTCTTCAGGAATTGCTGTGGGAATGGCTACAAATATTCCTCCACATAATCTTAATGAAGTTTTGAATGGGTGTATCAATTTAATTAAGAATCCGAAAATATCTATTGATGATTTAATTAAAGATATATCAGGTCCAGATTTTCCAACAGGGGGAACTATTGATGGCAAGGCTGGTATTTATGAGGCATATAAAACTGGAAGAGGAATAATTCACACAAGATCAAACACATCAGTTGAAGAAGACAAATCTGGAAAACAAAGTTTAATTATCAATGAAATACCTTTTATGGTTAATAAAGCAAAAATGCTTGAGAAAATTGCTGAACTAGTAAAAGAAAAAAAAATAGAAGGCATAACTGAAATAAGGGATGAATCAGATAAAGATGGTTTAAGAGTTGTAATCGAGGTTAGAAAAGGTGATTCAGTTGATGTTTTAGAGAATAATCTTTTTGCGCAAACTCAACTTGAACAATCATTTGGCATAAATTTCACTGTTCTATCTGAAGGGCAACCCAAAGAAGTAAATCTCAAAGAAATGTTACAAGCATTTGTTAAACACAGAAAAGATATCATCACGAAAAGAACAAAATATGACTTAAGGAGAGCTAAGGATAGGGGGCATGTCGTTGAGGGCCTAATGGTTGCGATTGCAAATATTGATCAAATAATTGCAATTATTAAAAAATCAAAAGATCCAAAAATAGCTGCAAATGAATTATGTAAAAAAATATGGAAATCTGGTCCCTTGGAGGCAGTGCTAAAAAAAGTTGGTAGTGATGCATGCAAGCCAAAAGGATTAAGCAAAGACCTTGGACTCAAGGGTAAAAAATATAAACTGTCTGAGAATCAAGCAAAAGCAATTCTTGAATTAAGACTAGGCAGGTTAACAGGCTTAGAGCAAGATAATTTGAATAAAGAGTTTTCAGAGATTGTTGAAAAGATTCTTGGATTGCAAAAAATTCTTGATGATAAGCAAACTTTAATAGATGTTTTAATTGATGAACTTAAGGACATTAAAGAAACTTTTGGGGATGAAAGAAAAACTTTAATAAATGACACAAGAAGAGGCATTACTAATGAGGATCTAATTCCAGAAGAAACAAGAGTATTAACTGTCTCTAGAAGTGGTTATGCAAAAACTCAACCTCTTGATGAATATCGAGAGCAGAGGAGAGGCGGTCAAGGAAAAGCTGCGGCATCAGTAAAAGAAGAAGATTTAATACAAAACCTTTATGTTTTAAGTAGTCATGTGCAAATATTATGTTTCACAACAAAAGGTAAAGTTTTTTGGTTAAAAGTATATGAAATACCTGTTGCCTCAAGGACATCAAAAGGAAGACCTTTAGTAAATATGCTCAATTTAGACGATGATGAAAGAGTAAGTGATATATTGCCAGTTGAGGAATTTTCTGAAGATAAATTTGTATTTATGGCAACCAGAAAAGGGATTACAAAAAAAACTAATCTAAGTCTTTTTGCAAGAAAATGGAAATCAGGAATTAAAGCAATCAATCTTGATGATGATGATAGACTAATTGGAACCGCAATTACTGATGGTAAAAAAGAGATCCTGCTGGCTTCGTCTGCAGGGAAATTAATAAGATTTAATGAATCAAAAGTTAGGCCAATGGGAAGAACTGCAAGGGGTGTCAGAGGAATGAAATTAAAAAAGGATCAGAAATTAATATCACTTAATGTTGCTGATCCAACCAAGACTATACTTTGTGTATCAGAAAATGGATATGGTAAAAAAACTGGGCTTGAAGATTTTCCAATCCATAATAGAGGTGGACAAGGAGTGATATCTATTAAAACAAGTGAGAGAAATGGAAATATGGTTGCCGCGACATTAGTTGAAAATGAGGATGGAATAATGTTGATTAGTGACAAAGGTACGATGATAAGAACAAATGTCTCTCAGGTTCCTACTCTGAGTAGAAATACTCAAGGCGTAAAAATAATTACTCCAAAAGATGAAGAAAAACTTATTGAGTGTGTGACAATACCTCAAGAAGATGACCAAGAATAGTAAGAAATGAGAAAGTGGAACTTCTGTGCAGGACCTGCAGTCATTTCAGAAGCAGTATTAGAAGAGGTAAAGTCTGAATTATTAGAATTTAAGAAAATTGGAGCCTCCATAATGGAAATAAGCCATAGGTCAAAAACATTCATGGAGGTTGCTGAACAGGCAAAGAATGATTTAGTTGATATATTAAAAATTCCCAAAAATTATGATGTATTATTTCTTCAAGGTGGAGCAACACATCAATTTTCAATGGTACCGTATAACTTTGGCCATAGTAATGGGCAAGCTGACTACGTTTTGTCAGGCACATGGTCAAAAAAAGCAATAGCAGAAGCATCAAAAATTACCAAGGTAAATATCATCGCTTCTTCAGAGACAAAAAATTTTTCATATGCTCCAGATCCAAAAGATTGGAGAGTTAATCAAAATTCTGCATATGTTCATTACTGTCCAAATGAAACTATTCAGGGTGTCGCAATACATGAGCCTCCAGATATAAATAAACCCATTATTTCTGACGCTTCCTCAGTAATATTGAGCGAACCGCTTGATGTAAATAAATTTTCATTAATCTATGCAGGGGCTCAGAAGAATATTGGACCTGCAGGACTTACCATAGTTATCATTAACAGAGATTTTATGGAATTGGGAAACCAACAAATACCAAATATTTTAAAATATTCTGAACATTCAAGCTCAAATTCAATGCTTAATACTCCTCCAACATTCGCTTGGTATATGGCTGGAAAAGTTTTTAAATGGATAAAACAATGCGGAGGACTTGAATACTTTAGGGAACAAAATCACGCAAAAGCGTCTAAATTATATGAATTTGTTGACAAATCAAGTTTTTACTCAAATCACGTTGACATCAAAAACAGATCAATAATGAACGTTACATTCTTTCTCGAAAATGATCAATTAGATACCGCTTTTCTTTTAGAGGCTGAAAAAAATGGATTTTTAAATTTAAAAGGACATAGATCAGTTGGAGGAATGCGCGCTAGCATATATAATGCTTTGCCTCTGGAGGGGGTGGAAGAACTTATTAAATTTATGACTTATTTTGAGTCTAATAATGGTTGAACAAAATGGTAGATGAAAGCTTAAAAAGTATTAGAAATAAAATTGATAAAATTGATCAAGAAATTTTTAGTCTTATCCAAAAAAGAGCATCTCATGCAGTTGATATTGGTAAAATAAAAACAAAAGTTAGTCCAAAAGATTCTTTTTACAAACCAGATAGAGAAACAAAAATACTTCGAAACATTATCAAATCTAATAAAAAGGGATTACTGCCAGACTCTAAAATTAGGGCAATTTACAAAGAATTAATATCTGGCTGTCTTTCCCTTGAAGAGGTTTTAAAGGTTGCTTACCTCGGGCCGGAGGGCACTCACTCTGAGGCAGCGGCGCATAATCAATTTGGATCACAAGTTTTAAGAATACCATCAGCTTCAATTGACGACGTCTTTTATCAAGTAATGAATGATGATGTAAATGTAGGTGTTGTACCAGTAGAAAATTCATCTGAAGGTGTAATTAACACAACATTGAATTGTTTAGCCGATAGCGAAAATATAAATATTATTGGAGAAATTTACTTAAACATTGAACATCAACTTGCTGCTGGGAATAGTTTTGAGATGGTTGATGCATTTGCAATTGCTTCTCATCCCCAAGCGCTTGGACAATGCTCAAAATGGATTGAAAGAAATATTGGTAACATTAAGAGGTTAGAAATGCCAAGCTCAGCAGTTGCAGCTAAATATGCCAAAGAGAATAAAAATATTTTATGTATCGTTAGTTCGATGGCTGTAAAAAATTACAAGCTTAAATTGATCAAAAAAAACATCCAAGATTATTCTGAAAACAAAACAAGATTTCTTGTAATTGGTAAAAATAATATTGAAAAGACTGGCAAAGACAAAAGCTCTTTTTTAATTCAAACTCCTAATAAGCCTGGATCACTTATATCAGTTTTGAAACCCTTTGAAAAAAGAAAAATCAACCTTAGTAAGATTGAAACTCGGCCATCTCGGGGAAATATTAATTCACACGATTTTTTTATTGACTGTGAGGGCCACATTAAAGATCAAAAACTAAAATTGGCAATAAAGGAAGTCGTTGATACCGGAGCAATTGTAAGAAATTTTGGTTCCTATCCAGAGTATATATGACTCAAAATGTAGAGAAAGTTTTAATAATTGGATTGGGAATGATTGGAGCATCAATTGCTCTTGCATCAAAATCTAAGGGAATTAAGGTAATAGGATTTGATTCATCCAAAGACTCAATACAATATGCAATTAATAATAACATTATTGATGATTTTTCAGATTCTATTGATCAAATAAATTCAAAAGAGTTCTGTAGAGATATTGATTTAATCATTCTGTCAGTACCTCCAAAACAAACATTAGATGTTTTAAATAATCTAAAAGATATATGGAATTCTGATACAAGCATTACTGATACATCCAGTGTTAAAAATCATATTAAATTAGAAGGTGCTTCTAATATATTACTTTCTCATCCAATAGCAGGATCAGATCAATCAGGCATATCCTCAGCAAAAGCAAATCTTTTTACAAACAAAAAAAACGTTCTCTGTGATCCATTTAATTGTGATAAAGAGCATTACGAAAAGGTTGAGAACTTTTGGAAAAATGCTCTGCAGATGAAAATTGCCCTAATGACAGTTAATGAACACGATTTAGTTTTTGCAATGACAAGTCATTTACCTCACCTAGTCTCTTATGCCTTAATTGATTCAATTAGACTATCAAACCACGATGTTGAAGATAATGCTGGTGGTGGACTAAAAGAATTTTTAAGATTAAGTGGTTCAAATCCAGAGATGTGGAGAGATATCTTCGTTTTAAATAGAGTTGATTTAATAAAAGCTCTCGCTGGTATGCAGGTCTCATTAAACAATCTTCTTGAACTTATTACAGAAACAAAACAAATTCCAGATATTTTTTCACATCTAGAGCTTCTAAATAAGGAGCTCGATGAAATAAAATCCTACAAAGAAGATAAATTTTGAATCTCATATCTCATAAGACAAAATTTCTCAATGGAAAAATTAATTGTCCTGGAGATAAATCAATATCACAAAGAATATTAATTATAGGATCACTTTTAAATTGTGATATGCAATTAGATGGTTTTTTAAATGCTGAAGATCCAATATCAACTATGGAAGCATTAAATGAAATCGGAGCTTCAATATCAATAAGGCAAAATTACGTATTTTTAAATAAAAGAGAGGTTCCATTTAAAAATCCTGTAAATGATCTGAATTTAGGTAATTCTGGAACAGGTTCAAGGCTTTTACTGGGTTTAATCTCTGGTTTAGGAATAAGATGTAATTTAACAGGAGATGAATCCTTATCAAAAAGACCCATGAATAGGATCGTTGATCCTTTAAAAAAAATGGGAGCAGAAATAAAAAGTAATGATGGAAAACTTCCAATAACTACCTTAGGTTCAAATATTACTAACAATTTTGAATACAAAATGCCAATCGCCAGTGCTCAGGTGAAATCTTCACTGCTTTTAGCTGCTTTAGCTTCAAAAAAACAGATTAGAATAATTGAACCTAAAACGACCCGAGACCATACAGAAAGGATGATAGAATTTTTGGGAGGAGATATTAGCTACGGAGATAGTTTAAATCAAGGTACTATCTCATTAAATGATTATAAGATATCTCCAAAAAATTTATACACTATTCCTGGTGATTTCTCATCAGCAGCTTTTATAATTGTAGCTTCTGTTATCTCAAAAAATTCTGAAGTCTTAATAAAAAATGTTGGATTAAATAAAACAAGAAACGGACTATTAAAAATTCTATTACTAATGGGTGCTGATATAAAAATTAAAAATGAAAGACTATTATCAAATGAAGAGGTTGCAGATATATTGGTAAAATCGTCAGATTTAAAAGGTATTGATGTCCCTGAGGATATCATTCCCAACATTATTGATGAAATTCCAATTTTAAGTATTGCAGCTTCATTTGCTAAAGGGGAAACAAGAATTACTAATGCAGCTGAATTAAGACTAAAAGAATCCGATAGATTGATGGGAATTTCTGAAGGTTTAAATAAATTGAGAGTACTACATAAAATTTTTGAAGATGGAATATTTATCAAAGGAACATCTGAAGAAATTTATTGTGATAGCCCAATAGATTCTTACAATGATCATAGAATTGCAATGAGCTTTCTAATATCAGGTATAAGATCAAAAAATTCGGTAAGTGTCTTAAACTGCAAAAATATTGAAACTTCATTTCCGAATTTCAGACATATAATGAATTCTTTAGGAATGAAAATTGATGAAAAAAATTAATGTAATAACCATTGATGGTCCGTCTGCCTCTGGGAAGGGATCTTTATCAAAAGAAATCGCTAATAGTTTTGACTTTAATCTTCTTGATAGTGGCGCTTTGTATAGACTATATGCATATCTGTCAAACATGAGTTTTACGTTAAATGAAATTGTTGACCAAATTAGAAAAAATGTGAATTTTGATCTAAACGATAAAGAACTTTTAATTAATTATTTGGATAATGATATTACAAGTGACTTGAGAACTGAAGTTATTGCAAAAACTGCTTCAAAATTAAGCTCAATTAAAGAAGTAAGAGAAGCTTTATTTAACATACAAAGAAATTTTTATGACGGAGGTGTCTTAGTTGCTGACGGACGAGACATGGGTACCGTTGTATTTAACGACGCAAAATTAAAAATATTTCTAACTGCATCTTCTCAAGAAAGAGCGAAAAGAAGATATTTAGAGTTGCAGAATCGTGGTCAAGAAGTTAATATGCCCGCTCTGATAGAAGATATTGAAGAAAGAGATTTAAAAGATAGCTCTAGAGAATTATCACCTCTCTTTCCAGCTGAAGATGCTCATATTATTGACTCTTCAAACTTATCGCTTGAAGAAGTATTCAGTATTACTGAAAATTTGATAAATAAGGAATTTATATAAATGTCTGAAACTTTCTCTTCTTTACTTGATGATAGTTTAAATGCACTTGATATGCAGCCAGGATCAATCGTTTCAGGTGTAATCTTAGATGTTGACAAAGATTATGTAACGATACATGTTGGTTTAAAATCTGAGGGAATAGTCTCTTTAGATGAATTCAGAAATAACGAAGGTGAGATCACTATTGAGGTTGGAGATGAAGTTGAAGTAGCTTTGGAAGCTGTTGAAGACGGATATGGTGAAACAAGAATTTCACGAGAAAAGGCAAGAAAAATTTCAACATGGAAAATGTTAGAGGAAGCCTTAGAAACAGGTGAATTTGTAACAGGAAAAATTCATAACAGAGTTAAAGGAGGTTTTGCAGTTGAAGTTGACGTTGTTAAAGCATTTTTGCCAGGTTCCTTGGTTGATGTTAGGCCAGTAAAAGAGGCACCAGATATTGAAAATACTGTACAAGAATTTAAAGTAATAAAACTTGACTACAAAAGAAATAATGTTGTTCTATCAAGGAAAGCAGTTTTAGAGAAGAATAATTCAGCGGTTAAGGTTGAGCTCTTAAAGAATCTTGAAGAAGGCCAAATTGTTAAGGGTATCGTAAAAAATATCACTGATTATGGAGCTTTTATAGATCTTGGTGGCTTAGATGGATTACTCCATATAACCGACATATCTTGGTCAAGGGTGTCAAATCCCTCTGAACATTTAAATATGGGGGAAGAGATAGACGTAAAGATTTTGAGTTTTGACAAGGAAAAGCTTAGAGTGTCACTTGGCCTCAAACAAATTAATAATGATCCATGGGAGAATGTTGAATCAAATTATACTGTTGGTGGTATTTATGAGGCTTTTGTCTCAAATATAACTGATTATGGTTGTTTTGCTCAGCTTGAAGATGGCATTGAAGGATTAATTCATTTATCAGAGCTAGATTGGACAAGTAAAAACATCCATCCCTCCAAAGTTGTGGAGTTAGAAGAAAAAATAAAGGTAATGATTTTAGAAATAGATCATGACAAAAGAAGAATTTCTCTGGGTTTAAAGCAAACTAAACCAAATCCGTGGATTGAATTCGCTAATAAATACCTTATTGGTGATAGAGTTGAAGGCAAAATCAAGTCGATAACCGATTTTGGAATTTTTGTTGGTCTTGAAGGTGAAATAGATGGCCTGATTCATTTATCTGACATATCTGATGAGGAAGATCCAAAGAAGGCGCTGGATAAATTCAAGAAAGATCAGGATATAAAATGTATAGTTTTTGCAATTGATTCTGATAAAGAAAGAATTTCTTTAAAACTTAGTGAATAAAATCAAGAAAGAAACATTTACCCGCTCAGATATAGAATCATCTCTTAAAAAAGAATTTCCTGGTATTTCAAAACCAAAAATTTCAGAAGTAATTGACATAATTTTAGATACCATAGTTGAATCAATTGCTCTTGATGAAAAATTTGAAATACGAGGTTTTGGTACTTTTTCAAAAAAATTTATTAGGCCTAGAAAGTTTATTAATCCTAAAACAAAAAAAATTTCGTACTTAGGTGAAACGGCAACAATGCACTTTAAGCCCTCAAAATCAATGATTAAAAAATGATTATTGTTGCAATAGATGAAATTAATTTCAAAAAAGCATCAAATGTTATAGACAAACTTGATTCAGAAAAATGTATGATCAAAATTGGAAGTGCCGCTTTTAATTCTTTGGGCCACAAAATAATTGATTATACTGCTCAAAAAGGTTTTGATATATTTCTTGATTTAAAACTCCATGATATCCCTAATACAGTAAAAAAAACTATCGAAGGCCTTTCGTCATTACCAATAAAAATCCTAACCGTCCACACATCTGGTGGAAAGGATATGATGTCAGCTGCAATGGAAGCTGTTTCTGGAACAGATATAAAAGTTTTTGGAGTAACAGTTTTGACTAGTCTCAATGATGATGATACAACCGCAATATTCAAAAGAACACCTTCTGAGCAAGTAGAAGCAATGTTAGATGCAGCGGAATCAGCGGGAATCGATGGAGTTGTTTGTTCTCCTCATGAATTAAAGCAAGTTAAAAAAAGAGAATCCTTATTATCAATAACTCCTGGTATCAGATTACAAAATTTGAATGATGATCAAAAAAGAGTTATGACTCCAAAAGAGGCAATAAATCTTGGCGCAGACTTTCTTGTAATTGGAAGACCTATTACAGGAGCTGAAAATATCGGTGAGACTCTGGATGAGATTTATCAAAACATATCATGAGCAAAGAAATGCCTAAAACCTATACTTACGAAGACAACATCTTGCGTTATGAATTTCTTAATAATGACTTTACAGAAGACCTTTATAAAGAGTTTGATCATAAAGCAACAGAACTTGGCCTTAATTTAAAAATAGATGATTTGTTAAGCGGCAAAGTTGTTAACTTGACTGAAAATCAAGCTGCATTTCATCCTAAATATAGAAAAAACAAAGGCTTTATTCGTGAATTTATAAAATCAGATACAGATTTTGCTCCAGATGTAGAGGGCTTAAAAGATGAAGCATTAATTAACTTTATGTACGAAGCACAATCTGCTGAAAATATTGTTTCTTTAGGAATTGGTGGATCGTATGAAGGACCAAAACTATTAATTGAAAGCCTTGGTCATGGCGAGGTACTTTCCGAGTGGAAACATTATTTTATAACTGGTTCAGATAGAATTGAGTTGGATGAAACACTAAAAAAACTAAATCCAAAAAAAACTGTTTTTATAGTCTCTTCTAAATCATTTACTACAGATGAAACAATTGAGAGCCTAAAAGATGCAATTCATTGGTCAGGAGATATGAATAGATTTATTGCAATAACAGCAAATAAGAAAGAAGCTCAAAAATTTAATTTCAAACACATTTCTCAATTTGATAATGAGATTGGTGGTAGATATTCAATATGGTCTAGAATATCTTATGCAGCAGCTTGTTTTGCTATGCCAGTGAATCATGAAAATACTTTTGATAACTTTTGTTTAGGCGGCTCAATTGCAGATAGCTATATATCTGATAATGAAGATTATCAAAAATTTGTAAAGATGTTAGCCTTTTCAGATATTTGGTTTCATAACTTCAAAGAAAAAAATACTAGAGCAATCTTATGCTATGACTGGAAGCTTAGATCTCTGCCTAACTACTTTCAACAACTTGAAATGGAATCGCTTGGAAAAAGACCAAGTAAAAATTCTGAATTCAAAAAAACTGGTCAAATTATTTTTGGAGGATATGGTCCAACAGCACAACACTCCTATTTTCAATTATTACATCAGGGAACTCAAAATATCTGTGCAGACATAATTTTAAACAAAGATAATGAATATAATGGCTTAGCTTATTCTCAGGGCGTAACTCAAGCAAGGCTTCTATCAGAGGGAGCTTCAAATCTACTAAAAAAGGAAGAAACAATTAATGGCAATGTTCCGGTTAATCTTTTCATTTTTGATGGTATTGATGCAAAAAAATTAGGATTTCTAATTGCAACTTGGGAACACAGAGTTTTTATATCCTCAGTAATATTGCAAATAAATCCTTTTGATCAGTTTGGTGTAAATGCTGGCAAGATTTATACTAAGAAATATCAAATTAAAGAAGACTAGAAGTCATAATTTTTTGCTATGTCTATTAATTTAAAGAAAGTACCCAATACGCCAGGAGTTTACAAATTTTTTTGTAATCATGAAATTATTTATATTGGTAAAGCAAAAGATTTAAAAAAAAGGGTCTCCTCTTACTTTGGAAAATCTCACAAAGACAGAAAGACTTCACAGATTAAATTTCTTACTGACAAAGTAGAAACTTTTACAACAAAAAATGAGGTTGAAGCATTATTACTTGAGCAAATGCTTATAAAAGAAAATAAACCAAAATTTAATATTCTTTTAAGAGATGATAAGACTTATCCTTATATATACTTTTCTTCAGATCATGATTTCCCAGGTGTTTATTTAAAGAGAACCAAAAAAGCAGTTGATAGAAATTACTTTGGACCGTTTGTCAGCTCTGAGGCTGTCAAAAAATCAATCAAAGAAATTCAAAAAATATATAAGGTGAGAAATTGTAGTGATACCACCTTTGCTAATAGAACTAGACCATGCATTGAATATCAAATGAAAAGGTGTTCTGCTCCTTGTGTAAATCATATAAAAAAAGTTGATTACTTTGAGGATATAACTGGCGCAAAGTCATTTATTTCTTCTACTGATAAGAAAACAGTTCAAAGATTGATTAAAGATATTGATGTTGCGGTTACAAAATTAGACTTTGAAAAAGCTGCTGAAATAAGAGATCGTTTAAAAAGATTAAATTTACTAAAGGAGGAGCAATCAGTTGTAACGTTTGCCACAAATGTAGATATCTTTTCTGTGCATTCAGAATTAACTTATCTAGGCATATCAATTATTGTTGTAAGAAATGGAAAAATAAGAGGCACTAAGACACATCTCATAAAACAGGCTCATTTTGAAAATATAGAAGAAGTCTATCAAAGTGCTATTGTTAACTTTTATGACTATCAGATAGATATCCCAAAGAAGATTTTATGTACAAACTCACTAGAAAATAATAAATTGCTAGAGGATATGTTTAGTTCAAAACATCAGAAAAAAGTAAAAATTATTCACTCACCAAATAAATCCATAAGGCCAATTTTTAATTTATGCAGACTCAATGCGAAACAGGTCATAAAAAATCATATTAGCAAGGAGGATAAGTATACTTTTGCAATGCAGGAGCTTAGTAATTACTTAGGAATAGAAAATATTAAAAAAATTGAGGGTTATGATGTAAGTCATTTTTCAGGTGATAATGCTGTAGCATCCTGTGTAGTATTCTCTATGCAAGGACCACAAAAAAAGAACTATAGATTATTTAATATTCCGGCAGAACTATCTGGTAATGATATAGGTTCGCTTGAACACGTATTGGAGAGAAGAATAAAATACTACACTGATCCTGATTTAAAGCCTGATGTAATTTTAATTGATGGCGGTAAAATTCAACTTAATTTTGTTAACAAAATTATTAATAAATCTGATCATCGTGACATCAAGGTTATTTCGATCGTTAAAGGTTCTAAAAGGGTACGAGCAACTGAGACCATAATAAGCGAGCAGGGCATTATTGAATTAGATAAATACTCCAAGGCTTTTTTAATCCTTCAAGAGATTCGTGATGAGTCGCATAGGTTTGCAATTCGAGCACAAAGAAATAAAAAAAGAAAGAAAATTAATCAATCTGAATTAGATTCTATTAAAGGTATTGGGGAAATTTTAAAAAAACGTCTTCTAACGAAATTTAAAAACATTAAGAATATTAAATCTGTTGGTATTAAAGAATTAATGACTGTTGAAGGCATAAATGAGAAAATAGCCAAAGAAATATTAGATAAATTCAAAAATGACTAATTTTATAAACTTTATCACCATTGCTAGAATATTTTTAGCGCCAATAATTTTGATTTTTTTAATATTTGGAAATTATTTGGTTTGTGTTTTACTATTCTTTGTAGCTGGATTAACTGATTACTTAGATGGTTACTTAGCAAGAAAATACAATGCTGAGTCGCAATTAGGAGAAATTTTAGATCCTATCGCTGACAAGATTCTTATTGTATTTATTTTAATAGGATTATCTGTTGATCTTGACAGCTTCCTGATTGCTTTTTTAGGATCTTTAATAATTGCAAGAGAAATTGGAGTATCTGCTCTTAGAGATTATTCTTCAAGAAATAATAAATCTCATAAAACAAAGGTAACCTATTTGGCAAAAATAAAAACTTCTGTTCAATTATTTTCTATAGGATTATACATATTTGCATTAGCTTTCAGCTTTAACCTTTTAATAGTTATTGGTGATATTTTTCTAATAATTGCAACATTTGTTACTCTTTATACAGGGTATGAATATACCTTAAATGTCTTTAAAAAATGAAAATTGGTATTATTGGATATGGTTTTGTAGGCGAAGCTTTATCAAAAGGTTTCAAGAATGATGTAGAAGTTTTTAAAGTAGATCCTAAACTTAAAACTTCCATAGAAGATCTAAAAGAATTTAATCCAGAAACTATTTTTATTTGTGTGCCGACACCTATGCACAGTGATGGAATTCAAGATATATCAACATTAGAGCAAGTAGCTGAAGATTTAAAAAAAAATAATTTCGATTCACTAGTTGTTCTTAAAAGCACAGTTCATCCAGGAAATATAAACGATATAAAAAAAATTATTCCTTCATTAGTTTATAACCCAGAGTTTTTGAGAGAGAAACATGCCTATGAAGATTTTATCAATTCAAACCTAATAGTTTTTGGCGGCAATAAAGAATCTTCGAATAAATTAGCACAAATTTATTTAAAACATACTAAATGTGTTAACAAAGATTATATTTTTACTGATCTTATTACCGCTTCACTTCTAAAGTATGCAATTAATTCCTTTCTGGCATCCAAAGTAATTTTTTTCAATGAATTTCATGATTTGTTTAATGCTGTAAATACAAATGAATCATGGACAAATTTTATTAATTATCTCTCAAGAGACACTAGGTTGGGCAATTCGCATATGAATGTACCAGGTCATGATGGAAGATTTGGTTTTGGAGGAGCATGCTTACCAAAAGATGCAAACGCAATCACTGAATATGCATCTAAACTTAATGTTGAAATGAGCTTGATAAAACATGTTATAAATACAAACAATAAGATAAGAGCTTCATACGAAGATGTAACAGATCGTGAAGAGCAACAAAATATTAAATATAATGATGGAGAGGTAAAAAAATAGAATTATGAAAATAATAGTTGTAAGTGGTGGTTTTGATCCTATTCATTCTGGGCACATAGCATATTTTGAATCAGCAAAAAAGCTCGGCGATAAACTTATAGTTGCATTAAACAGTGATCAATGGCTTGTTGACAAAAAGGGTAAGTTTTTTATGACGTTCAATGAGAGGAAATCAATAATAGAGAACTTATCAATGGTAGATGATGTTATTGATTTTGAAGATGATGATGTTGGTAGTGCTACTAACGCCCTAATAAAAGTAAAAAAAATGCATCCTAGTGATGAGATTGCTTTTGCAAATGGTGGAGATAGAAGTAAAGATAATATAACCGAGATGTCCGTAGAGGGCGTAGAGTTTTTATTCAGTGTGGGCGGAGATGATAAGAAGAATTCTTCATCATGGATATTAAAGAACTGGCAATATTATTATGAAGAAAGATTGTGGGGCTCCTTCTATAATTTATTTGAAGAAGACCACGTAAAAGTAAAGGAATTGGTAGTTAAGCCTGGCAAGGGAATGAGTTTTCAGAAACATTTTAAAAGAAATGAGATTTGGCTTGTAAGCAAAGGCTCTTGTGTTGTCAACTATAGTAAAGATGATCCTAATAAAAAGGAAAACATTCAACTTAACAAATTTGATCATTATTTAGTTCCACTTGGGGAATGGCATCAAATAACAAATCCTTTTGATGAAACATGTCATCTTATTGAAATTCAATACGGTGAGGCCTGTGTTGAAGATGATATTGAAAGAACGGAGTATTATTCCCCAAAATAAACAAAATATAATTAATGATAATTAAATTGAGATACAATACTCATCTTTTTAATTGGCTGGATGGCAGAGTGGTTATGCAGCGGCCTGCAAAGCCGTTAACGCCGGTTCGATTCCGGCTTCAGCCTCCAATATATATTGGGATTTTATGAAGACTTTTGCTTTAATTCCAGCAAGATCAGGCTCAAAAGGTGTGCCTGATAAAAATATAATGAAATTAAATGGACATCCTCTTTTGGGCTGGTCAATTGCTGCAGCTAAAAAGTCTAAACTAATTGATAGAGTAGTGGTATCTACAAATTCAAAAGAATATGCAGATATAGCAATTAGATATGGAGCAGATATACCTTTTATGCGACCAGACGAAATATCTGATGACTCATCAACAGATCTTGAATTTATTGAACATGCATTAAATTTTTTTAAAGATGAATCCATGGAGCCAAATTATATTGTTCATTTAAGACCAACAACACCAATTAGGGATCCATTTATTTTAAATGCTGCAATTAAATTAGCTCAAAATAGCGAAGAATGTAGCTCACTAAGATCAGTTCACGAAATGTCTGAAACAGCATACAAAACACTTGAAATTGATGAGAATAACTTTTTAAAACCTATTGGTGTTTCAAAAAATTTTAGACTTGATAATAATGCGCCCAGACAAGCCTTTCCTAAAACATATCAAGCAAACGGCTATGTTGATATTTTAGTAACTTCAAATATTAGAAGAAACAATAACATTCATGGCGATTACTCGATACCATTCTTGACAGAATATGCTGTTGAAATTGATTGCGTTGATGATTTCAAATATTTAGAATACACATTAGAACAAGATAGTAAACTTGATAAAATCTTTAAATAAAATATGTCGTCTCATACATTTTCAAGAAAATCTCAAACAGTACCATTAATCAAAACTAAAAATAGATTAATTCAAACTGAAATCCCTTGCAAAGGTACATATGACATTTTAGAGAGATTGGATAAATATGAATCAAGATCAATGCATGGTCAACTTCCTCTTGTGTGGGACTCGGCATCAAATTTTAATATTTTTGATGCCTCTGGAAATAAATTTATAGATTTTACTTCTGCTATATTCTTTTCAAATGTTGGGCACTCAAATAAAAGAGTTCTAGATTACATGAACACAGCTTTAGAAAAGCCAATTATGGGCTGCTATGCTTATGGAAATGAAATAAGAGCTCAATATTTGGAAAAACTCATAGAATTTGCGGGACCAACTTTCGAAAAAGCTTTTTTAATGTCTGCTGGAACTGAATCCACGGAAGCAGCATTTAAATTAATGAGAATGAATGGACAAGCAAAGAAAAAAAGAAAATTAGGAATAATTGCTTTCGAAAATAATTGGCATGGCAGAACCTTGGCAGCACAGATGATGAGTGGTAATCTTAAACAGAAAGAATGGGTTGGATATCATGATGAGAATATCCATCACCTCAAATTTCCCTATCCATGGGCTTTAACAAACGAATCCGGCGAAAGTTTTTTCAATGCACAACTAAAATCATTTAATGATTTTGGCATAGATCCTTCAAAAGATATTTGTGGAATGATTTTAGAGACCTTCCAAGGATGGGGTGCAATATTTTATCCATCTGATTTTGTTCAAGCTGCAGAAGATTATTGTAAAAAAAATGATGTACTAATGACATTTGATGAAATGCAATCAGGCTTTGGGAGAACAGGAAAAGCATTTGGCTACGAACATTATGACGTTAAGCCAGATTTGTTGTGCCTTGGTAAAGGTATGGGTAATGGTTATCCTATTTCAGGAGTTGTTGGAAGCAAAGAGGTAATGGATCTACCTGAGATAGGAAATATGAGTAGTACTCATTCTGCAAATCCTTTAGGTTGCTCTGCAGGGATGGCAGTAATAGATGAAATCATCGAAAGTAATTTAATTGATGAGTCACATAGAAAAGGGCTTATCCTTCACAAAGGCCTTAATGAAATTAAAGATAATTCAAATGGGTTAATATCTGATGTTTTGGGCAAAGGAATGATAGCTTCAATTTTATTTCAAGATCCACAAAAAAGAATTCCTGAATGTAAAGTACCTTCAGAGATATCTGAAAAATGTATGCAAAGTGGGTTATTGGTTGTCCATACAGGAAGAGAGTCAATAAAAATTGGACCACCATTAAATATTTCAGATGAAGCTTTGCTTGAAGGTATTTCAATAATTAAAGAAATTGTTGGAGAATATTTATGAAATTAAAAAAAAATGACTCAATTAATGAAAATTACGTCGATGTAATATATAACGAGGAAGTAAAACCATTAACAGATTATCCTTATAAACTATCTTCATATCTTATTAAAAAATTAGAAATTGCAAAGGAATCAAAACTACTAGATGTTGGTTGTGGTAGAGGTGATTTCTTAAATGGCTTTATAAGCTATGGATGTGAGGGTTATGGAGTTGATTTTACAAATGCTGCAAAAAAACATTGTCCAAATGCCAAGTTATTCCAAGCTGACATAGAAAATAATGGTATGCCATTTGAAGACGATTATTTTGATATAATTTTTTCAAAATCTGTCATAGAACACTTTTACGACCCAGCTATATTAATTAAAGAATGTAAAAGATGCCTCAAGCCCGGTGGTTTAATAATCGTAATGGCTCCATCTTGGGAGCACAACTATAGAATTTATTTTGAAGACTATACTCATCGAACACCTTTTATGAAAAGTTCGTTAAGGGATATCTTGGACATGCATGGATTTTGCAACATTAGTGTTAGTTTCTTCAAACAGTTGCCATTATTATGGGGCAAGTGGAAATTAATCTTCAATCCAATCTCATTCTTAACACAATTGTTAGCTCCAAGATTCCTAAGTAACAAATTTAAATGGGTTAGATTTTCAAGAGAGGTAATGTTGTTAGGCATTGCAACTAAGCCAGAATGATTACTCTAAGACACGTAGGCTTAATAGTGAATAGCATTGAGAAATCTCTTAATTTATATGATTCTATTTTTGGATTTAAACCAAAAGTCGACCAAGTTGAATCAGGAGAATTTTATGAACATTTAACTGGTATCAAAAATGGTGTTGCACGAACTTGTAAATGCTATGCTGAGAACGGATCTTGTATTGAGTTAATTGAATATGTATCACATGATCCCAAAAACAGATATAAGGGACTTTTATCTTCAGGATTTAATCATATAGCCCTTAATGTATCAAACTTGGAAGAAGTAGAAAAAAAACTAAAAAATCTTGGTATTAATTTTATTAATTCACCAAAATTTAACGACACTAAAACTGCAAAAGTTGCTTTTTGTGAAGATTTTGAAGGAAATCTAATCGAACTCGTTCAGGTATATGAATAAAATAGCTTTTGTTCAAGGCAGATTAGTAGACTTAATTGATGGCAAAATTCAAGCATTTCCTAGAGATGATTGGGAAAAAGAATTAAAAATTGCTTCAGAAAACAATATTAATTTCATTGAACTAACCGTAGATTTAAAAAATATTTGGGAAAATCCTATTACTAGCAAAATTGGTCAAGAATATTTGAAGGGAAAACTTTCAAAAGCAAAAATAAATCCCTTAGCATGCACTGCTGATTTCATTATGCACAGCCCACCATGGTTTGGAGGAATAGATAATTTCAACCAAATGAAATTTATAACTGAAGAAGTTATTGAAGGATTAAGTAATCTTGATTGTAAAATTATTGTGATACCTTTTGTCGATGAGTCTTCTATAAAAAACATTAATCATAAAATAGCTATTGATTTCTTAAAATCTCTTACAAGAGTATTAGAAAAAAAAGAAATAAAAGTTGCAATTGAAAGTGATTTTGAACCAAAAAAACTTAAGTCATTTATTGCTGAACTGCCTAGTGAATTATTTGGTATTAATTATGATATTGGAAACAGCGCAAGTCTAGGCTATGATTTTTATGAGGAATTTGATTCATATTTTGACAGAATAATTCATATTCACGTAAAAGATAGGATCTTAAATGGAACAACTGTTCCGTTAGGTGAAGGCAACGCTAATTTAAAAGATTGCCTTAAAGTTCTAAGGAAAGAGAAATATGAAGGTAATTTTTCTATGCAAACTGCAAGAGATCACTCAGGCAAGCATGTCCAAGCAATGTTAAGATATATTAAAATAATAGACGAACTCTTGGATATATGATTTTGAAGAAAGATTTTAAGAAGAATGTTTTAATTACTGGATCAACGAGCGGCCTGGGATATTATTTATCAGAATTATTTATTAATGATAATTATAATGTTTTCGTAAACGGATCTTCAAAACCTAGATTAGAAAGAGCAAAAAAAAAGCTGGAAGTTGATGGTTATGCTTGTGATGTTACCAAACCAAATGAATGTTTAAAACTCATAAATAATGCTAGAAAATCAGTTGGAAACATTGACATCATTATTTGTAATGTTGGCTCAGGATCCTCTGTTCCAATTGGTAAGGAAGATCCAAAAGAATGGAAGAGGATGCTCGACTTAAATTTATTTTCAACAATAAATACAATTGATGCATTTTTAAAAAATCCACAAAAATCTCCGTCATCAATTGTTTGTATATCATCTATATGTGGACACGAATATGTTCCTGGAGCCCCGGCAACATACTCTGTAGCTAAGTCCGCATTAAATACATATATAAAAGTCTATTCAAAATACCTCGAAGGAAAAAATATTAATTTAAATGGTTTGGTTTGCGGAAACATTTTATTTAAAGGTTCGGTTTGGGATAAAAAAATGAGACTTAATAAAAATATAAAATCATCTTTAATGAAAGATGTTCCTGTAAAAAGATTTGCTAAGCCAGATGATATTTATAGAGCGATAAAATTATTTACAAATACAAAGAATTCTTTCATGTCAGGTTCTCTATTATTAGTTGATGGCGGTCAAACGAGATCAATATAAAAATGACATCAATATTTAAAATTAATGGATTAGTTGTAATAACTGGAGCAGCAGGTTTATTGGGGGAGCAACATGCAAAAGCAGTCCTTGAACATGGTGGTTCAGTGGCGTTAATCGATATTAATAAACAAAAGCTAGAGGCATTAAAAAACAAACTTATAGATTATAAAAATGAAAATATTAATATTTTCGAGTGTGATATCACAGATAAAAATCAGGTTGAAAATGTTTTAAAAATAATAAATAAGGGCAAAGACAATATTGTTGGTTTAATTAACAATGCTGCTATCAATCCAATAGTAAGTCAGAGTTTGAACGATTCAAATGAACTCGAGAATTTTAATCTTGACAATTGGGATCTTGAGTTGAATGTTGGTATTAAAGGTGCCCTAATATGTACAATGATTTTCGGAAGCAATATGGCTAAAAATAAATACGGTTCAATTATAAATATTTCGTCTGATCTTGGATTAATTGCTCCTGACCATAGAATTTACAATAACGAAAAAAGTATTTCAAAAAATTATAAACCAGTAACATATTCAGTAATAAAGCATGCATTAGTTGGTTTAACCAAATATACTGCAACCTATTGGCATGAGTATGGAATAAGATGTAATACTTTGCATCCTGGCGGGGTAAGAGATGACCAAAATTCAGATTTTCTAAGTAAAGTATCAGAATTGATACCTCTTGGAAGGATGGCAAATAAAGAAGAATATAGAGGCGCTATAGTATTTTTACTTTCAGATGCTTCATCTTATATGACTGGTTCATCAATGATCATAGATGGTGGAAGAACTATTTGGTAAATTTTATGGATATGAAGTGAGTATTAAAGATAGGTTGAAAATTCGAGCTGAAATAATAAGTTCAAACCATGATTTTTTTAAGAGCTCAATAAATGATGTTTCATCAATTATTACAAATTCTCTGACTAAAAATAAAAAGTTGATGTTTTGCGGAAACGGAGGTAGTGCTGCAGAAAGCCAGCATATGGCAGCAGAATATTGCGCTACCCTAAATCACAAAAATTTTAGACGAGGATTTGCTGCAATGTCATTAACGGTTGATACTTCATTTATAACAGCTTGGTCAAATGATTTTGGATATGAAAATGTTTTCTCTAGACAGGTTGAAACATTGGGAAATGAAGGGGATATTCTCTTTTGTTATTCAACAAGCGGAACAAGTAAAAATGTTTTGTCTGCAATATCTATGGCAAAGTCGTTAAATATAAAAGTAATTCTTTTTACAGGAAATAATAAAGATATTGAAATTAAAGATACTTGTGACTATGTTTTCTTTGCACCCTCCTCAAACACAGCAATTATTCAGGAGATTCATACCATAATAGGTCATGAAGTATGTCTTAAAGTTGAGGAAAATTTAACCAAACTTTAAATATTTCATGTATTCAGCACTTTTTTTAGACAGAGATGGAGTTATTAACATCGACTATGGATATGTGCATAAGAAAGAAGATTTTATCTTTAATGATGGAATTTTTGATCTTGTTTCCTTTGCAACATCAAAAAAGTTTTTAGTAATTGTTATCACTAATCAAGCAGGCATTGGAAAGGGTTTATACACAGAGAAAGATTTTAATGAACTAACACAATGGATGTCAGAAATGTTTTTTCAAAATGGTGGAAAAATTACAAAAACATATTTTTGTCCTTTTCATGAAGACGCAGTTATCGAAAAATATAGAAAAAAAAGCAAGTACAGAAAACCTTCGCCTGGAATGATTTTAAAGGCTTGTAGGGAATTTAATATTGATCCAAAAAAATCTATTATTGTTGGAGATCAAATGTCTGATATTGAAGCAGGAATAGCTTCAAATATTGGTAAATCGATTTATTTTGGTTTAAAAACTTGTAATCATGCTTATAAGTCAGTAAAAAAACTTTCTGATATTAAAGATGAATTAATATTCTAAATTTTAATATATGCATTAAAATGGTCGTACCAAATATTATATTTTCTTTTAGATGTTTGCATAAATAAAATTAAATCAATATGAATAATTTTACCATCCAAAAAACAGAAACAATTAAGACTGCATTAGAAAAAATAGAATCTAATGGAGATGGAATAATTTGCATCGTTAATAAATCCAATAAACTTATTGGTATAGCGACTGATGGTGATATAAGAAGAAAACTTTTGGATGGAATAACTTTAGATAAACCCATAAGTTCATGTATGAATGTGTCATTTATTTCAGCATCAAGTAATGACTCAAGAGAAACTCTACTTAAACTTCTTGATAATGGAGCAAAAGCAATTCCGTTGGTAGATGACAATAAAATATTATTGAAGTTAATAACACGTAGCAACTTACCAATCTCAGGCGAAAAGAAAAATTTTGCTAGGTCTAAAGCACCTGTTAGAGTAAGTTTTGGAGGAGGCGGGTCAGATCTAACACACTTTTTCTCTAAATCAAATGGCGCGGTAATTAACGCAACAATATCTATATATTCTCATGCACTTCTTAAACAAAGAAGTGATAAAAAAGTTATTATTAAATCTAGAGATTTAAATGAAGTTATAGAAGAAGATAACCTTGATTTAGCCTTGAAAAAAAAATCTAATTTAAATTTAATTCAATCAATAATAAAATTAATAAGTCCTGAATATGGTTTTGAACTAGAGATATATTCAGATTTCCCATCAAACTCAGGTCTTGGAGGCTCTTCTGCTATTTCTGCAGCAGTTCTTGGTTGCTTTAATGAATTTAGAAAAGATCCATGGGATACGTATGAACTATCTGAGCTTGCTTTTCAAGCAGAAAGATTAAGCTTAAATATTGCCGGAGGTTGGCAAGATCAGTATGCATGTACTTTTGGAGGATTTAATTTTATAGAATTTAATAAAGATAAAAATATTATTCATCCTTTAAGAATTCAAAAATCAACTAAATTAGAGTTAGAGGAAAACCTTATCTTATGCGATACAGGTATTTCTCATAATTCTGGAAATATTCATATTGATCAAAAACAGAGCATGCAAAATAAAGATATAGATAGTTTGGTTAAACATAATGTAGATTTAACCTATGAAATTAAAAATCAATTATTGAGAGGAAAATTAAATGATTTTGGTATTTCAATGGATAAAGCCTGGGAAAATAAAAGAAGATTTAGTAAAAGCATATCTTCAGCTGAAATTG
The DNA here is from genome assembly GCA_902586925.1 of uncultured SAR86 cluster bacterium. Lineage (GTDB taxonomy): Bacteria > Pseudomonadota > Gammaproteobacteria > Magnimaribacterales > D2472 > SAR86A. Next base: position 159,717 of record CACIJE010000001.1, on the reverse strand, counting down.
ATAATATATATAGTGAGGCAAAGAAAAGCGGAGCTATTGGGGGTAAGTTACTAGGGGCTGGTGGAGGTGGATTCTTTTTGTTCTATGTAGATCCATCCAAGCATCAAAAAGTAGTTAAAAAACTTGAAAAAATGAACTTAAATATATTCAGATTTATTTTTGATGACCTTGGATTACAGACCTGGAAAACTAGAGAAGAATGACAAAACTAAGAGTTACATTATGAAAATTGGAGAACACTCAATAGGTGAAAATAGGGTATATGTAATAGCTGAAATAGGAAATAATCATAATGGTGATTTTGATAGAGCTATCAATATGATCGATGAAGCAAAAGATGCAGGAGCCGATTGTGTAAAATTTCAAATGAGACATTTAAATAAAGTCTATAGAAAGAAGACATTAGTAAAAGATGGTGAGGATCTTGGAACAGAATATGTAATAGATTTATTAAATAGATTTGAGTTACCAAAGGACCAACATAAAAAATTATTTGAATACGCAACAAGTAAAAATATTACATATTTATGCACACCTTGGGACACTGATAGTGTTAACTTCCTAGACAATATGGGCGTGGAAGCATTTAAGGTTGCATCAGCAGACTTAACAAATTTACCGCTCATAAAATCTCTTATAGATACTGCTAAGCCTTTAATCTTATCAACAGGAATGAGCACGGAAAGCGAGATTCATAAAACTGTTTCATATCTTTCAAAAAACTCAGCAAAATTTATCTTATTACATTGTAATAGCACCTATCCAGCCCCATTACATGACATCAACCTAAAATGGATTAATCAGCTTAAAAAGATTCACAAATATGTTGGATATTCTGGTCATGAGAGAGGCATCAATGTTTCTTTAGCCTCAATTAGCTTTGGTGTTTGTGTTTTAGAAAGACATTTTACCCAAGATAGGAATATGGAAGGACCTGATCACGCAGCAAGTTTAACTCAGTCTGAATTTAAATTGATGGTCGATGGAATAAGAGAAATTGAGAGCGCATTAGGAGGCTCAAAAAGAAAACTATCACAAGGCGAGATGATAAATAGAGAAAATTTAGCAAAAAGTTTGGTTGCGTCAAGACGCTTAAAGAAAGGAGAGATTCTTAAGGCTGATGATATCAAAGTCAGAAGTCCTGGACAGGGTCTTTCTCCTCAATATTTTGAAGAGTTGGTAGGTATAGAAGTTCGACATGATATGCAGGAAGAAGATTTCTTTTTCATGAGTGATATAGAAAATACTCGAATAGAACCAAGAGATTACACATTTTCTCGCCCATGGGGAGTGCCAGTAAGATATCATGATTTTAATGAATATAACGATAAAATATCTCCCGATTTATATGAGTTTCACCTTTCATATTCTGACATGGAATTAGATATTTCTAAATTTCTCAATGGAACATATAAAAATGACTTTGTAGTTCATGCACCTGAGCTTTTTGAAGGGAGCATGTTATTAGATCTTGCAACTCCTGATAATCAATATAGAAATCAATCAATTAAATATATGCAAGAAGTAATTGATATTACAAAAAAATTAAAAACTTATTTTCCAAAGACAATTAGACCTATGATAGTTACAAATATTGGAGGTATTTCAATGGACTCAAACCTTTCTGATGATGAAGTTCAGGAGGGGTACGAAATATTCAAGAACAGTTTAAAAGAATTAGATCTATCTGGCATAGAAATCATTCCTCAAACAATGGCTCCTTTCCCATGGCATTTTGGTGGCCAGAGATATCAAAATTTATTTGTTCATCCTCATGAAATTGTAGAGTGGTGCAAAAAGCTAAACCTTAGAATGTGTTTTGATATATCACATTCATTTTTGACTTGTAATCACTTTGGTTATGATTTTTATGAATTTTGTAAAGAAGTTGCACCTTATAGCGCTCATTTCCATCTGGGGGATGCATATGGAGTAAATGGAGAAGGCTTGCAAATAGGAGAAGGAGAAATAAACTTTAAATTATTGGGAAAAATATTAAAAACATCATGTCCTGACGCATTTTTTATCCCAGAGATTTGGCAAGGTCATAAAAATGGTGGTGAGGGGTTTTGGATCGCACTTGATAAATTAGAAAAGACATTACAATAATTATTTTGATGTGATAGGAATACAATCTATGGGAAAAATCTTTAATTTGCTTGAGTCTTTAGAATTAACCTCTAAAAATACTGCTGAAATCTTTTCAGAATCTACTAGAGATGTAGAAAACCTGAAAGTATTTAAGGATTCAGTATCAGATATTATTTTTATTGATGATTTCTTTGTAGGTGATGATGTATATATCCAAGGTCAATATAGAGAAGAAGAGGCAACAGCTAAATCTGCATCAATTGAAGATATTGCAGATAATAAAAGAAGAGCATCCGATTTTTTTAATCTTTACAAAAATAAAATCATTTGCGATTTTGGTTGTGGACAAGGCACTTTTTTAACAAATACTATTAATGAAACTAAAAAATCTATCGGAATAGAAGTTCAAGACAATTATCTGCAAGATCTTAATAAGAATAATATTGATTGCTATAAAGACATTGCTAATCTTGATGATCATTCAATAGAGTCTTGTTTCCTTTTTCATGTTCTAGAACATTTTGAGAATCCTATTCATCATTTAGAATCAATTAAAGCCAAATTAGTAAAAGGTGGAAAAGTTATTATTGAGGTACCCCATGCTAGAGATTTTTTAATTAAAAATCTTAAAATTCAAGAGTTTATTGACTTTACTTTATGGTCACAACATTTAATTTTGCATACTAGAGAATCATTGGAAAAATTTTTATTAAAGTCCGGTTATAAGAATATCGAAATATATGGAAGACAAAGATTTTCAATAGCAAATCATATTCAGTGGGCTAAAGACAAAATTCCGGGAGGCCACAGAAGTGAAATTGCTGCAATGGAAACACCTGAACTCGTAAAAATATATGAAAAAACATTAAATACGCTTGATGCGACTGATACTTTAATAGCAATAGCTGAAAATTAATAAGTATCTGTATATAATGCTTTTCACTCCTATAAGAGGTATAAGAATTTGAAAGTATTAGTTATGGGCCTGCCAGGTAGTGGTAAAACCTATCTAACCGAAAGGTTAGTTCCTTTGTTGAATGCAGCTTGGTATAACGCAGACAAGGTAAGAGAAATGACTAATGATTGGGATTTTTCAAATGAAGGAAGAGACAGGCAGTCAAAAAGAATGAGAGTACTTGCAGATTTTGAAAAAAGTCATGACAGATTTGTAATTTGTGACTTTGTATGTCCAACAAGAGAAACAAGAGAAAACTTTGATGCGGATATTGTCGTATGGATGGATACAATAAAAGAGGGAAGATTCGAAGATACTAATAAACTTTTTCAAAATCCTACAAGAGTTGATTTCCACATTAAACAATGGAATGAAGAAAATCACAAAGAAATCGCTAGAAAGATACTTCAAAAAAAAAATAGGGTTTAAAATGTTTGATCCAAAAAAACCTACTGTACAAATGCTTGGAAGGTGGCAGCCATGGCACGAAGGCCATCAAGCCCTATTTAAAAGATGTTGTGCAAAAACAGGACAGGTAATAATTCAGGTAAGAGATGTTCAAGGTACATCCGGTGGAAATAATCAAGACGACAATCCTTTTGATTGGGATTCGGTATGCAAAAATATTGAAGTAAACTTATTGAAAGATGGTTTTACAAGAGGTGTCGAGTATGAAATCATGCTTGTTCCAAATATAGTTAATATAACTTATGGAAGGGGTGTAGGTTATGTATTTGAAGAAGAAGTATTTGAAAAATCTGTTGAAGAAATAAGTGCAACCAATATAAGAAAACAGCTAAGAGAGGAAGGTAAACTTTAAATAATCATAATATAATTAACTTTTGGTCATCTTTAGTTCTAGCCCGAGTGGTGGAATTGGTAGACACAAGGGACTTAAAATCCCTCGATAGAAATATCGTGCCGGTTCAAGTCCGGCCTCGGGTACCAATCTAATTTAGATATATTATTTTGATAATTATTGTGTTTTGTTAAATTAGTCTGAAATTATAGGGTGTGGCTATATGTGTTAAAAAAAATATATAATTAACACTATGGAAAACAATAACCATAAAAATACTGCTTTAAATTATGACGCAGAGATTGATTTTAAGGAATTATTTCAAATAATTTGGGATTCTAAAATTCTTGTTTCCTCAATAACATTTATTTTTATGGTAATTGCCATTTTATATAGCCTTCTTCAACCAAATATATATCAATCGAATGCACTTTTAAGTCCAATGGAAAGTCAAGGTGGATTAAGTAGCGCTCTTGGAAATTACGGCGGAATTGCAACAATTGCTGGAATTAATATCCCATCTCAGGATAGCGATAGCAATGCTGTAAAATCAATAAAAAAATTAAATAGCCTCAGTTTTTTTTCTGAAAATATTCTACCAAATATTTTTCTTCCAGATCTCATGGCAATTCAATCTTGGGATTCTGTCTCTAATGTCAATAGTTATGACGAAGATATCTATGATGCTTCCAAACAAACATGGGTCAGAGATTATCAATATCCACAAAATCAGATACCAAGTGCACAGGAAGCTTTCAAGATTTTCATGAAAGAGCATCTTAGTGTTGATAAAGATATTGATACCGGCTTTGTTACTATCTCCATAAAACACCAATCACCATTTGTAGCAAAAAATTGGACTGAGGTAATTGTTGATCAACTTAACGATTTTTATAGAATAAAAGATAAGGCAGAAGCAGAAGCTGCTATTGCTTTCCTTAACATGCAGATTTCTCAAACAAGTTATTCTGAAATTAAACAAGTCATCGCAGAGTTAATTCAACAGAAGACCCAGCAATTAGCTTTAATAGAAGTAAGTAAATTTTATGTATTTGAATATTTAGATCCTCCTGCTGTAATGGAACAAAAATCAGAACCAAACCGGATGTTAATTTGTCTGTTTGGAATTTTTTTAGGAGGATTTATAGGAATCTTAACAGTTATACTTAGGCACTATGCTTTTAAAAATGACTCTTATAAAACTTAACACTAAATATCTAGAAATTTAAATGAAGAAAAAGGCTCTTATCACTGGAATTACAGGACAAGATGGTTCATATTTAGCAGAACTTCTTTTAGGAAAGGGATACGAAGTTCATGGTATAAAAAGAAGATCATCTTTAATAAATACTGAAAGAATTGATCACATATATCAAGATAGACATTTGGATGATTCTAATTTTTTTCTTCATTATGGAGATTTAACTGATAACTTAAATCTTTCAAAATTAATTGGAACCATTCAACCAGAAGAAGTATATAATTTGGGTGCACAATCTCATGTTGCAGTAAGTTTTGATTTGCCTCAATATACTGCTAATTCAGATGCTTTAGGAACTCTAGCTTTGCTGGAAGCAATTAGATTCAACAATCTAGAAAACAAAACAAGATTTTATCAAGCATCTACTTCGGAATTATATGGAAAAGTTCAAGAAATTCCTCAAACTGAAAAAACACCTTTTTATCCAAGAAGTCCATATGCAGTTGCTAAACTTTATGCATATTGGATTGTTGTTAATTACAGAGAAGCATATGATATTCATGCCTCTAACGGGATATTGTTTAATCATGAAAGTCCAAGAAGAGGCGAAACTTTTGTTACGAGAAAAATAACCAGAGCAGTTGCAGCTATTGAAAGAGGTATCCAAGATAAGTTATATCTAGGAAACTTAAATGCTAAAAGAGACTGGGGGCATGCCAAAGATTATGTTGAGATGATGTGGATGATGCTTCAAATGGAACAACCTGATGATTATGTTGTAGCAACAAATGAAACTCATGAGGTTAGAGAATTTGTATCGCTTGCTTTTAAAGCTGTTAAAAAAGACATTATTTGGGAAGGAGATGGCGTCAATGAAAAAGGAATTGATAAATCAACAGGTAAAGTTTTAGTTGAAGTTGATCCAATGTACTTTAGGCCAACAGAGGTAGATTTGCTTATTGGAGACTCCTCCAAGGCAAAAGAAAAGCTTGGCTGGGAGCCTAAAATTAAATTTGAAGATCTCGTGACAGAAATGGTTGAAAGCGATTTAAAGAGAGTTTAATTTAATCTGTTTTGTCTTTTTATAAAAATAGTCTGTATACCCTTTTTTCTCATATATTTATTGTTGCGCAACCAATAATAATAGTTCCTTTACTTATAAACTTATCTTCTCAGGAGCTCTATGCAGAGTATATTCTTTTGTTATCTTTTCTTGGAATAGTATCAGGTATTTCATCGCTTGGGTTCGATGTCTCATACAAGAGAAGGTATCCGACTTTACAGGTTTCTAAAGAAATTTACTCAAGACAAGACTTATTTTTTACACAGTTTTGGTTTCATTTATTTTGTTCTTTAATTTTTGCTATTTTTTGTTTTTTTTGTATTTTCTTAATGGTAGGTTCTTACATAACCTTTGGCTATGAAGAAATATGGATTGTTCCAGTATATGTTCTAGCAAACACTTTTTTTAATCAATTTGTGAGCTATGCAAGATATTCAAACAGGTTAGGTTTTCATAATCTTTTATTATCACTCAACCCTGTTCTATTTATTTCTACAGTTTTTTACTTTTCTTCAATATTTGAAATTACACTTTTATCATTGTTTTTGATTCATTCTTTAAACCTATTTACATTAGGCATAGCAGCAAGCTTATATGTATTTAGTGATTTGGGTTTTAAATTTAGATTTCCTAACTATAAAAAAATAAAATTTGAATTGGTTATTGGATTTCCATTTTTGCTAACTTACATAGTTGATACATTAATAATATCTTCTGATAGATATTTAATAGCATTTATAATTAACCTTTCATCTGTATCTTATTATGTTCCAGCTTATATCATTGGGAGTCTGCCGATTTTAATTGCTAGAGTTTTGGGTGTTGTTTTGCCTCAAATATTATCATTATGTGTAGACAAGAATTTTGATGAACTTGGAAAAAGCCTTATCAAACAATCTAAATTAATATTTTTAGTTATTTCTATTCCTTTTTTTCTTGGTAGTATTATTGTTGGTAATGAGGTTCTCACTATTTATACAAATTCAGAAATTGCCAAACAAGGTTATATAGTTTTATCAATAATTTCGTTTTCTTCAATATTCTTTGGTTTGTTTATTATCAATTCGAATATTTTATTTGTTAGGCTAAAAACAAAAGAGTTATTTAGAGTAAATTTATGGATGTTTTTTATCAATTTCATTTTTAATTTAATTCTTCTGTATACATTTAAAGATATTAATTATGCAGCTTTGGTAACTTTATTTAGTTATATTTTTGGCCATATATTTTTATGCAATTTAATTCTTAATGATTCTTTATATTTTAAGACACTTTATAAAGATATCTTAAGAATTTTGTTTTCAAGTTTTACGGCAGTATTTGTTTTAATGATGCTTCAATCATTATATGACCAAGGAAGCATTTACTTAAATATATCAATAACTGCCGCTATATACTTTGCAATGTTATTAATTTTCTTTTACAAAAGACTAAAAGACTCCTTTAAAAAGTTAGATGAATTAAAAGTTTTATTTAAAGCTTAACTTTAAAATTTATATAAAAAACCTATTAGACAATATTTGAGAATTTGGCTAAGTTTCTTTTAAAATGAGTGATACAATAACCAACTTTATCAATACTAGGGGCATGTAATGAAAATCGCAGAAAATATACATAGAACATGTTGTAGATTGTGTGGCTCGAAATTATCCGAAAATATTATCGGCTTGGGGGATCAATATATAAATGATTTCCTAGATGATTTGAGCCAAAAAGGAAGAAATGGTATTTGTCCTCTTGATATAGTTCATTGTGATAATTGTGATTTATATCAATTAAGTCATACAGCACCACAAGAATTATTATATTCGAGACATTATTGGTATAAATCTGGAATAAACAACACTATTACAAACGATTTAAAAAATATTGCAAACCTTGGAGTTGAGCTTGTAAACATACAAAAATCTGATGTTTTTTTAGATATTGGAGCAAATGATGGAACGCTCTTAAGTAATCTTAGAGATAAATGCACAACCGTTGGATGTGAGCCTGCAAGTAATTTGGCTAGTGAACTTAAAACAAACTGTGATTATCAAATACATGATTTTTGGAATCAAAAAAATTACGAAGATCTTGGAGTTGGTAAAGCAAAGGTAATCACTGCAATTGGCATGTTTTATGATATGGAAGATCCAAATCAGTTTATTGCAGATGCTGCAAAAGTAATGCATGAAGATGGTATTTTTATTGCTCAGTTGATGACTTTAAAGCCAATGCTTGATAACAAAGATCTTGGAAATATATGTCATGAACATCTCGAATATTACACGTATAAATCATTGGTATTTTTATTTGAAACCAATGGGCTAGAGATATATAAAATTGAAGAGAACAAAATCAATGGCGGTAGTTATAGAATATTTGCTAAGCATTTAGATAAAGGAAGCATTGATTATAATGAAAATATTACAAGACAAGATGTTATAAATTTTCAAAATGATGTTGATAAAATTAAACATGATATTCAAGCTTTAGTAAAAGGTTATCAAAAAGATGGTAAGAAAATATATGCTTATGGAGCCTCAACGAAAGGGAATGTTATATGTCAGTATTTTGGATTAACTAGTAAAGAAATTATTGCTATCGCCGATAAAAATCCTGCAAAACATGGCTTATTTTCATTAACTGACATTCCAATTATATCTGAAGAAGAGGCCCGTAAAGATGCAGATGTTTTTGTAATTCTTCCTTATGGATTTACCGAAGAGTTCATAATAAGAGAACGAGAATGGGTTATGAATGGTGGCACTCTTGTCAGCCCATTACCTGAATTAAGAGTGATAACAAAAGATTATTATGATTCTTGATAGTGACTTGTACAAAAAAGTAATGGAAAACATGCCAGTGGTTTGTGTAGATGCCGTCATCATGAATGAGCTTGGTGAATATCTTCTAGTTAAAAGAAAGAACGAACCTTTAAAAAATAAATTTTGGATGGTAGGAGGAAGATTGCACAAGAATGAGTTAACAAATGATGCAATCAAAAGAAAAATTAAAGAGGAAGCAGGAATAGAGAATGGAGTAATAAAGTATCTTGGACATTTTGAAGAATTTTTTGAAAAGACTGAACAAAAGATCAAAGGTAATTTTCATTCAATAAGTTTTGTTTATTTTGTTTTTGTTGATTCAAAATCTAATATAAAAATTGATAAACAAAGCTCAGAATACAAGTGGGTAAAAAAATTACCAAAAATTTTTGATAAATATTTACCATGGTTGGAATTTGAAAAGGTTATAAGAATATGAAAAAAGCGTTAATATTGGGCATAAATGGTCAGGATGGATCTTTTCTAGCTGAGCTTTTATTGAGCAAAAATTACGAAGTTCATGGTTTAGTTAGAAGAACTGCAAAAGATAACCTCCAAAATATAAAACATATAATTGAGAAAGTAACACTTCATTATGGTGATTTAGCCGATCCTGTATCAATTCAGCATGCCATTAATGTTTCGAACCCTGATGAAATCTACAATGAGGCTGACCAAGATCATGCAGGAATAAGTTTTAATATACCTTCATATAATTATGATGTAACAGGAGCAGCGGTAGGAAGAATCCTTGAAATTATTAAGAATACTAATTCAAATATTAAATATTTCCAACCCTTAACATCAAATATGTTTGGCAACATCAGCGAGACACCACAAAATGAAAACACACCCTTTTTTCCTTTAAATCCTTATGCATGCTCCAAAGTTTTCGCATATCATACATGCAGGATGTACAGAAATAATTATGATATGTTTGTTTCGTGTGCAATTTTCTATAATCATGAGTCGGAAAGAAGAACTGACAATTATGTAACACGAAAAATAACTAAATCAGCTGCAAAAATTTCACTTGGTCTTCAAGATGAGCTCGTTTTAGGAGATTTGTCTGCAAAAATAGACTGGGGATACGCTAAAGAATATATGGATGCAGCCTGGAACATTATGCAACAAGAAAATCCAGATGATTATATTATAGGCACAGGAATAGAAACTTCGGTCGAAGATTTTGTGGAACAAACATTCGATTATTTAAATTTGGATTCTAAAAAATATGTTAAATCATCAGCAAATCTCTTAAGACCTGCAAAAAATCTTTCGTTAGTTGCAGATTATTCAAAGGCTAAAAGTCATTTTGGTTTTGAACCCAAAGTACTAGTTAAAGATTTAATTAAAATTATGGTTGATCATGATTTAAATCAAAACCGGTGATGCAAATTGGAAATAACTTTTGTATTACCCACTTACAACAGAAAGGAGTATGTTGTTAGAGCAATATATTCTTGCTTAAATATTTCAAAAAAATCTCAAAAAATTAAGGTGCGAGTAATTGTTATTGACGGTTATAGTAATGATGGTGCATGGGAAAAATTACAAAAAGAATTTTCAAATAATGAATGCGTAAAATTAATTCAAGTTAACAAAGAAAAAGGCTTTCAAGAAACGGCCTTCCTTGGTATTAATCTAGTCGAAACAGAATATGTTACGTTTATGTACAATGATGATATTCTTTCAAGTTTTTATTATCAATTAGCAGAAAAAATGATTGATAAAAACCAAGATTTCATTATGGGTTATGGCTCAAATCTTCATGCTGACAAGGAATACGATTTTATAGAACCTACATTTATAGATATAAATCCTAAAAAGATAATATTAAATTATTTTGGTTTTTTTAGGAATCTTGAATATTCATCTCTGCCTGTTTCTCCAATAACATCAATTTCAAAAACCAAAGTTCTTAAGGAGTGGATAAATGAAGTAAGATTATTTGCTGAAAAATCAAATTTTAGGAATGAGCTATTCATTGGACAAAATATAGGGCCTGATCTAGTTTTATTTTTATTTAATTTATATAGACAGGGAGATTCGACCTTTTTTTGTAATTCAACAATTTCTCAATTAAGTTTTCATGAAGAATCAATGAGTATTATGTATGGCAAAACACCATTATCATCTGGATATTGGCTTTCAAGAATATGGTATTTCCATAAAATATTGAAAGAAGATCAAAAAACAAACATAAGTTTTATGGGAAGACTATCGGCATATATCCTTGTGAGCGGTTTCATGGTTATATTTTTAAACATCATTTCTAAAAAATTTGATTATGCATTCGAAGGCCTAAAAGAAATTTTAAATGTGATTTTTATTTCAATTAAAAAGAATTTCTTTTTAATGACAATAATTTTTGCACCAATAGTTATAATGAATAGACTTTTTAGAGATAAATCAAAACTGACACCAAGCTAACTTAAAATATATGAATAATAAAATGTATTTTGAAAATAAAAAAATCTGGATCGCAGGCCATAATGGTATGGTTGGCAGGGCATTAGTAAGAAACTTTGTAAAACACGAAAAACTAGAAATAATAACTGCACCAAGTTCTGAGCTTGATTTGCGAGACAAATCAAAAGTAGAGGAATTTGTAAGGAAAAATAGTCCTGATATTGTAATTATAGCTGCTGCAAGAGTGGGTGGAATACATGCAAATGATACTTATCCTGTAGATTTTATTCAAGACAACATATCTATAGCTCAAAATATAATGAAATCCTGTCATGACAATGATGTTGATAAAATTATCAACCTTGGTTCGTCATGCATTTATCCTAAATTTGCAGAGCAACCAATTGAAGAAGATTCTTTATTATCTGGTAAGTTAGAGACAACTAATCAATGGTATGCAATTGCAAAAATTACTGCTGTTAAACTATGCCAAGCCTATAATAAACAATTTAATAGATCATATGTTTCAGTTTTGCCAAGTAATTTATATGGCCCATATGACAATTTTAATTTAGAGACTAGCCATGTCATGCCTGCACTAATGCGAAAGGCACATGAAGCAAAAGAAAATTCGTCACCGTCATTGTCAGTTTGGGGTTCTGGCAAACCTTTAAGAGAATTTTTGCATGTTGATGATCTAGCAGAAGCTATTGAAAAAATCTTAATAAGCTTTGAAGGCGAGGTAATTAATGTTGGTTCAAATGATGAGCTTTCAATAATGGATCTTAGTAATATTATAAAAGACGTAGTAGGATTTAAGGGTGACATTATTTTTGATTCTTCTAAACCTGATGGGACTCCAAGAAAAAAATTAGATAATTCTCAGCTTGAAAGCCTTGGTTGGTCGCCAAAAATTGATCTTAAGACAGGTATTAAAAATGTTTATGATTGGTTTTTGAACACAGAAGATAAAAGGTTCTAAAATTATGCTGTTATTATATATTGATATTAAAAGACTAGATTTAGTTTTAAATTTAAAAAAATGTAAACATGAAATACGTTGATAAAGTTACTAATGACTCAGGAGAAATACTCGCAATTATTCTGAGATCAGAGCATAAATCTAAAGGAATAGAATTTTTTACTCCTGACGAATTTCCTCAACAATTAGGGTATATGTTTCACAAAAAAGGGCATAAAGTTAAACCACATATGCATAACAAGGTTAAAAGACAAGTCAGCTATACATTCGAAGTTCTTTTTATTAAGTCAGGCAAGGTAAGGGTTGATTTTTATAATGATAATAAAACATTTCTTAAAAGTGATACATTAAATTCAGGCGATGTTATTCTGCTTGCTTTCGGTGCTCATGGATTTGAAATGCTTGAAGATGCCGAGATGATTGAGGTTAAACAAGGGCCATATGCTGGCGATGATGATAAAACAAGATTTGATCCTGAGTAGTATTTATGTCAAGTAAAAGAATTGTTCCAGTAAATACTCCGTTATTTATTGGCAATGAAAAAAAATATCTTAATGATTGTATTGATACTGGATGGGTTTCATCTGATGGATCTTATGTTAAGAAATTTGAAAAAGAATTCGCAAAATATATTGGTGTAGATCATGGAATTTCTGTATGTAATGGAAGCTTAGCAATTGATCTTGCTATAGCAGCTCTGGAACTAAAAGAAGGAGATGAAATAATATTACCCACATTTACTATCATTTCTTGCATATCATCAATAATACGCCTTGGATTAAATCCAGTTTTAGTCGATTGTTGTCCCGAAACATTTAATATGAACCCAGATGAAGTTATAAAAAAAATTTCACCAAAAACTAAAGCTATTATGGTTGTTCACATTTATGGATTGCCTGTAGACATTGATCCAATAAAAGAAATAGCCACTAAAAATAATATTAAAATTATTGAGGATTCTGCTGAGATGCATGGTCAAACATATAAATCAAAAAAATGTGGGTCTATGGGTGATATTTCTACATTTAGTTTTTATGCAAATAAACACATCACTACTGGTGAAGGCGGAATGGTATTAACTAGCGATGAGGAATTGGCCGAAAAATGTAAATACTACAGAAATTTATGTTTTAAAGCTGAAAGCAGATTTGTGCATGATGATCTTGGATGGAACTATAGAATGTCAAACATACAAGCAGCAGTTGGTCTAGCTCAGCTTGAATGTATTGACGAGTTTATATTAAAAAAGAGAGATATTGGAAAAAAATATCAAGATAGATTGAAAAATTTAAGCGAAATATTTCAGCTACCAATTGAGAAAAATAATTTTGCAGAAAATATTTATTGGGTATTTTCTCTAGTTTTAAAACAAGGACTTAATTTTTCATTAAAAGATATAACAAATTACTTATCTAGTCACGGTATTGGTAATAGACCTTTCTTTTGGCCTATGCATTTACAACCATATTTACTAAAACAAGACTATTTTAAAAATGAAAAATATCCTAACTCAGAATATATTGCTAAACATGGTTTTTATATACCTTCAGGTCTAGGTATTAATGATGATGACATAAATTTCGTATGCGATTTGATAGAAGAAGCTGTAAATGAATTAAGTTAAATCATTGTGTTAGAAAACAAGCAATATAATTATTTATCAACCTATTTAATAGTATCCATTTCATTTTTATTTGCTTTAATTATTGGCTCAGGTCTATATGGATATGGTCATGATTTTTATGAAGCATATTATCAACCAAATTTAACGTGGGGAGGAATCTTTGATCAACTTGGATATAGGGTTGCAACATTAACTATTTATGGAGTGCATATAGGTGTTCATCTTGTAACTTTTATTTTAAGTATTTCTGCAGGTTTTTTAATAAGAGAACATATTAAATTTAAACAAAGTTATTCTTTAATTCTATTTTTATCATTGTATATTCTGGCAATTCATACATGGCCAATAATCATGTCAACAAGCAATGCAATGAGGCAAGGACTGGCAATGTCTTTAATATTCATGGCTCTTATTGCTAGCTCCCGAAAAAATTTTTATTGGATGATTTTATTTTCTGTATTATCTATCTTTATGCACAAAACAGGGCTTCTTTTTTTCTTGATAATTATTTTTTCAACAGTAATAAATTATTACACTGTAAGTTTGTCTTATAAAAGTAAAGTTTTTATTAACTTCTTTGTTGGATTAATTCTGCTTTTTTCTTCATATTACGCCTTAAATTTAATCGGCTTCATTTTTAGTGAAGAATCAAGAATTATTGGAGCTGACTTTAGATGGGCATTTGTTTCGATTGGCTTTATTTATATAACATCGTCGATATTCTATCCAAATATATTAAGCAATTCATTTAACTTAACGTTATATTATTTCAGCTTTATATCGCTATCTTTTTACATAAGTGGTTTAAACTGGCAGTATGAAAGGATGGGTATGATGATGTTAATTCCATATATTTTGTCATTTGGAATTTTGCTAAATAGATCATCTTACAAGATTTACCTAATTTTAACTTTTGTTGGATTGTTATGGTTAACAATCTTAACAGGCATGTATGGTTCTTTAAAATAAATCGCATTTTTATTATTTTTAAACCATTATAATTATCTATTTAAATGATCTACATAATAGTTCCTACATTTGATAGAGTTGAAGATACAAAGAATTTTTTAAATTCAATTCACAGAAGTGTTTCAAGCAAATACTTAGTTTTGCTAATTGATGATCATCCAAGCAATATTACTTTTAATACAATCAAAAAAAATAATGTTAAAGTACTACCATCCAATGAAGAGCTTTGGTGGGTTGGGAGCGTCAATTTAGGAATAAAGAAATTATTGAATGAATATAACTTAAACGAAGATGATATTGTAGTTTTTGCAAATAATGATGTTCAAATAGAAAAAAAATCGTTTGAAATTCTTCTGAATGAGATTAAAAAAGATAATTATCAGATAATTCATCCAAGAACATTTGATCTTAATCAAATAGAAGTCTCTAGTGGAACAAAAATAATCTCTCTTTTTCCATACGTGACAAAACACCCAAAAAATTTTAAAAGAAAAAAAGTTGCTATAGACATGGGGACTACTAGATTTCTTATGATGGGTGGAGGTGTTCTCAAAAAAGTAGGCTATATCAATCAAGAACTTCTTCAATATGGTGGTGATAATGATTTTACCTTGACAGCAAAGAGATCTCATAATATTAAAACTCATATTATGAGAGATGCTGTTTGTGTTTTAGATGATTCTCAAACTGGAATTAAAAATCAAAATATTCCCTCATATAAGGAATTATTTAAGAGTTTTAATTCCATTAAATCACCTAATAATATTAGATTTAGATATATTCTTTTTAAGAAACATTATGGCAAAGTTGCGTCATCTCTAATCACACTTAGTTTAACCATCAATACTATTCTAAAGTTTATTATAAAAAGATAATTTTTTTGCTAGTTCATGAATTCAATTAGAAACATTAATTAAAAGTTTTTAAGTGTCTATTAACTGTATTTTCAATTAATTTCACTATAAACTCTAAAAAATTTAGTATTTTAATTTAATGATTTTAAAAAATTATAAAATATCCATAATTGGCTTAGGATATGTTGGGCTTCCACTTGCAGTCGCATTTGCAAAAAAATATAAGGTAGTTGGTTTTGATATAGATGAATCTCGTATAAATCAGCTTAAAGAGGGAAACGATATAACGTTTGAAGTTGATGAAAGCTCCCTTGAATCCATTAAGACTAATATTACTTTCACAGCAAATATCAAGGATGCAGAGGACTGTAATATTTTTATAGTGACTGTGCCAACACCTATAGATAGTTCCAATAAACCAGATTTAACATATTTAATAGAATCATCTTTACTTGTTGGAACTGTTTTGAAAACTCAAGATATTGTTATTTACGAATCCACTGTTTACCCTGGAGTTACTCGTGATGTATGCGTTCCAGAATTAGAAAAATCCTCAGGCTTGACATTCAATAAGGATTTTTATTGTGGATATTCACCTGAGAGAATTAATCCAGGAGATAAAAAACATACCGTTACAAAAATTCCAAAAGTAACTTCGGGATCGACTCCTGAAATCGCAAAGATTATTGATGAACTTTATAATGAGATAATTTCAGCAGGCACACATTTAGCTTCAAGTATTGAAGTGGCAGAGGCCTCTAAGGTTATTGAGAACACACAACGTGATGTAAACATCGCTTTAATAAACGAATTAGCAATGATTTTTGATCAAATGGGAATTGATACTAATGAAGTAATAGAAGCTGCCTCTACAAAATGGAATTTTATTAAGCTCAAGCCAGGATTAGTCGGCGGTCATTGTATCGGTATTGATCCTTACTATCTTTCATATAAAGCTGAGGAAGTTGGCTATTCACCTGATTTAATACTCACAGCAAGAGAGATAAATAACGGGATGAGTAGATTTATTGCAGAAAAGACAATTTCTGAATTATCAAAAGCAAGTAAAGCTGTTAAAGAATCAGAGATATTGATTTTAGGTTTTACTTTTAAAGAGGATTGTCCTGATACCAGAAATACAAGGGTAATTGACATTATAAAAGTTCTTGAAGAAGCTGGTGCAAACATAGATGTATATGATCCTTGGATTAGCATTCAGGAAAAAAATAAAGATTTTAAAAATATTGAGGACCCATTAAAGTCTACCAAAAAGTATGACGCTATTATTGTTGCGGTAAGTCATAAGATTTTTAAGACTTATACTGAAAAAGATTATTCTCGTATCTCAACGGATTCAAAAGTTATAATAGATATAAAAAATATTGTTGAAAATCCCAGTTGGAGACTTTAGCAAAATCATTTAAGTGAAAATAATTTTTCAAGCTAAAATTACTTCATAATGAGAATTATCTACTTACATCAATACTTTAAGCTGCCTAGTGAATCTGGTGGAACTCGATCTTATGATTTAGCCAATGGATTTTTAGATTTAGGCCATCAAATTGAAATAGTTACATCAACATCAGATCTTAAATATAAGTCTGGCAAACGCTGGAAAAAAATAGAGAAGAATGGATTGTTGATTCATTATATTTATTTACCTTACACAAATGATTTAAATTATTTCAAACGCTTAATAGTTTTTACCAAATTCTTATTTTCGTCGTCATTAAAATTACTTAGCTTAAAAGGTGATCTAACCCTAGCAACATCAACACCACTCACCATTGGTGTACCGGCATTATTAAAGAAATGGATCCATAAAACACCATTTATATTTGAGGTAAGGGATGTTTGGCCTGAAGTTGTTATTGCGATCGGAGCTGTTAAAAATAAAATTTTTATAAGAGCTTTATATATTTTAGAAAGTTTGATTTATAAAAATGCTAGTGTAATAGTGCCTTTGTCAGTTGATATGAAAAAATCAATTACTTCAAGGTATCCAAAACTCACACCAAAAATAATTGAGGTTATTGAAAATATTTCAGAAATAGATAGATTTCAAAACCAGCATGAGAGCGATAAATTCCTAATAGAAAAAAAAATTGGATTTTTACCACGTTTCAGCATTTTATATGCTGGTACTTTTGGAAAAGTGAATGGTATTAATTATGTAATCAATTTAGCATCAAAATCATTATCTTTGGATCCATCAATTGTATATATTTTAATTGGTGATGGAGCTTATAAAAAAATCATTATAGAGGAAGCTCACAGGAAAGGTGTAATTAATAAAAATGTTTTTTTTCTTGATTCTGTATCCAAGTCAGAATTACCTCAATTTTATTTTGAATGTGATATTGGCAGCTCTTTTGTAATTCCAATTAAAGAACTTTGGTCAAACTCAGCAAACAAATTTTTTGATACGATTGCTGCTGGTAAACCAATTTTAATTAATCACAATGGTTGGCAGAAGGATATAATAAATGAAGAAAACATTGGTTACGTTCTACCAGCAACATTATCAGAATCAAGTATCAAAGATTTTTTAAAATATACCTGTGATGATGTTTTAATAAAAAAACAAAATGAAAATGCTTTAAATTTTGCAAAAAAAAACTATTCTCGAGAAATAGCATTATCGAAATATAATAAGATATTCAATAAAATTTTTTGAAAAAGTTTACGATGTATAGAACATACATAAAAAGAATTATAGATCTTACAATAGCCTTTTTTGGCATATTGTTTTTACTACCAATTTTTTTATTAATCATATTAATTGTAAAAATTAATCTTGGCTCGCCAATTTTTTTTATACAGAAACGACCTGGACGTAATGGTAAAGTTTTCTATATCTACAAATTTAGAACGATGATTAATAAATTTGATAAAAACGGAAACATTTTATCTGATGAGAAAAGACTTACTAAATTTGGTAAATTTTTAAGATCTACAAGTTTGGATGAGTTACCAGAACTTATCAATGTAATAAAAGGAGATATGAGTTTGGTTGGTCCTAGACCCTTACTTTTAGAGTATTTACCATTGTATTCAAAAAGACAATCTATTCGTCACAAAGTAAAACCAGGCATAACTGGTTGGGCTCAAATTAATGGACGAAATGCAATTAGCTGGAATGAAAAATTTGAGCTAGATGTATGGTATGTCTATAATCTATCAGTTGGTTTAGATATCAAAATACTTTGGTTAACTCTGAAAAAAGTGATTTTGCGAAATGACATAAGCCACAACAATCATGTAACTATGAATAAATTTAAAGGCAATATGAAAAATGACTAAAAGGTTTTCTGATTGGAAGTATCCAGATATTAAAGAAGGAGAAACTACAAAGTACAATTGGTTAGTACAAAATTTAGATGGACTTATTTTAGGCAGAGAGACAGATATTGGAGCATTCTCATATATAAATGCCCTGAACGGTGTTGTGATTGAAGATAATGTTCAAATAGGATCTCACTGTTCAATATACTCTACATCTACAATTGATAATACAAGTGGTAAAATTTACTTGAAAAATAATTGCCGAATTGGAAGCCATACAACTATACTCCCTGGTGTTTCTGTTGGAAAAAATTCAGTCGTTGGAGCCCATAGTTTAGTTAATAAAGATATCCCAGATAATGTTGTTGCTTATGGTGTTCCAGCTAAGGTAATCAAAAAACTAGAAAAATAATGATTAAGCAATTTTCACCATGGCCATCTTATAGCGTTGAAGAAATAGATTGTGTCAAAGACGTATTGGCATCTAACAAAGTAAATTATTGGACTGGTGATCAGTGCCGCAAGTTTGAAAAAGAATTTGCAGCTTGGTCTGACTCTGAATATGCAGTTTCACTAGCTAATGGAACTTTAGCATTAGACATTGCTATTAAAGCCTTAGGAATTGGAGACGGAGATGAAGTAATTGTTACTTCAAGAAGCTACATCGCTTCAATTACATCTATAATAAATGCTAAGGCTACTCCTGTTTTTGTTGACGTTGATCCTTCAACTCAAAATATTACACCAAAAAATATAAATGCAGCTATAAATAAAAATACAAAGGCAATTATGTGTGTTCATTTGGCTGGATGGCCTTGTGATATGGATGAAATAAAGTCTATAGCAAGCGATAATGATTTATTTATTATTGAAGACTGTGCTCAAGCACACGGAGCAAAGTATAGAGGTAAACCGGTAGGATCAATTGGAGACATAGGTTGCTGGAGTTTTTGTCAAGATAAGATAATGACCACGGGTGGTGAAGGTGGAATGGTTACAACAAATAACAAATCTCTATGGTTAAAGATGTGGGAATATAAAGATCATGGAAAAAGTTATGAAGCAGTATACAACAAGAAGCATCCTGAGGGATTTAGATGGATTCATGAATCTTTTGGAACAAATTGGAGAATGACTGAAATGCAAGGCGCCATTGGTCGAATACAATTAAATAAAATGGCTGAATGGACAAAGACAAGAAACGGCAATGCTAAGATTCTTACTGAAAAATTTTCTAAATTTACAGAAAAGGATGGAATTATTAGAATTCCTCAATTAAGAAATGAGGAAGGTTTCATTCACGCTTTTTATAAATATTATGTTTTTGTACAAGAAAAGAATTTGAAGAATAATTGGACTAGAGATCGTATTATTTCAGAAATTAGTTCTAAGGGTGCCCCTTGCATGCATGGATCTTGTTCCGAAGTTTATTTAGAAAAAGCATTTGATAACACTAATTTTAGGCCAGATGAGCGCTTGCCTGTAGCAAAGCAATTAGGTGAGACATCAATTGTTTTTTTGGTTCATCCAACGCTAAATAAACAGGAAATGTATGACATTGCTGAAATAGCAACATCTGTTTTTGATAAAGCAGGCGTTAAATGATTGAATTTAACAACATAAGTAATGAGACTCCATATAGAATTTTTAAAGAAAAATATGAAGATTCTTTGAATGCAAACCAAAAAATAATAGAAGCTATTTGTATTTCTTCTTTTTCATCTGATGAAAATGAGGTTAATGCTAGATTTGTAAATTTAAAATTTGTAAAAGACAAGGAGTTCATTTTTTTTTCTAATTATGAATCACCAAAATCCAGAGACTTTATATCTCATAATCAAATTAGTGCTTTGATATATTGGAATGCCACAAATGTTCAAATAAGAATGAAAGCGAAAATCAAAAAAACATCAAAAGAATTTAATATGGAGTACTTTGCTAAGAGAGATATAAAGAAAAATGCATTAGCAATTTCTTCAAAACAGTCAAATAAAATAGCCTCATATGAAGATGTTTCGGTAAATTATGAAAAATCTCTTCAGAAAGATAACTTAGAACAATGCCCTGAATATTGGGGCGGATATTCATTTATTCCATATTATTTTGAATTTTGGGAAGGTCACGAATCAAGACTAAATAAAAGACAAGTATTTGAAAAGAAAAATGATGAATGGAATCAGTTTTTTTTACAACCTTAAAATATTTGCGTAATTAATTAATTAGTATAAAATTTCAACCAATTATGTCTGAATATACAATTGTATTTAACAAATCTTGTTAATCATTTAATGTCAATTTTTCTTTGTAATATATTTTAAGAAGGTATTTTTTATAGCTACTCCAAGAAAAAACATAGTTCCAATAAATGATAAAATAAAGGCAAGCGAAGTCTTGCTTGTTGACGCTAATGGAGAAAAAAAAGGTATTGTACCTTTATTAAGCGCCTTACAGGCAGCCAAAGAGTCATCACTAGATCTGGTTCAAGTTTCTTCATCTGATGCAAATCCAATTGTTTGTAAGATTTTGGACTACGGAAAACACCTCTTTGATAAGAAAAAAAGTATCGCATCCTCAAGATCAAAAGTGAAAAGAAATACAACAAAAGAAATTAAATTTAGGCCATCGACAGATGTTGGAGATTATAAAATTAAATTAAAAAAGATTAAAAGCTTTATTCTTGATGGAGATAAGACTAAAATAAGCGTCCGTTTTAGAGGCAGAGAGATCTTAAATAGTGATATGGGTCTAAATTTATTAAATAAATTAAAATTAGAACTCGAAGATATCGCGCAAGTTGATCAAGAGCCTTCATTAGAGGGGAGACAATTACTGATGGTTCTGTCGCCTTTAAAGAAAAAGAACTAAATTATTATTTATGGGTTACAAATTAAAAACACATTCTGGAGCTGCAAAGCGTTTTAAAAAGAGTGGTACTTCAATTAAAAGTAAAAGTGCAAATAGAAATCATATTCTTACAAAACAGTCTACAAAAAGAAAAAGACATAATAGAGGTTTAAATAAGATATCAGGAGTCGTTCTTAAGATGGCTCAAAAATTACTAAGGGGTTAATTAATATGCCAAGAGTTACAAAATCAGTGACAGCTAAAACAAGACATAAAAAAGTACTTAAATCTACAAAAGGCCATTATGGTGCTAGAAGTAGACTTTTCAAAACAGCAAAACAGTCAAATATTAAATCATTGCAATATGCATATAGAGACAGAAAAAATAGAAAAAGAGCATTTAGATCTTTATGGGTTTCAAGAATAAATGCTGGTTCTAGGGAGCTTGGAGTTTCTTATTCAACATTGATAAATTCTTTATCTCGAAAAGATATAAAACTAGATAGAAAAATTCTATCTGATTTAGCAATCTCTGATAATTCTACTTTCAAAAAGGTTGTAGAAACCGCCATTAGCTAATACTGGTCCAATGCCAGATTCAAAAGAAGACAGTTCTCCAAAGTTAATTAAGGAGTTCGGATCGCATCATCCAATCAATCAGATGAAAGATTCTATTATGAATCTCTTGTTATCTTTTGGATTTGAAATAATTGATGGTCCTGAAATTGAAACTGAAGAATTTAATTTCGATATGTTAAATATAAAAAAGTCTCATCCAGCTCGCCAAATGCATGACACATTTTATGTCGATAATAAATCTAGTGTTTTAAGAACACACACTTCTCCTGTTCAAATAAGAGGAATGTTAGAAAAAGATCCTCCATTTGCTTTTATTTCTGGTGGTAAAGTTTACAGAAAAGATGATGATGCAACTCATCTTCCAATGTTTCATCAAATCGAAGGTATTTATGTAGATAAGGGCGTTAATTTTGCAAATTTAAAAGATTTAATATATAAAATAATCCAATCCTTATTTGGAAAAGAAATCAGATTAAGATTTAGACCATCTTACTTCCCATTCACAGAACCATCTGCAGAAGTAGATATATTATCTGATGAAGAGAAATGGCTTGAAATTTTAGGATGTGGAGTCGTAAATCCAATTGTGTTGGAGAACTGCAATATTGATTCAAATAAATACTCAGGGTTTGCCTTTGGTTTGGGAATTGAACGGATAGCAATGATAAAGTTTGGAGTAAATGATATCAGAGATTTTTATAAATCTAATTTGGACTTCCTTAAACAATTTAAATGAAAATACCTTATAAACATTTTGTTAAACATATTGATTCAAAACCCAGTATTGAGGAATTATCAGATAAACTTTTTCAACTAGGTCATGAGCATGAAATATTTGATGAAATCTTTGATATGGAACTTACACCAAATAGAGGTGATTGCCTTTCACTTAATGGGTTACTTAGAGATTTAGGACTCTTTTATAGTATTTCGATCGAAAAAGATATTTATATAAAAGATATAAAACCTTTTAAATTTGAATTTATAAATGATGCGAGTCACTTATGTAAGAATATTTCTTTTTTAAAGTTAGATATTGATCAAGTCCCAAAAAATTATAATAAATTTTTAGAGAATTACTTTACAGATTTAAATGTTAAAAAGATTAATTTTTTTACTGATATATCAAACTATATTTCATATGAAACTGGGCAACCAACTCATTGCTATGATTCATTGATGATCGATGACTACATTAGATTGGGTTATCAAAAAGATCGTTGTGAATTTGAAACTCTAACAAATAAAAAGATATACATAGATAGCGGTGATTTAGTTTTTTTTGA
The DNA here is from genome assembly GCA_902586925.1 of uncultured SAR86 cluster bacterium. Classification (GTDB taxonomy): domain Bacteria; phylum Pseudomonadota; class Gammaproteobacteria; order Magnimaribacterales; family D2472; genus SAR86A. The sequence goes on along the minus strand of CACIJE010000001.1, from coordinate 135,963 downwards.
CAAAGATAATAAAATTATTAATTTAGCTGGAGTTATGGGCGGTAAAGATACAGCATGTAAAGTGGATACTAAATCTGTACTGATTGAATGCGCACATTTTAATTCAGAAGCAATTATTGGAAGATCGTTAAAATATGATATTAATTCAGATGCCGCCCATAAGTTTGAAAGAGAAACTGACGCATATAGTCATGATTTTGTTTTAAGAAGATTCATAAAAATCGTTGAAAATCACTCAAATATCAAAAATATTGAGTTATTTAATGGAAATAATGAGGAAAGGAAAGAGAAAATTATTCCTTTTGATTTTTCAAAGATAAATAATATTTTGGGCATTGATATTACTGAGAATGAATGCTCAAAATATCTACAAAAACTAAATTTTTTAATAGATAAAAATACTATTAAAATTCCCTCATATAGAAATGATGTTAATAATATCAATGATATTGCTGAAGAAATTGCAAGAGCAATTGGTTACGACAATATAAAAAAACAAAAAATTAATATATCTGTAAAAAATAATTTCAATCAAACTTTTATAGAACATAAAATAAAAAAATTATTAACTGGAGAGGGTTTTTTTGAAGTAATAAATAATCCTTTTGTGAGTGACGGCACTGAAGAATCAGTAGTAGTTGATAATCCTCTTGATTCAAATAAGAAGTATCTCAGAACTAATTTAAAAAATTCCTTGATAGAAAATCTTTTATACAATGAAAGAAGACAAAAAGACTCTATAAAGTTGTTTGAAATAGCAGATTTATATACTAATAAAACCAGAATTGGTAAAAGAGTGATTGGGATAATTGCTAGCGGCAGAATTGATAAAAATTATTTAAATTTCTCTAAAAAAATTGATATTAATTATTTAGAAAGTATTTTGCATAAAATCAGTTATGAAAATTTAGAATTAGAAGAAATATCAAGACAGTCGCTTGATTCCAAATTAAAAAATAAAATTGTTTATTGCGAGTTAGAAATTAAATCATCTATTAAATTCGAATTCTCATATGAAAATTTTAATATAAAACATCTTAGCGAAAAAAAATATACTCCAATATCTGAATTTCCTAGTTCAAATAGAGACCTTTCATTCTCTATAAAAGATTTTTCAAAATGTAAAATACTTGAAGAGTTTATTCTTAATTTTGAAAATGCTTTGTTAAAAGAAGTATTTGTTTTTGATTATTTTAAAAATGAAAAGATGAATGAAATTAAAATTGGATTTAGATTTATTTTTCAATCAAAAGATTCCACTGTAACCGATAATGAAGTTGATACAATTATTGATGAAATTATATCTGGTGCCCTGAAGTATGATTCAGTAAGTGTTCCTGGTTTGGTCTAATATAATATAAATGTCAGTTTCTACACAAACCTCGGGATACTATTGCTCTATAATTTAATGTAAAATCCGATTATGAAAAATTTATTATTGTCTATTTTATTAATCTCAGTTTTTTTCCTTAATGCTCAGCAGTTTGATGAGTCATTTTTAGATAGCTTACCAGAGGATATTAGAGAAGATCTTGTCAATAGATCTGAAGAAAACACTAAAGCACTGGATGAAAATTATAGGCCTTCACAATATTCAAGCAAATTACAGCAGTTTGAAGAGTTAATTGATCTGAAATCTCGAATTGAGCAGGATTTAAGAGAATTAGAAAAGAGGTTACAAAGTGATGATAGGCTTGAAATTAATACAGAATTAAAACTTTTTGGTTCAGATTTTTTTAACACATTCCAAACTTCGTTTATGCCAATTAATGAACCTAATCCTGATTCATCATACACGTTAGGCGTTGGTGATGTTCTAAGTATTCAATTGGTTGGTCAAAAAGACATCATTGAGGATTTTTTAATAAATGGTGATGGCTCAATTAATTTTCCAGACATTGGTGAGATAGTACTAATTGGTTTATCTCTTGATGAAGCATCAAAATTAATAAAGTCTAGGGTGAACTCTTCATTTATTGGAATAGAAGCATTCATTAGCATGTCAAAGTTAAGAGATGTCAACGTATTAATTACTGGTGACGCTCAGAACCCAGGTATTTACACATTATCTGGTAATTCAAATATCTTACAAGCAATAAATATTGCTGGTGGAATTAGTGAGTATGGGACATTCAGAGAAATTAACTTAGTTAGAGATAATAAGATTATTGAAGTTTTAGATGTTTATGAACTTTTAATAAATGGGAATTTTAATCTTAAAGAACGATTAAGGTCAGGTGATGTAATATTTATAAATCCCAGAAAAAGTGTTGTATCCATAGATGGAGCAGTTAAAAGACCTGCAAAATATGAGCTTGTTGATGAACAAAATCTTGGAGACGTTATTAATTACGCAAATGGATTTAAACAAACTGCAGATATTCAAAATATATATCTTGAAAGAATTTTGGATGGCACTCTTAAATCAATACCCATTACAAACAGTATTCAGTTTGATTCAATAAAGTCAGTTGATGGAGATATGATTTATATAAGAGAATATCCATACAGAAAAGCAACTATTTCAGGTGCTGTATTAAAGCCTGGTACTTACACGATGGCTGCTGGTGAAACACTAGACGATTTAATAATTAAGGCCGGTGGCTTTACAGAAAATGCTTATCCTTTTGGAGCTATTTTTGAAAATAGAGATGCTAAATTGATAAATGAAGCTGCACAAAGCTTATTATATCAAGAGTTTTTGGATAATATTATTGCACTAAGTCAACAAAATATTAGCGGAAATTTTGACTTAACTCCTATAGTTGGCCTGACAAAAGAGATTAATGATTTAGAACCAAATGGAAGAATAGTTGTTGATATGGAAAATGAAGCCGCGAGAGAAACTCTCGGTATTCAAGAGGGTGATAATTTAAAAGTTCCTGAGAAAACAAACAATGTGTATGTCTACGGAGAAGTTTCATCTGAAGGTTCTGTCATGTATGAAGAAAATAAAAGCGTTGATTTTTTTATAGATAAATCAGGCGGTTATAAAAAATATGCAGATAATGAATCAATTTATATATTACATCCAAATGGAGAAACACAAAGATACTCAAAGAAAAGAAATATATTTGAAAATCAACCTAAGTCAGGTATCACGATATATCCAGGATCGGTGATATTTGTTCCAAGAGAAATAGATAATTCATCCTCAAGAACATTAGCCGCCCAAGCATATGTAACCATACTTGGTAATTTAGGCCTCGCACTGGCATCATTGAACTCCATAAGCACTGATTGATTTCGATCAACAATGTTACTAAAAAAAAAAGAAGCAGGTAACAAAAAATTTTTTTTTGTTTTAATTTTCCTCACCTTTTTATCATCTGCAGATAGTTTCGATAATAACCTTTATAACAATCATGGAATTGTAGGCTTAATAAATATTCCAACTGCAAGATCTTACGATGAAGGAGTACATGGAGTTACTATATATGATAGTGATATAGATCAAAAAATTACTTTAACATCAAATCCATATGATTGGTTAGAAGCTTCCTTCTTTTATGTAAATATTCCGAGTATTGAACTTTGTAGGGCTTACTTTGATGTCAGAACATACTGTCAGGGTTTTAAAGATAAAGGATTCAATCTTAAGTTAAGAATAAAGCAGGAAGGTATTTTTCCTGCAATCGCTATAGGTTTTATGGATTTTGCAGGGACTGGAAAATATTCCTCCGAATATATAGTTTCAAGTTATGGTGTGGGCAAACTAGATATGCATTTCGGAATGGGTTGGGGAGCCTTAGGTGGTTCATCTGAGAAAATAAAAAATCCATTTGGCTACATAAGTGATAGTTTTTATTCAAGAGGAGGTTATGCAAGCCTTGGAGGTCAATTAAATTTCTCTAATTTTTTCTCTGGTCAAGAAGCAGCACCTTTTTACGGAATATCATATAGTTTCAATAAAAATGTGCTTTTTCAAATTGAAAAAGATACTATTTTAGTTGATGGTGGATCTCTTCCATATCCTGATAGAGAAAGTGACTATACCATTGGCCTTAATTACTTAATTAATGATAATTTTTCTCTTGGATTTTCATATGAAAAGGGGGGATACTCGTCATTAAAATTTCTATATAAAAATAATCCAAAAAGATCATTTAAGAAATATGAATATCAACAAGCAGATACATCTATAAATGATGACAAATACACAAAATTAATAAAAAATCTTGAGGAAAACGGCATTGGTGTAAATAAAATATCGGAAACTTCAAGATTCTTAGGCCTTGAATTAACACAATTTATACATCCTGATTTAAATCTAGTTGAGGAGATAATATCACAAGCATCAAGGGATGCTGGAATCAAAAAAGATATAAAAAAAGATTTAAAAATAACAGATTTAAAAGCTGTATCTGAAATTGATGAGGCTTTTGAAAGAAGTGCTAGAACAATTTATGAAAGACAGCAGTACAGGGGAGTAAATACATCATCAAATATTCGATTTAGGCCTTTTGTAGCATCAAGAGAAGAGTTTTTTAAAGGTGCAGTATTAGCGGAAAATGATACAGAGTTTGTAATAAGAGAAAATTTATTCTTCAATACAAATTTAAAATATTCTTTAGCTGATAACTTTGATGATCTAATCTTCCCACCTGTTGATACTTTCCCAGCACAAGTAAGGTCAGACGTTAAGCAGTATCTAAAAAACATGGATCAAGGAATTCTTATAGGAAGAGCTCAGATCGACTATCACCTTACTCCAAAAACAAATCATCATTTAATGTTTACAGGTGGCATCCTTGAAGACATGTTTTCAGGTTATGGAGCAGAGTATTTATATTTTAAGCCTAATTCAAATTACTCATATGGTATTGAAGCATTTAAAGTCAAAAAAAGAGATTACAATTGGGGTTTTGGACATTTAGATTATGAAAATATTACAATGACTGCAAATCTTTACTATAGAAATTATGGGTTAATTCCATTTGATATGAAGATTAGTGCTGGTGAATATCTCGCTGGTGATATTGGCTCTACTATTGAATTTTCAAGAACTTTTCAAAGTGGAGTAAGATTCGGAGCATTTGCAACTTTTACAGATGTATCTTCTGAAGACTTTGGAGAAGGATCTTTTGATAAAGGGATTTTTTTTAATATCCCCATATATGGGAATTTAATAAACTATACTTGGAGGCCTCTTACTAAAGATCCTGGTGCAAAATTAATAAGGCATCATAATTTAAATGATTTATTAGTGAAATTTAGACCATTAGATTAGATTTTGTTACAAAATTGATACTTAAAAAGTCATAGCTTTTTACTATATTTGTGTATAATAGCCACCTAGTTTTATAAACAGGCGCTTTAGAGTGCTCTTTATTTTAAACTTGTAAAATAATAGCGTATACATTTAAAATAATATACAATCTCTAAACGTATGCTGTGGGGGGCCAGAGGAAATATGAAAATGAGGAATATATTTAACAAAATTAACATACTAACCATAGCTATGGCTTTTAGTTTAATAACTAATGTTCAGGCCAACGATTATGGTATATCAAATCAAAAACTTGAAGAAATTGAGAATAGAGTTAAGTCAATGAACCTAGAACAACTTAATGATAGACGTTCTGAGCTTATTCTGGAGCGTGCTAATTTAGAAGCAAATATGCAAGAGGGTACAGAAGGTGCGGAAGCTACATCAGGTCCTTCTCAACTTGGTGCAGTAATAGCTGAGCTTTCAGCTATTCAAAAAGCACTTATAGCAATAGCGGGTCTGGGTGCAATTTCTGCTCTTACTGACGATGGTTATGATGATAATGTTCCTCCTGTATTAACAGTCATTGGTGATAACCCTGCAACTGTAGAATTGGGAGCAACATATACCGATCAGGGAGCTACTGCATTTGATGAATTTCACGGTGTTACAGCAGTTACATCATCAGGAACTGTAGATACAAGCACAGTTGGCTCATATACAATCACATACACCGCAACTGATTTAGATGGAAATACTGCAACTGCAACTAGAACTGTTAATGTTGTTGATACTACAGCACCAGTTGTTACAGTAACAGGTGATAATCCTGCAACTGTTGAATTAGGAACTACATACACTGATGCTGGAGCAACTGCAACTGATTTGTCTGGTTCTGTTGAAGTTGTTACATCTGGTACAGTTGATGCCAATACTGTAGGTTCTTATACATTAACTTATACAGCTACAGACGCATCAGGAAATGCTGGTACAGCTAGTAGAACAGTTAATGTTACAGACACAACATCACCAGTATTTACATCATCTTCAACATTTATTGTTGATGAGAATCAAACTGCAATCGGAACTGTTACTGCAACAGATGCTGATACAGTTACATTTACTATTTCGAATACAGATGCAATGTCAATTACTGCAGCTGGGGTTTTAACATTTATAACTGCTATTGATTACGAAGATAGACCTGGTTTAGCCGGAAGCTATACATATGAAGGTGATCTTGTAGAAGGTAAAGCTGGTTATGATGGAAGTACATACGACTTTACAGCTACTGTTACAGCAACTGATGCTAGTTCAAATACTTCAACACAAGACATAACAGTTAAAGTTAGAGATGTCGGTGGTGTTGATGATAATCCTGGAACTGGAACAGGTACTGGAACTGAAGCATCTACCTTCCCAACTGGATCAGGAACAGGAACTGGCACTGGAACAGGAACAGGAACTGGAACTGGAACTGGAACTGGTACTGGTACTGGAACTGGAACAGGAACTGGAACTGGAACAGGAACTGGGACTGGAACAGGAACTGGCACAGCAACTGGAACAGGTTCCTAAAATATAGATAACAATTGAGTCTCGGAAAAAAAGATATTGTAAATAATATCTCTTCCGGGACTTTTTTAAATAAATCTACAAGCAGAAGTTTACTTGAGTCGTTCATAAGAATTATAAAAAAAAATAAGTCCAATATAGTTAAGATTTCAAAATTTGGTACATTCTATATTCATAAATCTCCTCAAAGAATTGGAAGAAATCCAAAGACAAAACAAGAATTTATAATTCCTGAAAGAAAAAAGTTAGTTTTTAAACCATCTTCATTTATAAAAAATAAAATAAATTAATTGGTCGGGATGGCCGGATTTGAACCGACGACCACTACACCCCCAGTGTAGTGCGCTACCAGGCTGCGCTACATCCCGAAATTATATATAATATTATGCTACTTTCTTTTAGTAATACATAAGACATATAAAAATTGAAAAATATTCATATATTAATATTAGCGATTTCTTCTTTTACAATAAATTTAATATTCATTCCTATTGTTTTGTCTGAAGGGGCAAAGGAGGATATTCAAAGTGATTTTCTTCATTCTCAAACATCTAATAAAGGTCTTGGATTGAAATCATCCACTATCAAAAAAACATTGCATACGTCATCTGGAATTGTTCAGCCTACCTCTGGAAGAGGTATTTACATATGGGAAGACATACCATACGCAAAAGCACCAGTAGGTGACTTGAGATGGAAAGCTCCTCAAAAAATAGAGTCAAGCATAGAACTAATTCAACCGAAGAGTGAAAATTTCTGTATTCAAAGGACATCAAGCTTTGGTGGCTCCTCAGATTTTACTAATAATGAATTTATTTCTGGTAACGAGGACTGTCTCTACCTTGATATTTTTACTCCATTAAATAAATCGAAAAGGTTACTACCTGTTATGTTTTGGATTCATGGTGGTTCAAATACCTCAGGTCTAAAAGATATTTACGATTTTAGGAAATTAGTAAGGAAATATGATGTTATTGTCGTTAGAATTAACTATAGATTAGGCCCATTTGGCTGGTTTACTCATCCAGCAATTCAAGGCTTTCAAAACGGTATTGATAAGACTTCAAATTTTGGAACTTTAGATATTATTTCTGCTCTTGAATGGGTGAATGAAAATATAACCCTCTTTGGAGGCGACCCAAATAATATTACAGTATTTGGTGAGTCAGCTGGTGGCCATAATGTTCTATCCTTGCTTGTATCTTCTAAAGCAAAAGGACTTTTTCAAAAAGCAATTTCAATGTCAGGGTATACGACATCTATATCACTAAAAGATGCATATAAACAAACTAATCAGTCTTTTAGTTCTAATTATTCAAGTTGGGAAATAGTAAACAAAATTATCAAAAATATTCCAAGTAACAAAAAGCAAAATGAATATGACAATCAAGAGTTGAGAGATATTTTATTAGACTTATCCGGGAAAGAGTTTTATGAATATTATGCATATAGAAAAAACTTTGAAGAAATACCTTTACTTACAAATGATGGAATTGTAATTCCCAAGGTTGGACTAAGAGCTGCTTTGTCAATTAAAGAGCATGTTAATAGTGTTCCTACAATGATAGGCTCTAATAGAGACGAGGTTAAATTTTGGTTAGCTTTTTCAGAATATTTCGTCGATCTGGACTTTTCAATAGTAGGCTCAATATTTGGGCTACCAAAAATTATTTTGAAAGATGAGAATGCATATGAGGCATTTAACTACTATAGAAGCAATTCCTGGAAAGTTAGAGGTGTTGATGAGCCTTTAAATTTTTTAGCAAAAGCTGGCAATAATAAACTTTATTCGTATAGGTTCGACTGGGATGATCAGAGAAGGTTTATTGTTGCTGATTTTCAGAAGCTCTTTGGAGCAACACATGCACTTGAAGTTCCATTATTAGCTGGAGATAACACTCTTGTTGGTGGAAGACCAGTTTCTAATTTTATTTACCCAAGAGGCATTTCACGCTTTTATATTTCACGCAATATGATGAAATTTTGGACAAATTTTGCTAAAAATGGCAAACCTGGATATTCAAGTAATAATGTTAAATGGGAACCATATCTTGAAAGTGAATCATTGACGAGGTCTTTTATTATTTTAGATAATAAAAAAAACCTAAGGATGTCTTCAAACATTACTTCGCTTAAATCTTTAACAAATGAATTATTTTATGATGAAAGATTAGATGAAATAGAAAAATGCGTTGTTTTATATCAAATGTATACTTTTGTAGGCAATGACTTATATGACGAAAATATAAATAATTATGATGGACAATGTAGCAGAAAAAATTCAGAAAAGTTCATAAAAGAGAATGCCAGCTCCATTAATTATGATTAATGTTTTTTATCAAATCCTTTAATTTTAAAACTTCTATATCCTTAATTTTGATTAAATCTGCTAATCTCCTTACTAGACGTTCTTCATCAACATCGAGCCTACCATCAGCAAAAGCAGTTTTCCATAGAAGTTCTAGAAGCAGCAATTTATCATTTTTTGAGTAATTTTTATTTATATCTTCAATAAACTCGTGAAAAGATACGCTGTCAGAGCTATATATTTCAATAATTTTATATATTTCATATTTATCTTTTTTTAGTTTTATTGCGATTTTTTCAATTTCTTCCATCAAAACTTCTAACTCTTCTTCAGAAATATCTCCATCAGATCTTGCAATTTCATATGCAAGTACCGCTGCAGTCAACTCTATTTCAAATGAGGGCTTATTCTCTGTTTCTTCAGAATTTAATTTTTTATTTTTTTTAAAAAAATTGAACATCTCTAATTATTTAATTCAGGTTCTTTGTCATTAATATATATACGGATCTTTTTTTAAAGTAAAATTATTAGATGAGACCCTTTCTAGCAATTTTAAGAAGTTTATCCAGAAGATACAAGCTTATAATATTATCATTAGTGGATTTATTTACAGCATTTTCGTGCTGGTTAGTATTTGGGCCTCCATTCACTGCCCTAATTGCCTCAAATTTTGAAGTTAGTTTATACGGAGTAATTATCCAGAATATTTATAATTTTATTTTTCCAACACTTGTAACATTCCTTTACTTCATTCAATCTGGTTTTTATAGATCTTCAATAAGATATTCTGAATCAAGAGACTTAATTTTAAGATCTTTAAAAGGCTCTGTAATATTTGGTGTTTCTTGGGGTTTTGTTTATGCTGCAGAATATGAGATTGTTAGAAATCAATACTTAATTGCAACAATTCTTAAATCTTTATTCTTAGCATATGTTTTTTATGCTTTTTTGCAGATATCAAGAGATTTTGCGAGAATGATTTTAAATTACTCTAGTTTTAAAAAAACTGGAAAACCAATCTTAATATATGGTGCAGGCACTGCAGGAAATGAGTTGTACCAGTCGATTAAACGTAATCCAAAAATAAACATTATAGGTTTTTTCGATGATTCAAAAGCATTAGTTGGGGCTGAAATAAATAGTATTAAAATATATGGAAAGAAAAAACACTTAAAGCAGTTGTCTGATTTGTATTCAGATTTAGAAGTTTATTTAGCGATGCCGAGCCTTAGCCAGTCAGAAAGAAGATCAATTATATCTAGTCTTGAAAAGTATAAGGTAGCAGTCCGCACTATTCCGTCTCTTCATGAAATTGTTGCAAATCAGAAAAAGATGGTTGAAATGCAAGACCTTTCTATTGATGATATATTACCCAGAGACTCTGTAGAAAATTCAATAATATCCTTTTCTGGTATAAATATCATGGTTACTGGGGCTGGTGGATCAATTGGTTCTGAAATAGTTAGACAAGCTTTGCTAGGAAAACCAAAGAAAATTGTTTTGTTTGAGATTTCCGAGATTAATTTATACTCAATTCAAGAAGAAATTGAATCAATCTTGAAAGTACATGAAACTTCAGTTGAAATCATTTATGTTTTAGGTGACGTAAAAGATAAAGTTAGATTGAATGAAATCATCTCCAATCATAGAATTGACTATATTTATCATGCTGCAGCTTACAAACACGTACCTATAGTTGAGTATCATGAAAATATTTCAGAAGGTCTCAAAAATAATATTTTTGGTACTCAAGCATTATGTGAAGTTGCATCTAACTGCAGCGTTAAAAAAGTTGTGGTCATTTCAACTGATAAAGCTGTAAGGCCCACAAATATTATGGGAGCATCAAAAAGGCTAGCAGAGATGGTGGTTCAATCAATTGATGCTGAAAGCAATAAAACTAAATATTGCATTGTACGTTTTGGTAATGTTATTAATTCTTCTGGATCTGTTATACCTCTTTTTAGAAAACAAATTGCTGAAGGCGGACCTGTTACCATCACACATAAAGAAGTAACAAGATACTTTATGACTATTACTGAAGCATCAAGCTTAGTAATTCAAGCAGGTGAGTTTGCGGATGGTGGGGATGTTTTTATTTTAGATATGGGAGATCAAGTAAAAATATATGAACTTGCTGAAAAATTAATATATTTGTCAGGCAGAAACATAAGTCATGATGGTCAAGGAGAGGGTATTGAAATTCAAGAAATTGGTTTACGGCCTGGCGAAAAATTATATGAAGAATTATTGATATCAGGTGATAAATTTAACACTTCTAATAGTAAAATATTTAAATCGATTGAAAATTATCCAAGTAAGGAAGTTTTGACCAAAGTTCTGGATGATTTATATAATGCTTCAATGACAAATGATGTATTAAAGATAAGAAAGATATTAAAAGAAAATGTTGAGGGATTTACTGAGGTAAAAAATGAAAAATAATAGTTTAATTTTGAATGGCATGATTATGTTTGTCTCTTTTGCACTAAATTCTACAAATATAGACAATTTAATCCTTCCAGAAGGTTTTAAAATAAGTGTTTTTGCAGATAATATAAACACACCAAGACAGATATCTGAAACCGAAAGCGGTTATGTGATTGTTGGCTCAAAAAAAGGTGACAAAATTTATGCTCTTTTTGATAATGACCAAGATGATTTCGCAGAAAAAAAAATATTAATAGCTGAAGGCTTAAAAAATCCTACTGGGGTAAGTATTTACAATGGTGATTTATATTTTGCAGAAATAGATACTATATGGATTGTTAAGGAAATCGATGAATGGCTTAATAGTAACTCTAAATCATTACCAAATAAAACAGTTTATATGAATGACTTACCATCAGAGACTTGGCATGGTTTCAAGTATATTGATTTTGGTCCTGATGGTAATTTATATATTCCAGTTGGTGTTCCTTGCAACATTTGTATCGAGCCTCAAACTAAAGATAAAAGGTTTGCAGCCATTCATAAGTATATAGATGGCGAGTTAATTATGGTTGCAGATGGAGTAAGAAACAGTGTTGGATTTGATTGGCATCCTTTAACAAAAAAAATGTATTTTTCTGATAATGGAAGAGATTGGTTAGGAGATGAGTCTCCATCATGTGAGTTAAATGTAATTGACGAAGAGGGAAGTTTTTATGGATATCCATACAAACATGCAAAAGACGTTATTGATCCTGAGTTTGGACATCTTATTCCAACTGTTGACAAAAAATTTGTAGATCCAATTGCAGAACTGGGTCCACATGTTGCTCCATTGGGGCTTGCTTTTTATGACGGTAGTGTTTTTCCAGATAAATACAAAAATAGTATTTTTGTTGCGCTTCATGGCTCTTGGAACAGAACTAAAAAATCTGGATACACCATTGTTTTTGTAAAACTCGATAATAATGGTAATTACCTTTATCAAGAAGATTTTATTACTGGATGGTTATCAAATGAGTCAGCTTGGGGAAGACCAGTATCGCCATTTATTATGAAAGACGGCTCGATGCTAATATCGGATGACAAATACAATGTTATCTACAGAGTTTCATATAAAAGTTAGATGACATCTCAAGATCTATCTAAGAATATTGTTCTTGCAAAAAAAGCTGCTTTTAAGTCAGGCGAATTTTTATTAAACGAAAAAGATCAAATTAATAAAAGACTAAATCATGACTCAAAAGATGTAAAATTAAAGGCTGATATCGAATCAGAAAATTTAATTAAATCTGTTATTTCTTCAGAATCTGAATATCCTATCTTGGCTGAAGAAAGTGGTAAATCCTCTGAAGATTTGGGTGAAATTTTTTGGGTAATCGATCCACTTGATGGGACTGCAAATTACAGTCGAGATATTCCCATATGTTGTGTATCAATTGGTTTAGTAAAAGAAATGAAGCCTCTACTTGGGGTTATATATGATTTTAGTAATAACCAAATGTACTCAGGTGATATATCTTCAAACTCTGCAAATATGAATGATGTGCCAATTAATGTTTCTCAAAAATCACATAAAAAAGAAAGTATTTTAATAACTGGCCTTCCATATAAAACTGATTATTCATATAGCTCGTTGGATAACATGATTCAAGATATGCAGCAATGGCAAAAAATAAGAATGATTGGCTCTGCAGCAATGGCTGCATGTTACATTGCATCTGGCAAAGCTGAAAGATATCAGGAGAACGGTATTTTTTTGTGGGATATTATTGCTGGTGCTGCTATAGTTGAGTCAGCAGGTGGCTCGGCTGAAATTATTAATCAAAAGGATAACTTTCAAGTTGATGTAATTTTTTCTAATTCAAAAGTTAAATAAAAATTATGAAAAGTTTAGTCTGGTTAAGAAATGATCTTCGGATTGATGACAATCCAGCATTAAGACAAGCATGTATCGAAACAGATGAAGTTCATTGCATTTATATCTATTCATCAGAACAAATGAAACTTCATAATCAAGCAAATTGTAAGATTGAGTTTATTATTAATAATTTAACAGACCTAAATCAAAATCTAAAAAAACTTAATATTCCACTTACTATTGTTGATTCACAAGGCTTTAATGATAATCCTAGAAAAATTCTTGATATTGTAAAAGAAAGATCAATATCAAATGTCTATTGGAACAATATGTTTGGAGCTGACGAAAATGACAGAGATAAAAAAGTAAAAGATCTTTTAGATAAAGAAAATATCAAAAATAGTTCATTTAATGATCAGGTAGTATTTGCACCAGGGACAATTAGGACAAAGGAAGAGAAACCGTACTCAGTATTTACTCCTTTTAAGAGAAGATGGATTGAAAACTTCAATTTAAATTTTTTAGATATCGAATTTAAATATGCTCCTAAAGATAATACAGGTATTAAATCAAATGTAGATGAGTTTAACTTTGAGTTCAATAAAACTCATTCTGTTGACATGTCTATTTGGAAGATTGGTGAAACTAATGCACTGTTAATATTGGAAGAGTATTTAGATAAAAAAGTTTTTCAATATTCCATTAATAGAAATGATCCAATTTTAGAGGGCACCAGCAGATTATCTCCTTATTTGGCATCGGGAATAATTTCACCAAAAAGATGCATTTTAGAAGCGCTCAAGATAAATAATTTTGAATTAGATTCTGGTGAGAAAGGCATAATTAAATGGATTGATGAAATTGTTTGGAGAGAGTTTTATAAAAATATTATGTTTTGTTTTCCAAAAGTAAGCAAAGGTCAGCCATTTCAGGATTACACCAAGAATATTAAGTGGCGCTTTAATCAAGCAGAATTTGATGCTTGGAGAAATGGAATGACTGGTTTTCCTATAATTGACTCTGCCATGAGACAGCTTAAGTCAGAAGGATGGATGCATAATAGACTTAGGATGGTTGTTGCAATGTTTTTTACTAAAAATATGCTTCATGATTGGAGATTGGGCGAAGCATTTTTTATGGAAAATCTTTTAGATGGAGATTTTTCTTCAAATAATGGTGGGTGGCAATGGAGTAGCTCAACTGGAACAGATGCTGCACCTTACTTTAGGATTTTTAATCCTATTACTCAATCAAAAAACTTTGATGGGCAGGGTAAATTTATTAAGAAACATGTATTTGAACTTAAAGATTTAGACAAAAAAGAAATACATGATCCAACAACTGCAATAAGAAATCATTTAAATTATCCAACACAGATCCTTGATTTAAAAGAATCTAGATTAAGAGCAGTTGATGCTTTTAATGCCGCAAAAAATTAAAAAGAATTCTATAGTTATCATAATATCTTATATGTATACTGGAGGATATTTTTGAACATCATGGAGAAATTATGGCCAATTATCTTAGCGATTTAGAAATTGCTAACGCTGCAAACAAAAAACCAATACATGAGATAGCAAAATTACTAGACGTTGATGAGAATGCTCTAATAAAGTTTGGAGATGATAAGGCTAAATTGAAATCAAATTTCGTAAATTCATTATCAAAAAAAGAAAATGGTAAACTGATTCTAGTAACTGCAATCTCACCAACTCCTGCAGGTGAGGGAAAAACTACTACCAGTGTTGGTCTTGTTGATGGTTTGTGCCATATTGGTAAGAAAGCAATGATTTGTCTCAGAGAACCAAGTTTAGGACCCTGTTTTGGAATGAAAGGTGGTGCTGCAGGAGGTGGTAACGCTCAAGTAATTCCTATGACTGATATTAATTTACATTTTACTGGAGATTTTCATGCAATTGGAGCAGCTCATAATCTATTATCGGCATTGATAGACAATCATATTCATTGGGATAATAAATTAAATATTGATCCGAGAAGAATTACTTGGAAGCGTGTTGTCGATATGAATGACAGATCACTAAGAGATATAACATGTGGCTTAGGGGGTACTGGAAATGGCATTCCAAGACAAAGTGGCTTTGATATTACAGTTGCCTCTGAAATTATGGCCGTTTTTTGTTTGGCTTCTGACATTGAAGACTTACAAAATAGAATCGGAAAAATAGTTATTGGATATACTAAATCTAACGAACCGGTTAGGGCAAAACAACTAAATGCGGATGGTGCTGTTACAGCTTTACTTAAAGATGCTTTCCAACCAAACTTAGTTCAAACTTTGGAAAATAATCCTGCATTTATGCATGGAGGCCCATTCGCAAATATTGCACATGGTTGCAATACAGTAATTTCTACAAAAACCGCTCTTAAACTTTCTGATTATGTAATTACAGAAGCTGGATTTGGTGCTGATCTAGGTGCCGAAAAGTTTTTTAATATTAAGTGCAGAAAATCTAACCTGAAGCCAGATGTAGTTGTTTTAGTTGCAACAACAAAAGCTTTGAAGATGCATGGTGGTGTAAAAAAAGAAGATCTTGGGTCAGAAAATGTAGATGCAGTAATACTGGGATGTAAGAACCTTGAAAAACATATTCAAAACATAACTAAATTTGGAGTACCAGTGATTGTGGGAATAAATGATTACGTATCTGATACTGAAAAAGAACATAGTGCAATTATTAGTTATTGTAAAAATCTTGGTGTTCAGTGCAAGATATCGTCGCATTGGGAAAAAGGAGGCGAGGGTGCTGCAGATCTTGCTCTAGAAGTTTCTAAAATAGCCGATTCAAATTTATCAGAATTCAAAACTTTATATGATGATGATATGACACTCTGGGATAAGACGCGATGTATTGCACAAAACATTTATGGAGCAGAAGATATCATTGCTGATAAAAAAGTCAGAAATCAGTTTAAAAAATTTGAGCTAGATGGATTTGGCAGCTATCCAATTTGTATGGCAAAAACTCAATATAGTTTTTCAACTGATCCTCTTCTTATGGGAGCTCCAACAGGTCATGAGGTACCAATAAGAGAGGTCAGACTTTCTGCAGGAGCTGAATTTATTGTCGTCGTTTGTGGCGAAATTATGACAATGCCTGGACTTCCTCGTGTTCCTGCAGCTGAGGCTATAGGCCTTGATGAAGATAATGAGATAAAGGGTTTATTTTAGATAATCTAGTTCAATAATAAGTATTTAGTTATAATTTTAAACGTAAGTTCAAAGGAGAATGTAATGAGTAATGATTTAAATTTTTATATCAATGGTGATTGGGTAAAATCTGATTCAAATGAGTTAATTGATGTAATTAATCC
Organism: uncultured SAR86 cluster bacterium; assembly: GCA_902586925.1. GTDB lineage: Bacteria > Pseudomonadota > Gammaproteobacteria > Magnimaribacterales > D2472 > SAR86A. The sequence continues at coordinate 119,247 of CACIJE010000001.1, read as the reverse complement.
TGCTAATGAAGAAGTTGTTGGACAAGTCACTGCTGGAACAAAAAAAGATATTGATAAAGCTGTAGCTGCAGCATTAGAAGCTTTTGACTCTTATCAATGTACTTCAAAAGAACAAAGAATAGAATTACTTAATAATATCATTACTGAATATAAAAACAGATATGATGATTTTGTACAAATCATTACAAAAGAAATGGGAGCTCCAATATGGCTTTCTGAGAGAGCTCAAGCGTCAACAGGAATTAAAAATATACAAGAAACTTTAGATGCTTTAAGAGAATATCAATTTGAAAAACCTGAAGGTGATTACACTTTAATAAAGGAACCCATAGGAGTCATTGGCATGATTACTCCATGGAATTGGCCTATGAATCAAATAACAACAAAAGTTTCTGCAGCTCTGGCAGCTGGTTGCACTATGATTTTAAAACCAAGTGAAATATCTCCATACTGCGCAATGCTTTTAGCAGAAGTATTTGATAAAGCAGGTGTTCCAGATGGTGTATTTAATGTTGTTAATGGGTACGGCCCAATTGTTGGAGCTGCTTTATCCGAACATCCAGATATAGCTATGATGTCATTCACAGGCTCAACAAAGGCTGGTATTGCAGTTGCGCAAGCATCTGCTGTTTCAGTAAAACGTGTTCATCAAGAGTTGGGTGGAAAATCCTCAAACATAATTCTTGACGATGTTGCTGATTTAGAGAAATCAGTAAAGGGTGGAGCTGGCCACTGTTTCCTAAATTCAGGACAATCGTGTAATGCACCAACAAAAATGTTAGTTTCTGCTAAAAATTATGATAAAGCTGTTGAAGTTGCAGTAAAAACAGCAAACAACACTTCAGTTGGAGACCCTCTTGGTGAGTTTAGACTAGGCCCAATCGCAAATAAAGCACAATATGAAAAGATACTAAGAATGATAGAAATTGGCATAGAAGAAGGAGCTACATTGGTTGCTGGTGGTATTGAAAAACCTGATGGATGTGAAAAAGGCTACTATGTAAAACCAACAGTTTTTGCAAATGTAACAAATGATATGACTATTGCAAAAGAAGAAATCTTTGGCCCAGTGCTATCAATAATTAAATATGAAAATGAAGACGAAGCTATTGAGTTGGCAAATGATACAGAATATGGCCTTGCAGGATATGTTCAGGGTGAACCGAGTCACGCAAAGGAAGTTGCAAGAAAAATAAGAGCAGGACAAATAATTATTAATGGAGGTGCAAGAGGAACAGGAGCACCTTTTGGTGGATATAAATCATCAGGCAATGGAAGAGAGCATGGTCTTCATGGTCTTGAAGAATGTCTTGAAACTAAGGCTGTGATCTCTCCTTAATTAATCAAGTAAATCTGGTTGCATTTTAATTATCTTATCAAATGCAGGTTGATAGCTTGCCCATGCAGCAATGTCATTTGCAATAAATTCTCTAGTTTTCACAGCTGTTTCGTGAGGTATGATAACCGGTTCTCCAGCAGAGTCTGCCATTAATTGAGCTTGGCAACATCTTTCCATAGACATATAAAACCAAAGTGCTATATCTACGGATGGGCCAGTAGTCAAAATACCGTGATTTTGAAGTATAGCAACTTTTTTATCGCCTAAAGCTTTCGCAATCTCATCACCCTCATCAACTTCTTCTACCACGCCTGAAAAATCTTTGTAAATACCCTGATTTTCGTAAAACGCACAAGCATCCTGAGATATAGGATCAAGCAGTTTACCGAGCGTTGAAAAGGTTCTTCCGTATATCGAATGAGAATGTGCAGCTGCATTTACATCAGGCCTTGCTTTATGAAGTCTAGAGTGAATAGCAAAAGCAGCAACGTTCACATCTTTATCACCTTGAATTACTTTACCGTCATGATTTACAAGTAAAAGATCTGAAACTGATATTTGTGAGAAATGGACACCTAGTGGATTTACCCAAAAATGGTCTTTAAATTCTGGATCTCTGTAAGTAATATGGCCAGCAACTCCCTCATTAAATCCAAAATAATCAAATAATCTAAATCCGGCTGCTAGTTTTTCTAATTGATTACGTCTTTCCTCAGCTGGATTTGCAAATTCTTGAAAAACTAAACCTTTTTCTTTTAAAGGTAATCTTCCATCGGTAGTATCAATTTTAATTGGCGCAACATTTAACATAGTTTTTATTCTCCAATGCTCTTTAATGTTAAAATAGCTTATCAAATTAATAAACAAATATGAAATATAGAATAGAAAAAGATAGTTTAGGAGAAGTTAAGGTTCCTGCTAAAGCCCTTTGGGGTGCACAAACACAAAGAGCTGTTAATAATTTTCCAATCAGTGGTATAAAAATGGATTTCCCTTTTACAAAATCTTTCGTTTCTGCTTTGGGGTTTATAAAAGATGCTGCTGCAAAGTCAAATTTAAGACTAAAATTACTATCTAATAAAAAAGCAAGGGCTATATCTAAAGCAGCTAAGGAAGTATGGCAAGAAAAACATCATGATCAATTCCCAATTGATGTTTTCCAAACTGGATCTGGAACAAGTTCTAACATGAATGCAAATGAAGTAATTGCAAATCTTGCTTCAAAAAATCTAAAAGAAAAGGTAAGTCCAAACGATGATGTAAATATGTGCCAAAGTAGTAATGATGTAATTCCTACGGCAATTAAAATTAGCGCACATATGGATTTAACCAAAAAACTTTTGCCTGCGTTAAATAGCTTAATTGATGAAATTGATACAAAAGCAAAAAAAATAGAAGGTACAATAAAAACTGGCAGAACTCATTTGATGGATGCAATGCCAATTGATTTTTCAGAAGAGCTCACAGCATGGTCAAGCCAACTCTCTACCTCAAAAGAGACATTATTAACCTTAGAAAAAAAACTGCTTGAGCTACCTCAAGGTGGCACAGCTGTTGGAAGTGGGATTAATGCTCATAAAAAATTTTCTAAATTCTTCTCAGAAGAAATTTCAAAACTTTTCAAAGGAAAATACAAATTTGTACCCAGTAAAAATTTTTATCATGAGTTAAGCTCTCAAGATTCTTCAGTTCAATTATCAGGAGAGTTGAAAAATCTTGCAGTAGTTTTGATGAAAATTTCTAATGATCTTAGATGGATGAATAGTGGCCCATTGACAGGCTTATCTGAAATCGAGCTTCAAGCACTTCAACCTGGTAGCAGCATTATGCCCGGTAAAGTAAATCCAGTAATCCCAGAGGCAGTTGCAATGGCATCTGCAGATGTAATTGGTAATGATGTGACAATAACAGTAGCAGCACAATCAGGGAGCTTCCAATTAAATGTTATGTTACCTTTAATTGCATATAACTTATTAAAAAGCATAAATCTTTTATCGGGATCAATTAATGCTTTGTCCAAAAAAGCAATTAAAACCTTTAAAGTTAACAATAAAAATCTAGAAATAGCATTATCTAAAAATCCAATACTTGTTACTGCGTTAAATCCTATTATAGGCTATGAAAAAGCTGCACTTATCGCGAAAAAAGCTTATAAAGAAAATAGACCTATTATTGATGTTGCATCAGAGGAAGTAGATTTACCTAGATCTAGATTAGAAAAGCTACTTAACCCAGAAACGTTAGCTAAAAGTAGAAAATAATTATGATTAAAAATTTATCTGAAGGTAAGTGTGAGGCATGCAGAATTGATGCACCACTTTTATTAGAATCTGAAATTAAAGAACTTTTGCCAAAAATTCCAAGTTGGTCAGTTATCGATGATGAGGGAGTAAAAAGGTTAATGTGTTCATTTGCATTCATTGATTATGAACAATCAGTTGAATTTACTAATAAGATTGCACAGCTAGCAGAAGAGGAGGATCATCATCCTGAGATTATTTTAGAATGGGGCAAGGTAACTGTTTTTTGGTGGTCGCATAAGATAAAAGGACTTCACATGAATGATTTTATTTGTGCTGCAAAAACAGATAAATTGTTTAACTCAAAATCATAAACTATTCCTTTTTATGGAACAAAACGAAAAACCATTTCAATTTATTGCTTGGATAGCAACTGGAATTTTAATAGTAGCGGCAATCTTAGCTAGCTTTGTTCCTGAGCTTGAATATCATCATTGGGCATTCATCTCTGCAAATACTCTTTGGGTTATTGTTGGAGTATTGTGGAAGGAGCAAACTCTAATCTTTCTCAATGCAGGGTTAACAATAATCTACATCTTTGGTCTTATCTTATAAAAAAATAAATTTAGATAAAAATATAAAAGTTAGAAACCAAGCTCCAGATGAAATTTCTCTAATTTTTCCTGATCCTACTTTTAAAACGACATAGGTCAAAAAACCTAGCGCTATTCCATCAGCAATTGAAAATGTGAAAGGAATCATCACGATGATAATTAATGCAGGAAGTATATCTATTGAGCTTTTCCAATTTAACTTCTCCATACTACTTAACATTAAAACTGCTACGTAAATCAGAGCACCTGAAGTTGCATATGGTGGCACCATGGCAGCAAGAGGCGATAAGAAAATTGCTAAAATAAAAAATAATCCAACAACCACAGAAACCATACCTGTTTTTCCCCCCGACTCAACTCCAGCTGAGCTTTCTATGTAACTTGTAACAGGAGAACATCCAAAAAAAGTACCAAAAATACTAGAACTACTGTCAACGGCTAAGGCTTTATTTAAATTTTTTGCATTTCCATTATCGTCAATTAAATTTGCTCTTGAAGCAACGCCGAGAAGAGTTCCGGTTGTATCAAATAGATTAACAAATAAAAAAGACATAATTACACTTATCATTGCAACATCTAAAGCACCCACTATGTCTAGTTTCATAAAGGTTGGATAAATATTTGGAGGATAAGCCAATAAACCATTGTATTCGACTAACCCAATTAAAAGGGATATTAGAGTAACTATTAAAACTCCTATAATAATAGCACCATTAATTTTTCTAACTGCCAATACCGAGATGATCAAAAAACCCAATGCTGCCAATATTGTTTGATATTTTGAAAAGTCACCTAAGCTTAAGTACGTAACATCATTATTTAAAATTATTCCACCACTTTTGAGTCCTATAAACCCAATAAATAGTCCAACTCCGGAACCAATAGCAACTCGAAGATTCATAGGAATACTGTCAATCATCCATCTTCGAAGATTAGTAACGCTAATTATAAAAAAAAGAATTCCTGCCAAAAAAACTGCACCTAAAGCTGTTTCCCATGAATAACCCATTTCACCTACAACTGTATAGGTAAAAAAAGCATTTAAGCCCATTCCTGGTGCAAGTCCAATGGGCCAATTTGCATAAATGCCCATAAATATGCAGGCAACTGAAGCAGCAACACAAGTTCCAACAAATATAGCACCTTGATCCATTCCACTTTGAGCCATTATTTGAGGATTAACAAAAATAATATACGCCATAGTTATAAATGTTGTAAAACCCGCAATAAACTCTTTCTTAATAGAAGTTTTATTTTCTGTTAGCTTGAAGAATTGATCTAAAATTTGTTTCATAAGAATAATGTATCAGACTATTAGCGTTTTAAAAGAATAAAGTTTTTTTATTAGTAATTTAATAATTGATTTAAAAAAACATATATAATGAAAACTGATTATTCGGCATGCATATTGCATAAATATATATAAATAAGATATTTTTTTGGATGGGGATCTAAACATGAATTTACGAAAAATAAACATACTTAATTTAACACTTTTAACCATTGGTTTTTTATTTAACTTAAACATTAATTCTCAAGATCAAGTAATTGAAGACATAATTGTTACTGCTGAAAAAAGAGATGAAAGCCTTCAAACCGTTTCACAAGCTATTACAGCCATTACTGAAACAGAACTGGAAGACAAAAACATTACATCGTTTGTAGATTTAACTGCTATAGTGCCTGGCGTAACAGTTGCTAAAAATGAGGGCTATAAAACAGTAATTTCAATCAGAGGTGTTGGTAACGAAACCAATCAAAATGCAATTGCAGCCCCATCAGTTGCATATCATCTTGATGGAATTTTCATAGCTTCTCCATTCTCATTGCAATCTGATTTTGTTGATGTTGAACGTATTGAGGTGGCCAGAGGCCCTCAAGGTACTCTTTTTGGTCAAAATGCTACAGGTGGAGCAATCAATGTCATAAGTAAAGTACCCTCTACATCTGATTTCTATACAAAAGCCTCTCTCACTGTTGGTGACTACAATCTTAAAAAAGCATCGACAACTACTAACTTTCCTATATCAGAAACTGTTGCAACAAAATTTTCATTATCTTCTATTGAAAGAGACGGATTCACAGAAAATATAGTTAATGGTCAAGATTTAGATGATGCCTCTAATATCAGTATTAGAAGTGATTGGATTTTTAATTTGTCTGAATCATCATCATTAAGGATATTTGGACAATTTTATGATGTTGATCGAAATGGTGCTGCCATGAAAGGTATAGATGATTTAACAGCTGATGAAAGAAAATTATCGCAAGACACACTTTCAAAACAAAAATTAACTTCAAAAGTTTTTGCTGCTATATATGAATCAGATTTAGGTTATGCAAATCTGAAAATATTAGCCAGTACTCAAGAGGATGACATTCTTGTGGATAGAGATAACGATAGACATAATTATCAAGATCAAATTGTTCAGTCAATTCCTTCTCTGCCTTATATTTATACTCCTCCATATTATCCAATGGCAGAATTTCGACCTGAAACATCACTTGTTGAGACTACAACTTTTGAGATCAATCTAGTTTCAAATGAACCTGCACTTGGAGGAAAGCTTGATTGGACGGTCGGTGTTTTCTTTTTAGATCATAAAATTGAAAACCATATCAGAGGATATGTAGATAATGATCAAAATGGTGAAATTCAATATGAATGTAGTGAACCGTTTGCTAGAAGTGATTATTGTTTCACTGTTGGTGGTAATCCATTTGCCGCTGAATTTGATTTTGTAACTGACGCATTTCCTAATAGAGAATCAGTTTCAATTTTTGGTGAGACAACTTATAGCATATCAGAGAAAACTAGACTAATTTCAGGTCTAAGATATACAGAAGATGAAGTTACAGCATGTGTTAAAAACTTTTTCTTTACAACATGTGATAACCTCAAAAGTAGTTCAGATGAAACGTCTGGCAGAATTGCTTTAGAGATGGATATTAATGACGATACTATGATTTACGGTTCTTTTACTTCAGGATATAAGCCTGGAGGAACAAATTTAACATATGGCTTTAGCACTAGAGAAGAACTTGACGCTAATTTTAGGCCTACTTCACCTGTAGTAACTCCAATGGTCTTTCAAACTTTTGAGCCAGAAACTGTAGAATCTATGGAGTTTGGTATTAAAACTGATTTTAATGATGGTAAGGCAAGAGCAAATGTTGCAGTTTTTTCATATGATTACGAAAATCTTCAATTTCAGGCTACTGATCCAGATATTTATAGAGGTGGTGTTGCGAACATACCAGAATCTGAAATGTCAGGTGTTGAATTAGAATTTACAGCCTTAATATCAGACAACCTCACTTTTGATATGAACATAGCATCTATAGATTCTGAAGTTTCATCTGATTACGAAGTTTTAGATAATGTTATAGCATTTGGATACTTTTTTGATCAAGAAGATATTCGTTATAGCTTAAGAGAAAATGTAAAAGGAAACGAGCTAGCAAAAACTCCAGATTTTACTGCAGATGTCTCATTAACATACGAAACAGTTTTGTCCTCTGGCAACACTCTTACAACTATTTTCCAGTTCATTAAAAGATCTGAATTTATGCAGCGTGTTTCCAATAATCCTGCAGTGGATATTGTTCCAGGATATCAAGTATTTAATTTAACTGTAGGATTAGATTTCAATAATAATTTTGGTATTGATTTTATGTTACTTAATGCAGGAGATGAGGATGGGATGAACTCATCCATGACTGATGTTTTTGGAGTGGCTGCAACAGGACTTGAATTTATACCTCCAAGGCAGTTTATGACAAGATTAAGCTACGATTTCTGATATTGTTTACATAAAGTTATAATTTCAGTTATTAATCAACTTAATTACATTATTAATGGATAAACTATTCATAAATTCAGATGATCTTTTAAAAGACTCATTTCAGCTAGCTTGGAATATATATGAAAGCGGCTTCCAACCTAACTATATAATTGGTGTTTGGAGAGGTGGCGCACCTATTGGAATTGCTGTTCAAGAATTTTTAAGTTTCTTAGGCATAAAATCAGATCATGTTGCTATTAGAACGTCCTATTATTCTGGAATAGACCAGAAAGGTGAAACAGTTCAGGTTTATGGATTAAATTACGTAATTAGAAAGCTTGAGTCTGAGGATAGACTATTAATTGTTGATGATGTTCATGATACCGGTCATTCAATTCAACAAATAACATCGGATTTGAAAAATGCATGTAAGAAAAATACACCTGAAATCAAGATAGCCACTCCTTACTTTAAACCATGCAAAAATAAGACAGATCAAAAGCCTGACTATTATCTTTATGAAACTGATAAATGGTTGGTATTTCCTCATGAAATCGACGGACTGACTATTGAAGAAATAGAAAACAATAAACCTGAACTTAAAGAATTGATATCAAAAATAAAAGCCATATAGATAACTAACCAACCTTTTTTTTCTTATTTGGTTTAGTTATAATCTCTCATGGAAAAATTAAAACACAAAGCGTTAACATTCGATGACGTATTGCTGCTACCACGTTACAGTGACTTTCTTCCAAGCGAAGTAGATATATCATCAAAACTTACCAATAATATTGTTTTAAAAATGCCATTGCTATCAGCTGCAATGGATACTGTAACTGAATCAAAGATGGCAATTTCACTTGCAGAAGCAGGAGGTATTGGCGTTATTCATAAAAATAACTCGATAGAAGACCAAGCTATTGAAGTAAAAGCAGTAAAAAAATATGAGAGTGGTATTGTTAGAGATCCAGTAACTATAAGCTCAAAAAACTCAATAGAAGAGTTAAAAAATCTTACAAGTAAGTTGAGTATCTCAGGAATGCCTGTTGTGGATGATGGGAAATTAAAAGGTATTGTAACAGGTAGAGATTTTAGATATGCAGAAAATATGGATGCTGATGTTTCTTCAATAATGACCCCATTTGATAAGCTAGTCACCGTTAATGAAGGTTTTTCACAAGAAGATGTTATGCAATTAATGTATAACAATAGAATCGAAAAAGTATTAGTTCTTGATAAAAATCAGGACTTATCTGGCCTTGTAACAATGAAAGATATTGAAAAATCTGCTCAACATCCAGACGCTACAAAAGATAGTTCTGGTAGGCTTAGAGTTGCTGCAGCTATTGGAACAGAAAAGAATACTATGGAGAGGGCTGAAGCTCTATCTGAAGCTGGTGTAGATGTTTTTGTGGTTGATAGTGCTCATGGCCACTCTAAAAATGTTATTGATACAATTAAAAGCCTTAAAAATACTTTTAAAGATGTCGAAATCATTGGTGGAAATATAGCTACTGCAGATGCTGCATTAGAATTAGAAAAAGCTGGGGTTGACGCTGTAAAGATTGGGATGGGACCTGGATCTATTTGTACAACAAGGATAATTGCAGGAATTGGAGTACCTCAAATAACTGCGATTATGGAAATTAAAGAAGTACTAAAAAAAGGTAATGTAAATATTATCGCTGACGGTGGAGTAAGATTTTCAGGCGACATAGCAAAAGCAATAGCAGCAGGAGCAGATTCAGTAATGCTTGGTAGCTTATTTGCAGGAACTGAGGAGGCACCAGGTAAAGTTGAGCTATTTCAAGGAAGAAGCTTTAAAACTTACAGAGGAATGGGATCAATAGGAGCAATGACTGAAAGAAATGATGCAAATAGGTATCTTCAAGAAGACATACAATCTGATAAATTAGTGCCAGAGGGCATTGAAGGAAGAGTTCCCTACAAAGGATTGGTGATTAGCGTTATAAATCAACTTGAGGGTGGCTTAAGGCAAAGCATGGGTTATGTAGGATGTAAGACTATTAAGAATATGCAATTAGATAGTCAATTTATTGAAATTACCAACGCTGGTATGGCTGAAAGTCATGTTCATGATGTGATGATTACAAAAGAGGCTCCTAATTATCAAAGAAGCTAGTAATTGATGAGCAAATTATCTGTAAACAATAAAATAATTGACACAATATTAGTTCTAGATTTTGGATCTCAATATACTCAATTAATTGCAAGAAGAGTTAGAGAAAGTGATGTTTACTCTGAAATCCTTCCATGGGATATTGATGAAGAAAAAATAAAAAAACTGAATCCAAAAGGAATTATACTGTCTGGAGGACCTAACTCAGTTACAAAAAGTTATACACCAAGAGCGCCACAAATAGTATTTGATTTAAATGTTCCTATACTGGGAATTTGTTATGGGATGCAGACTTTAGCAGAACAAATGGGAGGACATGTTATATCTTCAGATCAAAAAGAGTTCGGTCATTCTGAATTAGAAATTTTAACTGAGTCTATTCTCTTTAAGGATTTAGATAACAAGATTAATGTATGGATGAGTCATGGTGATCAGGTACAAGATTTACCGGATGATTATGACCTTATTGCTTCAACTTCATCAGCTCCTATTGCTGCTATGCAACATAAAAAATTACCAATTTTTGCAATTCAATTTCATCCTGAAGTAACGCACACCGAAGACGGTCAATCAATCTTAGAAAATTTTATTTTTAAATCGTGTAATGCAGAACCACATTGGAAAATGGATGACTTGATATCTTCAAGAATTGAAGAGATTAAACAAAAGGTTAAAGAGGATAAAGTACTTTTAGGATTGTCTGGAGGTGTAGACTCATCTGTCACAGCTGTACTTCTTTATAAAGCTATTGGAAATAATTTGACATGTGTTTTTGTTGATAATGGATTATTAAGAAAAGGCGAGGGCGATCAGGTAATGCAAACTTTTAAAGATAATATGAAACTAAATGTAATTAAATCAGAAAGTCAGGAAATTTTCTTAAGACATCTTGAGAATATTGAAGATCCTGAGCAAAAAAGAAAAGTAATCGGAAGAACCTTTATAGATGTTTTTGATGCAGAGGCCATCAAATTGAAAGATATTAAGTTTTTAGCACAAGGGACAATATATCCAGATGTTATTGAGTCTTCTGGCTCTGAATCAAATGAGGCAAGAGTTATTAAGTCTCATCATAATGTCGGAGGCTTACCTGACGAGATGGAGTTTGATCTTGTAGAGCCCTTGAGAGATCTCTTTAAAGACGAGGTTAGAAGAATGGGCATTAAATTAGGAATTCCAAAAGAAATGCTTGAAAGGCATCCTTTTCCTGGACCTGGTTTAGGAGTAAGAATTATTGGAGAGATAACAAAAGAAAAAACATTAATACTTCAAGAAGCAGATCATATATTTATTGAAGAACTAATTAAGGCTGATTTGTATGACAAAGTAAGTCAAGCATTTGCTGTTTTATTGCCTGTTAAGTCAGTTGGTGTTGTTGGAGATGAGAGGAGATATGCTGAAGTAATTGGATTAAGGGCAGTTGAAACTGTAGACTTTATGACGGCGAGATGGGCTCACCTTCCTTATAAATTTTTAGAGCATGTATCAAATAGGATAGTGAATGAGATAGAAGAAGTCAGTAGAGTTGTGTACGATATCTCAAGTAAACCACCTGCGACTATTGAGTGGGAATAAAAATATAGATTTTTTTATATATTTTTTATTAATGAAATTAATATTTTTCTAATAAGAATTTTTTGCGATAATATAAAATCTTTACAGATTACTTTCACAGGAAATTAAATTGAATATCGTTAGATTAATCTTAACCTTTTTTTTAATATCATCATGCGCAACTACTGTTGTTGACCAAAGACAAGTAATTCCAGAACTTTTTGATCCTGAATTAAAAAAAGGAAAAATATTTGTTTTTTCCAACCACATGGATCCTATTTCAATGAATATTAGAGTTAATGGAGAAGTGCGAAAAATAAAACATACAGAAACTCAAATTTTTGATTTGAAAGATGGGCAAAATAGTGTCAAAAACTTAGGGAGAAATTGTGATAAGCAACCATACACTTTTAATACAGAAATGTTTCCTGAGGTGGAAACTTACTATTTTGTAATTCAGCAAGGGTTTGATAGCACTATTCGAACATTAACATGCTTCAAAGATTTTGAAGTAAATGAGAAGGCATTCCTTAAACAAATAAACAACCCAAGAAACGGTGGTAGTGAATTTTTGCAGGGCTTAAGTAAAAGTTTTATTAACAGTTTAATATTCTGAGTATTATGAAATATACATACATTCTATCTATCTTAATCTTCTTTTTTTCTTGCAGTTCGATGGAGTATGACAATCTTTTCATTCAGAGTGATATTGAAAAAGAGGGCAATGCTCAAATAATTTTAGATCAATTAAACGATTCTGAATTAAGAAAAGGAAAAGTATTTGTTTTTTCAAACATTCAGGATGGACTATGGCATTTTGTGAGAGTGAATGAAACTGAAAGATATATGCGTGACCAAGAGGTACAAGTTTTTGATTTAGTTGAAGGTGAAAATAAAATATTTGCCTTTCTCAAAGCACTGGGTGACGAAGTTTACAACTGTACTGGGGACGAGTTTGCATTTAGTACTAAAGATTTTCCAGAATATGAAACATTTTTTTTTATGGTAGTAAAATCTGCGGAGAGTGAATTTGCTGGCAGAAAATTGAATTGTTATAAAGAATTTCATCTTTCTGAAGAAGGATTCTTCTACTTTAAAGATAATCCAAGATCACGATATAAATCAGATTGGTTCATTAACTAATAAAATTCCATTTTAAATCCTATTACGATTTTAATGTGTAAACATGTTTAACTTTCTAAGAAGAGAAATGATAAACTGACATTACTTTATTCTTACTAAGAAGAGGTAACAAGATGAAAATATGCATTATTTATGGACACTTTAATACGAAAGATTCATTTAATGCAGCTGTTAGAGATACGTTTATTGAAGAAGCAAAAAAAGTTGGACATGAAATTGATTTAATTAATCTATTTGAAGAAAAAGAACAACTACCTTTTTATAGAAGTGACATAAATCCTCCACCACAATTAGTTTTAGATTACAGAAAAAGGCTAGAAAACTCCGATGCAATGTTCTTAATGAGTGCATGTCATAATTTAAGAATGAATGTAATCTTAGAGAATTGGATTGATTGGGTTCTTCATCCTACATGGTTTTTCACATACAAATCACTATTACCAGATAGTAAGTTTTTTGGCAATTATGGATATCCAGTAGCTGGAGCAATGAAGGGTAAAATTGGGATTGTTTCAATGACTTATGGTGGACCAATGGTTACTTACTTTAACTTTTCTCTTTTTGACAATATTCCGTATAGGAGACTAAAGAAGTCTGTATTTCAACTAGGAGGATTAAAGACAAAATATTTAAGATTCTATTCAGTCCTTCCAAATATGAAAAAAAGTGACTTTGAAAAGCATATGCGAAAAGTAAGAAAATTTGCAAGAAGTTTAAAATGAATAAAAATTCATACAAATATGATGGTAAGTAAATGTTTTTACAATGTTTTTGTTACCACAGATACAAATTAAGTACAAAGTGCTTTAAAAGTATTTTAATGATGCGGTCTTCAGAATACGCTACCTCTTTGTGGTGGTTATCTGTTGAATTTTTTAAGATCATGGCATAATCAATATATTTGAAAATAAACATTTATAGTGAAATTATCAGATATTAAATTACCAACAAATAAAAAATTTGGTTATTTTTTTTCATTTATCTTTTTTATTCTTGTTGGATATTTTTTTATAAACGAATCGTGGAAATGGTTTTTTATATTTTTATTTCTAACAACAGCTTTTTTAACAATTTCAGTTTTAAATCCTAAACTTTTACTTCCTTTAAATAAAATTTGGATGATTTTTGGGTATTTGTTGGGCATGATAATACGTCCAATTGTCCTTGGAATAATATTTTTTGGAATAATAACTCCTATTGCATTTCTTTTACGTTTAATAGGAAGAGATGAATTGCGATTACGAATAAAAAATAAATCTAGTTGGATATCCCGTTCTACTTCAATTAAACCTGAATCCTTCAAACTACAATTTTAAAATGAGTAAAAATGATGGACTTCCTTAAAGAGATGTGGCACTTTCTTCGTGTTCGGAAGAAGTTATGGCTAGCTCCGCTCATAGTAATAATGATAATGCTTGGTGGACTCTTAATATTTGTTGAAGGTTCTGTTCTAGCACCTTTTATATATTCTATTTTTTAATAAACTTATATGTATATTTTAGGAATTTCTGCTTTTTACCACGACAGTGCTGCATGCATACTAAAAAATGGAGAAATAATTGCTGCAGCTCAAGAAGAGCGTTTTACTAGAAAAAAACATGATTCTGGATTTCCTAACCTTGCAATTGAATTTTGTATTAAACAAGCGAACATTCGTCCTAGTGAGATTGACAACATAGTTTTTTATGAAAAACCATTCTTAAAATTTGAAAGGCTGCTTGAAACATATCTCGCATATGCTCCAAAGGGTTTTTCAAGTTTTGCAATGGCAATGCCCATTTGGATCAAAGACAAGCTTTTTCAAAAGACTGCTCTTATTAAAGAATTTAATAAAGTACTTGATAAGGATATAAATTGGAATGATCGTCTATTATTTTCTGAACATCATCTATCTCATGCCGCAAGTGCTTTTTATCCATCTCCTTTTGAAAGAGCTGCAGTTTTAACTATTGATGGTGTTGGAGAGTGGACAACGACTTCTGTTGCCATAGGTGATGGTAGCGATTTAAAAGTTCTTAAAGAAATCCATTTTCCTCATTCGCTTGGACTTCTTTATTCAGCTTTTACTTATTACACTGGATTTAAAGTAAATTCTGGTGAATATAAAGTTATGGGTTTAGCACCTTATGGTGAGCCGCGCTTCGCTGATTTGATATTTGAAAATCTAATCAAATTAAATTCCGATGGAAGTTTTCAGCTTGATATGAGCTATTTTGACTTTGCTACTGGTTTAACAATGACAAATAAAAAGTTTGATAAGTTATTTGGAGGTCCAGCACGTGTATCGGAAACTCAATTGACGCAGCGAGAAATGGATTTGGCTGCTTCAATTCAAAAGGTTACTCAAGAAATAATTCTTAAAATTGCAAAAAATATAGCCAAAGAAACTGGTGAAAAAAACCTCTGTTTAGCTGGAGGCGTCGCGCTTAACTGTGTAGCTAATGGAATTCTCACACGTGAAAAGATATTTGAAAAAATTTGGATTCAACCAGCTGCCGGTGATGCAGGTGGTGCACTTGGTGCTGCTCTCTCTTCCTGGCACTTGCATAAAAATAAAAAAAGAACAATCACATCCAAACAAGATTCAATGAAGGGTTGTTTTTTAGGTCCAAAATTTAAAGATGATGAAATTGAGGGAGAATTTAAAGCTTGTGGTGCAAAATATAATAAACTTAATGATAATGATTTGATAGATAAAGTTGCCTCAGAAATAGCTAATCAAAAAGCTGTTGGCTGGGCTCAAGGAAGAATGGAATTTGGACCAAGAGCTCTTGGTGGAAGAAGTATTATTGCAGATCCTCGATCACCAACTATTCAAAAACAACTTAATCTCAAAGTAAAGTATCGTGAAAGCTTTCGACCATTTGCTCCAAGCGTTCTAGTTGAAGACGTTGATGATTGGTTTGAGCATCAAAATGATAGTCCCTATATGCTATTGGTGGCTAATGTAAAACATGATAAGCGTCGAATTATGACAGATAAAGAAAATGCTTTATTTGGTATTGAGAAGCTTAATATTCCTCGTTCATCTGTGCCAGCTATAACTCATGTAGATTATTCAGCAAGAATCCAAACTGTCCATGCAGATACTAATCCAAGATACCATTCTTTAATATCTAAATTCAAAGAAAAAACTGGTTTTCCAATTTTAGTAAATACCTCTTTTAATGTTCGCGGTGAGCCGATTGTTTGTTCACCAACTGATGCATTTAAATGTTTTATGGGCACGGAACTAGATATTCTAGTATTTGAAAATTATATTCTTTTAAAAGATGAACAAGATCTATCATTAATTGAGAATTATGAGGAACAATATGAATTGGATTAAAGATATAAGTCTTTTTATTGCATCAATTTTAATATCTTTGCTTTTATGTGAATTAATCTTAAGTATTGTTAATCCAATAAATCTCAGAAGTGATCCTAAGTGGGTTCCAGATGGGCACACTAGGGGACATTACGTACCTAATGAAATTATAAGAGGCAGCGTAGGCCATAATATAAAAAATCCAAATTTAAGACAAAATTATGCAAGGTATAGCCTTAATAAGTATGGATACAGGGGGCCTGATTGGGACATTTCGAATCCAAACGGCATCGCTTTTTACGGAGGTTCGTCTACATTCAGTTTTCATGATGACGACAAAGATGCATGGCCATTTATTGCAGTTGAATGTATAAATGAATTTCGAGATATTAAATATCAGAATCTTAACTTTTCTCATCCAGGAAATAGCATCTTTGATGCACCACACTTATTTCTTCAGAAAGGTATTCATTTCAAAACTGATTGGATTGTCACCTATCATTTATGGAATGACATTAAGTTTATTAGCGCCATTACAGAGAATAACGATTTTTTATTTAGCGCAATACCATCTGATTCATCTTTAACTCTTAAATCGTTGCTGCTTGATTTGGGCATATTCCCAAACTTACTTGGAAATATAAATATTTTATACAGAAAATATATCAATGATAGCATTTATGAAAGCTCATATAATGTAGATAAAAAGATAAATATTACTGATTCAGACATAGATTCAACACTACGTATTATTAAAAGCAACTACGATGCACTTATAAAATTGTCGTCACCAAGTCAAAAATTTCTCTTAATAAAGCAAGGACTTCTACTCGATAAAGATAATAATATTTATGATTCAGAAATTGCATGGCAACTAATAGGTTTAAATAAAAAACAGTTTTTAAATGTTCAAGAGAGGTATTATTCAATTTTGGATAGTCTTGCAAAAGATAATAAGAATGTATACATATTAAATGCTGATGAAGTAATACCTAAAAATTTAGAGATGTATGATGATCATGTTCATCTTCAAAAAAAAGCACAAAAAATTCTAGGAAGTAGTGTTTGCAATTTTATTAAAAAATATAATCAGTAAAGTAGATTTAAGTAATGAATAAAAAAAAATATATATTATTTCATCCAGGACCAATTCATCATTTCTTTTTTATTCCAATAATGCTCATATGGAACTTGATTAAAAAGAATGAAATTATTTTAATTTTAGACAGTAGTTACAAAGATAACAAATATTTCTCAAAGATAAAAAGTCTACCTAAAATTAAAGATATTTTTTTTATTGAAGAAAAAAATTCATTTAAAAATTACTCTAGTTTAAAAAAAACAATATCCAAGGTTCTTATGAGTTATGAATTTTCAGAGATTTATACTCATGATCCTTCATATGTTTATAGTTATGCACTCGTTTTATTATCAAAAAGAATTCAACCAGATGCTAAAAGAACATATTTTCAAGTGGCAAGAGATGTCAATTCTTATCCAAAGGAAGCTGAAATTAAAATAAATATTCTGGTTCAAAATTTTAAAGTTAAGTTTTTCCCAGAAATATTAATTAGACAAATTATGAAACTAAAAGTTAGTTTAAAATTCCTCATTGCTTTTAAGTTATTGCCATTATTAACGTTTGGGAATACCTTTGCTCCATGGACAAACCCATATTATCCAAAATATTCCTATGCAAATAAATTCATCGATAAAGGTTTTTGTTTAAATGATCAAGATCAAATTATTTTTTTTGATGAAAATGTTATTGACTATATGAATGAATTCTTTCAAGGCTTAAAATTTAATTTGACTAAATTAGAATTTGAAAATAATTTGCAAGAGATATATTCTTATTTTTTTGATGATTGTGTTAATAAATCTCCATTAATTTCAATTTTTCCAACATGGGGTACGTTTAAAAAGAATTTGGATGCAGATTGGTTAGATATTATCATGGAACTTAAAAAAAATTATCCAGATCATAAAATTCAAATTAAATTCCATCCAGGCGTTAAAGATAAGTTTATAGAAGATGTTTTCATTAAAGTTTCTGAAAAAGTTCCAGATATTGAAATTTTATCAAGAAATACTCCGGCTTTTAAAATAATATCTGATTCCTCAATTATTATTGGTGATACTTCAACAGTGCTATGGTTTGCAACTTTTTTTGCCAACAAAATAGTTTGTTCTCTCGATTTATTTGGTTTTAATGATGGAGATTGTCTAAAAATTTACTCTGAAAAACTTAATTACATTGATGATATAAATCAACTAGGCTTATTAAATAAAAGGTAATTACAAGCTCTAAACGCATGATTTCTTCATCAAATAACTTAAATGGAGTACAATTCGAAGGAAATTTAAGTTAAGTTTTACGACATTATTCTGGGGAGAATAAATAATGATAAAAGAACAAATTTTCTATTTTTTAAGCAAGATAGTCGCTTCTTTGAAATTATTAACAAGATCTTGGGAAGACGAAGGATTAATCTTACAGGCAAAAAATTTAATGGCCTCAGAAGATTGGAATTCATCAATAAAGACTTCAGGTAGAATTGAAGATAAAGAATTTAAGGTTTATTCGCAGTTTGGAGACGATGGAATAATACAATTTTTAGTAAACACTATTGGTATAACTAATAAATATTTTATCGAATTTGGTGTAGCAGATTTTTATGAAAGCAACTGTCATTTTTTAATGGTTAACAATAATTGGAAAGGTTTGGTGATAGATGGATCAGAAAAACACATACGAAGAGTCAAAAATTCGAGCATTTATTCAAGATATAACCTAAAAGCAATTAATGAATTCATAACCAAAGACAATATCATGAACATTATTTCTTCAGAAGTGAAATCTAACATTGGCCTCTTGCACATTGATCTTGATGGTAACGATTATTGGATTTTGAATGAGATTGATTTTGATTTACTATCTCCTGAAGTAGTTATACTTGAATATAATTATATATTTGGCCATGAAAGAAAAATAACAGTTCCTTATGACGAATCCTTTAACAGATTTAAAAATCATCATTGCGGTTTATTTTTTGGAGCCTCATTGGCGGCCTTGAATAATTCTATGCTAGACAAAGGATATATTTTTATTGGATCTAATTTAGCAAGAAATAATGCATATTTTATTAAAAGCAATAAATCAGAACTTATTAATAAAGTTGATCTTTCAGCAGAATATGTTGATGCTAATTTTAGAATTAGTAGAGATAAAAAAGGTGTTTTAGATTATATTCAGCCGAATCGTATAATAGAAGATATGAGAGGTTTAAAAGTTTATAACATTGAAACAAACGAACTTGAAGAGTTTTAATTTTATGATGACTGAATATAAGAATATAAATGCCTATTAACTATTCAAAATCTTACTTAAAAAAAATTCTCTCTAAAGTAAATACGATTGCTCTTGTAGGGGCAAGTTCAAATCCTAAAAAAGATAGCTTTAAAGTAATGAAATATCTAATTGAAAAGGGATATCAAGTTTTCCCTGTTAACCCGAATGAACTTAATAATACAATTCTTGGCAAAAGGTGCTACTCAAATTTAAATGAAATTGAACACAGGATTGATATGGTAGATATTTTTCGTTCAAAAGAATTTGTGATGGATATTTGCTTAAATGCAATAAATATTGGTGTTGATGTTATTTGGACTCAGGAGGGAATTATAGATAAAAAATCTGAGTTACTAGCTACAAAGGCCGGTATTAAATTTGTTATGGATAGCTGTCCTATAAAGATTTTAGAAAATTAGATTGGACTATTAAACACAATTAACATTAAATAAATTATGACACAAAAAACTAACGAAATTCTAAGTAAAGAATTAAATGAAAAAGGTATCCTCCGTCTAACTCTTAACGATCCAGAAACCAAGAATCCTCTATCAGAATTAATGATGGATAACTTGATCAGTGAACTAGATAATGCATCTATTAATAAAGAAGTTAAAGTCATAGTGATTGGATCAACTGGAGATGTTTTTTGTTCAGGACATGACTTAAAAGACCTTAAAGACGCTAATGATAAAAACAAAGACAAAGAACTATACTTTCTAAATTTATTTCAAAAATGCTCTAAATTAATGCAATTAATTGTTAATAGTCCAAAGCCAGTTATTGCAGAAGTTGGTGGTATTGCAACTGCAGCAGGTTGCCAGTTAGTCGCATCATGTGATTTAGCAATATCATCTGAATGTGCAAAATTTGCAACCCCAGGAGTAAACATTGGTTTGTTTTGTTCAACTCCTATGGTTTCATTATCCAGGAATGTAAGTAAAAAAAATTCTATGAATATGCTACTTACCGGAGATATGATTGATGCTAAAGAGGCTAAAAGAATTTTTTTAATCAATGATTTTGTGTCGCTTGAAAATCTTACAGATGCAGTAATGAATCTGGCTGAAAAAATCTCTAAAAAGTCACAGCCCATAATAAAAATTGGTAAAAAAGCTTTTTATAAACAACTCGAACTTAGTCTTGAGGATGCATACAAATATACCTCAGAGGTAATGACGCAAAATATGCTGAAGGAAGATGCTATTGAAGGTATAAACTCTTTTTTGGAAAAAAGAGATCCAAGTTGGAAAGATAAATGAGTGATCCTCTAGATTTAAAGAGGTCTGTGAGAACTATTAATGATTTTCCAATTAAGGGTATTAAGTTCAGAGATATAACAAGTTTGATTGAAACACCAGAGGCCTTCAAAAAGACATGCAATCAGCTAACTAAGCTTTCGAAAGAATTCAATGCTGATATTATTGCAAGTATTGAGAGTAGGGGTTTTATTTTTGCTGGAACCATCGCAAGAGATCTTGGACTTCCTTTTGTTTTAGCTAGAAAGCCAGGTAAATTACCAAACAAAACATTCAAAAAAAGCTTTAATCTCGAATATGGAAGTACTTCTATTGAAATTCAACAAAATACAAATATTAAAAAAAACCAAAAAATTGTAATTGTTGATGATTTGGTTGCAACAGGTGGAACTGCAATAGCATGCGCAGAATTGTTGACTGAAAATTTTAGTGTAAGAAATGAAAATATTTTAATTTTGTGTGTTATTGATTTAACAGAACTAGGTGGCAGTAAATTAATATGCGAAAAAGGATTCTCTATTAAAACAATTATTGACTATGACTGATTTTTATGGACGACTGATGATTGATTTAGAGGGAATTACTTTGTCAGACGATGACATCGCCCTTATATCAAATAAACACATTGGCGGAATAATACTTTTTTCAAGAAATTTTGAGACTTTAGAACAATTAAAAAGTTTGATAATTGAGATATTTGCAATAAAAAAAAATGTAATCATTGCAGTTGATCAAGAAGGAGGGAGAGTTCAGAGATTTTATAAAGACTTTACAGGCATACCCTCGATGCAAAGTCTGGCAGTTTACGCAAAAGAAGAAGATGATATGGAAATTTTTGCTGAAACTGCATGGTTAATATCTTCAGAGCTCATGGCTGTTGGCATTGATTTAAATTTTGCTCCAGTATTAGATATTGACGAAAAGACATCAAGCGTAATAGGAGACAGAGCTTTTTCAAATGAAGTTGATGAAGTAATAGAATTTTCATCTAATTTTATTGATGGGATGCATCAAGCTGGCATGTCAGCAACTGGTAAACATTTTCCTGGTCATGGAGGAATATTTGAGGATAGTCATTTCAATCTTGTTGAAGATAAAAGGACCTTTTCTGATCTATTGAATTCAGATATAAAACCTTACATTAAATTAAAAAATAAGTTGGATGCCGTTATGTGTGCACATGTATTTTTTCCAGATGTTGATGAGAAATTACCAAGTTTTTCTAAAACTTGGCTTCAGGACATTTTAAAAAATAAACTTGAGTTCACTGGCTTAATATTTAGTGATGATCTCTCAATGAAAGGTTCTGGTGATGAAAATTGTTATATCAAAACAATAAAATCTTTCGATGCTGGATGTGATATGGCCCTTATATGTAATGATAGGATTGGTGTAAAAGATACAATAAGTTATTTAAATAATAGCGAAATAGAACCATCAAGCAAATTATCAATTTTGAAGAAAAAAAGTGATATGAATTGGGATGAGATCCAAAGTAGTGAAAAAATAAAAAATATTAGAGCAAAATTAAAAAATATTAGGGGATAAAATGAGAAGAATTATTACTGGTCACAACAATAAGGGCG
Organism: uncultured SAR86 cluster bacterium; assembly: GCA_902586925.1. Lineage (GTDB taxonomy): Bacteria > Pseudomonadota > Gammaproteobacteria > Magnimaribacterales > D2472 > SAR86A. The sequence continues at coordinate 96,925 of CACIJE010000001.1, read as the reverse complement.
AATCGATAATTAGTTTTGATGGACCTCCTGCCAGATCTATAGGTGAAGACGTAGGTGGTCTGTTTGAATTATGGAATACAGACGGTGATGATGTTATTTCAACTGATGAAATTGATAGAGCTGATGAAGATATTATTTTGTCACCACCTAATGGTGGAACTAAGTTTAGATATTTTCAAATTAATCCAATTCCGGATGGTGTTCCTGATGATGTAATGCAAGAAATAGCCTCAGATGCTTTTGAAAAAATTGGCGCAGGACATCATAGAGTGGATACAAGAAGACATCCCGCAATGCATAAAACAGAAACAATCGATTACATTATTCTGCTCAAAGGAGACGTCACTTTGATACTTGATAATGATGAAGTTAATCTAAAACCATTTGATGTTGTTGTTCAAAGAGGAACAAATCATGCGTGGGTTAATAATGGAGATGAGCCAGCACTTTTAATAGCTGTCTTAATCGATAGTAATATTAAGTAAATTTAAAAACCAACATTACCAGACTGGATGCTTTGATAGAAATCATTATCAAGTCTTTCGTATGAATTCTTTCCTGGTTTCTTTACAAAAACTAGATCTCCATTTACTTTATCAAGATGGAAGGCCTCTTCCCTTAAATCATTCTTTTTAAGCTTGAATGTGCCAGTTGTTTCTAGCTCATCTATGATTCTTACAAAAACTGGTTGTGCGTAACCAGGTAGCTTTTTTGAAACAAAATCTGAAAAACTTAGCCAATCAAATTTTTCTATATTGCAGTTAAAGGCTACCATGCCAGCACGTCCTTCACTATTAGCAACCTTTACGCCATAAACATTAGCCATATTAACTTCGTGATAACTATTTAAGATTTCTGCTACCTCATTTGTAGATACATTCTCTGATTTCCACCTGAACGTATCACCAACCCTGTCAACAAATTGATAATGAATTCTACCTAGAGAAAAACCAACATCCATTGTTTTTACAAGATCACCAGTGTTAAACCATCTATCACCTTCAACTAATACATTTTGTATTACTTTTGCTTCACTTGCTTTCTTATCTGTATAACCGTTGTATACTGCATTTGGACCTATCTCAACAAGAAGGAGTCCTGGTTGATGTTCGTCTACTTCTACATATCTTCCATCGGTATCTTTTACAAGTGTGTCTTCTGCAACGTCATACTCAAAAATACCAACTTTTGCATTTGTCATACCAATTGTTTGATCTTTATTGAGAAGATTCATAAACAAAGCATTACCTTCACTAGCACCGTAAATTTCGATAATTCTTTCAACACCAAATCTGTTTCTAAAACAATCCCATAGATCTGGTCGCAAACCATTACCAACCATTTTTGATATTGGATTATTTTTTTCTTCTTCAATTGGTTCTTGAAAACTCAAATATCTGCATAGTTCACCCACGTAAACAAAGGCAGTTGTATTATATTTATTTGCTTCTTTCCAAAATGCAGATGCAGAAAATTTTCTTCTAATGAAAGTTGCTGAACCTGCTTCAATGCATGCACACAGACCCAACATCAGACCAGTAGAATGATAAAGTGGAAGACAGTTATACATACAATCTTTTTCATTGAGTCTATATCCTCCTTTTACAATATTTACAGAAGCAGCAATTATTTTTGAGTTAGGAAAGAGTGCGGCTTTTGGAACACCAGTAGTTCCAGAGGTGAAAATATAAAAAGCAGTATCTTTTGCTGTTACTTTACTTGAAATTTCAATATCAATATTTTCAGAATCATTTATAAAATCTTTTATATCCAATGACCAATCTGGACATTTAAAAGTATCTCCATCACTAATCCAATAAATGTCTGTTTTATCTTTTATATTGATTTCAGATAACACTTCCTCAAGAGACAAAGCTAACTCAGCACCAACAATACACTTTTTAGAATCAGATGAATTAATGCAATGTATTAAGGGTTTTCCAGTTAGGCTTGTATTGATTAAAACACCAATTGCACCAATTTTGTTTAGAGCAAGAATGCTTGTTATATATTCTGGTCGATTTTCCATAAAAAGAATTACTTTATCACCATGAACAACACCATCATCAACGAGTTTTTTTGCAAAGATATTTACAGCTTGATCTACTTCCGAATATGTCAAAGTCTGATTTTCAAAATAGATAAAATTCCTATTTCCAAATTTCTCAACAGTTTTCTTAAAGGTATGAGCTAAAGAAGAATTATCATCAGGGTCTGGGAATTTATATCTTAGAAGAGGAATAATATATTTTAATTCACCAATTACTCTAAAAAATTCAGATATTTTTTTTAACATTTATATAAATAAAATATATTTTCTTTGGTTATATTATAATCCTCCAATTGGTTTTTATATAGGAATAAAACATGAACATGCATAAAGAGTTTGATTTTGTTGTTTTCGGAGCAACAGGTTTTACTGGTAAGTTAGTAGTTGAGTATCTTGTAGAAAAATATAGTGATAGCCCTGACATCAGTTGGGCTATAGCTGGAAGAAGTTTTGATAAGCTTGAATCAGTTGCGAAATTAAAAAAAGTACCAAAAGAGGTACCTTTAATTGTTGCTGATAGTAATGATATTGAAAGTATTAATAATTTAATTTCTATTACAAAATGTGTTTTAACTACTGTTGGTCCATATCAGCTTTATGGAAACAGTATTATTGCTGCATGTGCTAATTCTGGGACTGATTATGTTGATTTGTGTGGAGAACCTGGATGGATGCACGAAAAAATTAATGAGTTAAATAGCATTGCAAAAAAATCAGGATCTAGAATAGTCTTCTCATGTGGTTTTGACAGCATACCTTTTGATTTGGGTGTATTGTTTCTTCAAGACGAGGTTATAAAAAGATTTGGCAAACCTTCAAATAATGTTAGGGGTAGGGTTAGAGAGATGAATGGTGAATTTTCTGGCGGTACAGCAGCGTCTCTAAAAGCAACTATGTCTGCACTAAAAGAAAAACCTGAACTATTTTCAGTTTTGTCTAATCCATTTTCACTTTCAAATGGTTTTAATGGACCTGATCAGCCAGCTGATAACAAACCTATGATTGATGAAAAATTAAATACTTGGGTAGCACCATTTTTTATGGCACCAATAAATACCAAAAACATTCATAGATCAAATGCGTTAATGAATCATTTTTATGGAAAAGATTTTTGTTATAACGAAATGTGGATTCAAGGAACTGGTGACAAAGGAAAATCAGCTGCTGATTTTATTTCATCCTCTAATCCACTAAGCAATGCTCCAGAACCTGGTGAGGGACCATCAAGAGAATCAAGAGAAAATGGCAGTTATGATCTCCTATTCTGTGGTGATGTTGGCAATGAGAGTGTTCATATCTCTGTTTCAGGAGATATCGATCCAGGATATGGTTCGACTTCAAAAATGATCGCTGAAAGTGCAATATGTCTTGTAAAAGAGTGCCAAGATCTTCCAGGAGGTATTTATACGCCAGCACCAGCAATGGGAAAGAAACTTATAAAAAGATTAGAAGAAAATGCTGGATTGAGTTTCAAGATCGAGTAGCTTAAGATTTGATATTTAGTTTACCTAACTTTTGTAATTGCAAACAATTCGTTTTTAAATTCAATTTTACCTAAGCCTTCAATTGTTCTCTTAACTTTGTTATGAAGCCTAATATTTTTTTCAACTTGTTGAATATCTTTTTCAGGAATTTGTCCTACATATAGGATATTAGCCCATTTTGCATCTGTATTATGTCCAAATAATTCAGTAACTGTTTTATCAGGAGCTTTTCTAAAATAAAAACCATAATATTGTGGTTTAGAGAAATTGTATAAATTATTTTCACCAGGAGGATTATTTTTTAAATAATTAATAATATCTTTAGCTCTATTTGGAAACGCCTCTTTTTCTTTGAAAGCTGTTTTGAGAACTTTTTGTATCCCATTTCCTCCATAGGAATGTGTCACCAGAAGTTTTCCTGACTTATTTAGCAGCCTCATTAATGGGCCAATTACATTATCTACTTTTATTTTCACTGGAGAGCTAGCCCTATATGCTTGTGAAGCAATTATTAAATCATAGTTGTTATTTTTATAATCATTTTTGAGAAACCCCTTTAAGTATCTTAAGTTATCTTTTCTCAAAATTCTTATTATGCAAGGATTCGCATATGAAGTTTTACCTTTAGCATCAATCTCAATTCCCCAATATTTTTTAATAAAATTTCCAAGTTTAGTCCCAGTTATTTGAGTATTAAAATCAAAAGAATTATCACTATCAAGAATTAAATTTAACTCTTTAATTTTCTTATTTTTTATTTTGTTTGCAGTTTCAACCAAACCTAACTCAGAAAATTTAACATTTGTCATTGTTACTAATAAGTTAGGATGCTCAGCAAATCTATCAGGCATTTTTTCAAGGGTATTTTTGAGATCCTCATAGCTTATTTCTTTACCGGTTATTAATAACGAAGTATATGGATGATATCTGTGAAAACTTTTAATTATATTTGAATTAATTGTTCCATCACCTGTTCCTGCATCAAGTACTCTAATATAAGACTTATTTTGTGAAAGGGATGAAATATAAGGATAAATTTGATCAGAAATTGCCTTTTTTTCTCCTGTATTTTGAATAAATGAAAGATATTTTAATCTATCATCAAAAAATCTTTTTTTACCCATTTTCCCCTCAAAAATTCATATATAAATATTATAATAAATATGTAAATTTTTCATTTACTCCCAAGATATTTTGAGATTAAAATACCCTTAAATCTAAGGATAACACATGTCAAAATCACAACTACCGTTAATGATAGGAATTGGTACAAGAATAAGGAAATCTCCTTATTATGATTCTAATTTGAAATATGGAGTTACCGGCTTTACTGTCTATAATAAAATGTATCTACCAACTGCTTTTTCTGGACCTGAAAAAGAGTATGAGAGTCTTATAAATGATGTTACATTTGGTGATTTTGCTGCTGAGCGTCAAATTGAAATTAATGGAAAAGACGCTTATGATTTTGTTAGATATATTACACCTCGTAATTTAGAAAAATGTGAAATAGGTCACTGTAAATATATTATTTTGACTGATATGGATGGTGGAATTATCAATGACGCCTGTTTATTGAGACTTGAAGAAAATAAGTTTTGGATTTCTCCTGGAGATGGTGATGTTATTCTTTGGCTTCAGGGAATTGCAATAAACTCTGGCATGAAAGTTTCAATTCATGAACCTGATGTTTCCCCTTTGCAAATAAGTGGCCCAAAGTCAGGCAAATTAATCCGTAAACTTTTTGATGGTGAACATGACGATTTAGGTTATTACAAGGCAAGAAAAACTCAACTTCAAAATATTCCAATGGTAATTGCTAGAACCGGTTGGAGTGGTGAACTAAGTTATGAGCTTTATCTTCAAGACAGAAAATTAGGTAATGATCTTTTTGAGTTGGTCTATGATGCTGCGCAGGAATTTAATGGGAGAGTTATTGCTCCAAATACTATTAGAACTATTGAAGGTGGGCTTTTATCATATGGCAGTGATTTTGGAAGAGAGCATAATCCATACACCATAGGGTTTGGAAGATTAGTAGACGTTGATCAAGAAACTGATTTTATTGGAAAACAAGCTTTAAAAAAAATAAAAAATGATGGTGTAAAAGAGAAATTAATTGGACTTGAAATTGAAGGTGATCCATTACCAAGAGCACCTGAAAATTTCTGGCCAGTCAATTGCGGTGGAAAAAAAATTGGAAGATTATCAAGAGCATATTTTTCACCTAGAGTAAAAAAGAATATTGGGCTAGCAATTCTTGATATTGAATTTTGTGAAGAAGGAACAGTTGTTTTACTTGAAAGTCCATACGGGGATGTTGCCTCTAAAGTAGTATCTCTTCCCTGGTTTAATGCTGATAAAAATACCTATTTGGATTAATTTTGATAAGATTTTTTTCAATCTTGTTATCACTTTTAAACTTAAATCTTTCATCAATGATTATAGATAACCTTAACGATGTAAGGGCCGAATGGACCGCAATCTCTGATCAAGTTATGGGCGGCATATCAGAGGTGAATTTTTATGAAATTGAAGAAGATGGAGAGACTTTTTATAGACTTGAAGGCAATGTTAGTACAGAAAATAATGGTGGATTTATTCAGTCAAGAGTCAAAATGAATATCAATAGCAATAATTTTGATGGAATTCGATTAAAAGTTAGAGGGAATAATAATGAATATTTCATTCATTTAAGAGCTCCAAGAATGCTGCCATGGAATTATTTTTATTCAAGATTCTATGTAACTGATGAATGGCAAACTATTGAATTACCAATTAAAAATTTTAAGTATTCTAGAAATGGAAATGAATTACTTGGTTCAACTAATATAAGATCTATTGGCTTGGTTGCTTACGGTAAAGATTTTTCAGCTCAATTAGATATTGCAGGTATTGAACTTTACTAAATATGGTTTTTACAGACCTAGATAAATTCTTTATGGAGTCTGCAATGGACTTAGCCAGGCAATCATTCGATCATAAAGAAGTCCCTGTCGGTGCGGTTATTGTCAAAGATAATGAAATCATAGGAAGGGGATGCAATAGTGTGATTGAAAGCAATGATGTTACCGCTCATGCAGAAATAAACGCACTTAGATCTGCTTCCCGCAAGATAGGCAATTATAGATTAAATGGATGTTCTATTTTTGTAACTCTAGAGCCTTGTCATATGTGTGCGAAAGCAATTATTGATGCAAGATTGAGCTGGATAATATTTTCAACGAAAGAACCTAAAACAGGTAGTATATGTTCAATTGATAATTTTCTTGAGAATAAGGCTTTAAATCACAAGATAAAATATAAATATGGATTATATAAAGAGGAAAGTTCAAAGCTACTTAAAAGTTTTTTTATACAAAAGAGGTAATCATATAATTTTTTCCATTGTTGTATGAGGGATACCAGTATCAGAGCCATTATATTTTTTGACTGCTATATAACCAAATTTTTTATAAAAATCTAATACGTGATCCCTAGCATTTAAAATAATTTTTTTTGCATTTTGTCTTTTAGCTTCTTTTTCAAGTAATCTTATGACTTCTTTACCAACACCATTTCTCTGATATTTCTCGTCAACAGCCATATATCTAATTTGCGCTTCATTTGGGTTGTTAAAATGCAGCCTACCACAACCTACAATTTGTTCTTTTTTGACTCCAATTAGATGAAAACTGGAATCCTCATGAGCATCTTTTAAGGATTCGATTGATTTTCCAATAGGCTTTCTTAATATTTCCCATCTAAAAAGATTATATTTTATGAATTCTTCTTGATTTTCTGGTTGTTTAAATGAAATATCATTCATTTAACTCTAACCAAACTGGGCAATGATCTGAAGGCTTTTCCATTGCTCGGGCATTATAGTCAATACCAACATCCTTGATGTTCATTTTTAAATTCTCAGAAAGTAAAATATGGTCAATTCTTAATCCTTTTTTTGGATCCTGATCAAACATTCTAGACCTATAATCAAACCATGAATAAATAGATGACTCTTGCGGGTATTTTTCTCTCCATGTATCAACAAAGCCTAAATTTTTGATTTTATTCCACATTTCTCTCTCCTGAGGTTGAAATGACGTTTTTCCATCTCTTAACCATCTTTTTGCGTTTTCTTCTCCAATTCCAATATCTATATCTTCTGGTGAAACATTGAAATCTCCCATTACTATTAAATTAGAGTTTGATTTTTTAAGGTTGAGAATATGCGACTCTAAATCACTATAGTATTTAACTTTTTTAGGAAATTTTGTTTCATGATTTATGTTTTCACCTTGAGGAAAATAACCATTCATTATTAACAATTCTTCATTCCCAAAATTAAATTTAGATTGAATGAATCTTTTCTGATCCTCTTCAGTGTCATTCGCAAAACCTTTATAAGTTTCAATTGGTGGAACTTTGCTTAAGATCGCTACTCCATAATGTCCTTTTTGACCCCAATATTCTGAGTGATAACCAATTTCATTAATTATTTCTAACGGGAATTCCGGATCATTTACCTTTGTTTCTTGAAGTCCTATTACATCAGGATCTATAGTATCTCGTAAATGTTCAATTTGATGAGGTCTTGCTCTAATGCTATTGATGTTAAAAGATACAATTTTCATATTATTTTATAGATGAAAAAGCAAACTTTTTATTTAATTCAATGTAATCATTGATAATATTAGTTGATTCAATTAATTGATAATCATCCTCTAGATTTATTGTGCTACTAGTTATGTTGGCATCACTTGATTCCTGCATCTCTTCATATGAAGAATAAGTTGTAAGGCCAACTTTCTGTCTTCTTTCATTCTCAATTTGAAGGAGCCAATCTTTTCTTAATTCTTTTTGAATTTTTCTTTCATTTAAATTTAGACTTAACTTTTTTTTATTTTTATTTAAGTCGTATCTGTCTCTGATTTTTTTCAGATAATTTAGATTTGGTTCCTCATTGAGCCGATACTCATAGTTTGCAACTACCTCATTAAAAAGATTTGAATCAATATTAAATTTATTATGTCTGTATGGTCTTATTACGTCCCATTCCATTGCAGTAGGATATGAGCTTTCTCCAACTGAGTCGATATCCCAAGTGACTGGAAGTTGAATATCAGGAAGCACACCTTTATTTTGAGTACTCATTCCATTCACTCTGTAATACTTAGATTCTGTAATTTTAACTTGCCCCTCTGATAAATTTTCCAGACTTTGGACAGTACCTTTACCAAATGTTCTTTGCCCAACAATGATACCTCTTCTATAGTCTTGAATTGCTCCAGCAACAATCTCTGAGGCTGACGCTGAGTAACGATTAACTAGAACTAACAAAGGCTTGCTCCAAACCTGGACAGCTCTTGAAGAGCCATATGGTTGTATATATCCTCTGCTTTGCTTCACTTGAACTGTGGGACCAGAAGACACAAATAATCCTATAATTTTGTTTGCTTCAATGAGTGCACCACCACCATTATTTCTTAAATCCAATATTAAAGCATCAACATCTGATTGATTAAACTCATTTAAGATACTCTTAACATCATTACTGCTACTTCTATAATCTTCAACCCTTTTTTGATAATCATTAAAATCTATATAAAAAGAGGGCAGATCAATTATTCCAATTTTATTATCTCCAATATCAATAATTTTTGATTTTGCGGCTCTGTCCTCAAGTTTTATCTCTTCTCTTTTTAAAGTTATCAATTTAGTTGAATCGTCATCTGAATTGAATGATATGAATTCAATTTCAACCTCACTTCCAGCTTCTCCTCTAATTAAGTCAACAACTTCATCAATTCTCCAGCCAACTACATCTTTATATTCATTTGATCCAATTTGTCTAATTTTAGTTATTCTATCCTCAGGATTAATTTTTCCAGATTTTTCAGCTGGACCACCAGGAACTAAACTTATAATTTTAGTGTAGTCGTCTTCTGTTCCAAGAAGTGCCCCAATACCATTCAACTTTAAACTCATATTTACATCAAAATCTTCTGCAGATCTTGGTGATAAGTACGAGGAATGAGGATCAAATTGATTAGTTAAAATATTCATAGCCAACGAAAATATATCTTCCTCTTTTTGCTGGTTGATTCTTCTTATTCTGTTTTCATACCTTTTCTTTAAATCAACTAGTGGTTTAGAACTTGAAGAATCTGATAATCTTGAAACCAAAAGATCATTCTTTGTTTCGAGTCTCCATAACTCTTTTAGGTCGTCAAAACTAGATCGCCATTGGTTATCTTCATTATAGATATCAAGATATTCATCCTTTAAGAGATCAAACTGATTTTTTTTGATTAGATCAATTTGATATTTTAAAAAATACGTCAACCTTTCAAAGTATAAATTAATAAGCTCATAAGCTAATTCAATATCAAAATAATCGTCATAAAGCTCTGATCTTTTAAGGTACAATTCTATTTCATCTTTAATAAATAAATTTTTACTTTCATCTAATTTTTCTATGATTGCTTCAAAATATCTTTTATTAAAATTATCTTTATCGAATTCTTTAAGGTAGTGCTCTCTTTCAAGTTTTTTAAAAATCTCCTTACTCAATTTCTCTTTGTTATTGCTTAATTCAATAAATTCATATTCGTTTGCAAACACAAACGAACAACATAACAAAAATATTAATTTTATATTCATTTAATAATTATAAATTCTGTGCTTTAGCAGCTTCTTCTCTAACTAAATCTGGCGTACCTAAGATTTGTCTATTAACACCGATTCTTTTGAACCAATAATGTAATCCTAACAAGTCTGTAAATCCCATTCCACCATGAACTTCTGTTGCTTTTTTTGAGATCATTTTAGAAACATCGGAAGTATGGGACTTAGCATGACATGCCATAAGCTTTTTATCATCATCATTGCAATCAAATGAATGTGCTGCATGCCAAACTAATGAATAGCATGGTTCTAATTCGGAGGCCATTTCTGCACACATATGCTTAACTGCTTGGAATGAGCCAATTACTCTATTAAATTGTTTTCTATCTTTGGAGTAATCTACAGCCTTATCAATCATAGCTTTCGAGGCACCAAGTGAATCCGCAGCAGTAACTATTCTACCTGCATCAATTGCGTTGCTTATAGCTTCTTTTGAATTTAAGGTATTTTTTAAAATATCAATTTCAGTATCATTAAAACGAATTTCTCTAAAAATTCTGGTTTTATCAACTGTTATTAAATCAACTTCTTTTATTCCTGCCGATTTAAGATTTACAATTCCTATTTGACCCTTTTTATCAGACAACATCACATGTGTTGCATAATCATTATCAATTACAAAAAAAGTTCTTCCATTTACTTTATTCTCCGAAAAAACTAAATTTGATTCATTTCTTGATCCAAAGAATTCAGAAAATCCAACACTAAAATTAATTGAATTCTTTGACATTTCATCAAAATAAATTTTTTTTTGACTATCGTTAGCGCCATATTTAATTGTTATAGGAGCCATTACGTAAGATCCAATAAATGGAAGAGTTGCAACACCTTCTCCAAGACTTTGCGAGACCGCAGTAGCGAAAAGTAAGTCAAGTCCAAGACCACCATTTTCCTCTGGAATTAAAATGTTATTTATACCAAGGTTTACGATACCCTTATGTAAATCATCTTTGCAAGATTTGTCTTGTCCGTTTGTAACCTTTCTTATGACATCTATAGGAGCAGTATCTTCAAGAAATTTTTTAACGTTATCTTGAAAGAAAATTTGGTCATCAGATAATCCAAAATACATATTATGCTCCCTGAGGCATCTTTGGTTCTTTTGGCATACCAAGACCTCTTTCTGAGATAATATTTTTTTGTATTTGACTAGTACCACCCCCAATTATCAATCCAAGAAAATACATGTATGCGACTTGCCATGAACCACCATCTCTTATATTTGGACTATTTTCATACAGTGTTCCTAATTCACCCATAATATCTATTGCAAAACCCTCAAGCTCATGTCTCAATTCAGTACCAACGAGTTTCTGTATCATTCCAGCAATCTTTACATCTTGATTTTTATTTAGTTTTGCTGATAGAACTCTCAAAGAATTAGATTGAAAAGCAATAACTTTTCCTTGGATTTTCATTAATTTATCTCTGTATACTGGATTATTAATAGCTAATTCACCATTTATAGTTTCTTTTTTCATTCTTTCTATAAGAGATTTCAATCTGTTCATCATAGCGTTGGGATCAGAAAGAGAGCCTCTTTCATGACTTAATGTTGCATTTGCAACAGCCCAGCCTTCACCTCGTTTTCCAACAATATTATTCTCTGGAATTGTTACATCTGTAAAAAATACCTCATTGAATCCAGCATTAAGCGTCATATCAACTAAAGGTCTTATCTCAATTCCAGGAGTATCCATTGGAATTAGTAAGTAGCTTATTCCAGCATGTTTTGACGCATTAGGTTCAGTTCTGACCAAACAAAACATCATCTGTGAATACTGAGCAGTACTGGTCCAGATTTTTTGACCATTTATAATCCAGTTCCCATTTATTAATTCTCCTTTTGTTTGCAGATTTGCAAGATCACTGCCAGCATTTGGCTCTGAGTAGCCTTGACACCAAATAATTTCGCCAAGCAGTGTCGACTTCACATATTTTTGTTTTTGCTCCTCAGTGCCAAGTTCTAAAAGCGTTGGAACTAACATGTCTATACCTTGACCACCCATTGGAGGAGGGATTTTTGCTTTTGCAAATTCTTCTGCAATAATTCTTGTTTTAATGATGTCACTTTCCCCACCAAAACCTCCGTATTCTGTTGGAATGGATCTTGCAAAATAACCTTTTTCAATAAGAATCTTTTGCCAATCTGATCTCTTCATTTTAATTTCGCCAGATTTAAATGAACCCGATAGTGGTACTTTAGTGGAGTCTGAGAAATGAATACCAGAATATTTTTTACAAAAGTCTTTTACTTCACTAGTAAAATCTTTATGCTCTTTGCTAAAATTTAAATCCATAATTTTTTCTAATTAGTCCCAGTTTGGTTTCCTTTTTTCAAGAAATGCAGCTATTCCTTCTTTAGCATCTTTTCCTTCAAAACACTTAGCAATTTGTTCTTTTAAGTATGGAAGGGCATCATCAAAACTTTTTGAATCTTGCTTCTCATAAGCCTCAAGACCAAATTTCATTGTTTCAGGCGCTAAACTTGCAAGCTCATTAGCAAGTTTATCAACTTTTTCATTAAGTTCTTCTTTTTTAACACATTCATTTATCAAACCCCATTCTTCTGCTTTTTTCGAATCAATAGGTTTTCCTCTCATTATGAAGTCAAGACCGGCTCTTTTAGGCATAACTCTAAATAAACCCGCCATGACCATAAAAGGCCATAATCCTCTATGTATCTCTGGTGCTGAAAAGGTTGCTTCTCTTACAGCAATAGCATGAGTTGAGTTACATACAATTAAAAGAGCACCCGCCAAAACTGACCCTTGGATTTTAGATATGACTGGCTTAAATAAATGTCTTAAAGAAAGACTTATGTCATCAGCATTTTCTAGTTTTGGTACATTTGATTCAGACTTTGAATTAGATAAATCTGCGCCAGCACAAAAAATATCTCCCTTTGCCGCAAAAACTACTACACGAATAGTATCTTCCTGTTTTGCATAAGCTAAAGCATAGTTAATCTCATTCATCATTACACTACTTAATGCATTTTTTTTCTCAGGCCTATTTAGCGTAATTTCCATAATATTATTTTTTATATTTATTTCAGTTGCTGAAAACTGAAGACCCTTAAGTGATAGCTTTTTCATTTTAATTATCCTCAATAATACTTTGTGGCACTTTTATTTTTTTTGCTCTCAAATATTCACCTAAGGACTTTGCTTGACCATCTTTTCTGTCATTAGATGAAATACCATCTTGCAATATGTCATGAATGTAAAAATTAAGTGAATTAATATTGGCTAATTCAAATCTTTCTACCCTAAATTGCATCAGATCAGGAAGTAGTTCTTTTAGCTTTTCTACTGTCAAAAATTTATGAAGAAACGCAAATGAAGTTGAATTTTTTGCCCAAACTCCTAGATTCGCACAACCTCCTTTGTCACCAGATCTTGTTCCAAAAATTTGACCAAAATAGATGTCTTTTTGATTTTTTATCTCAATATCTTCAATTTTTATAGGCTCTTTTTGATAGTAAATCTCTTCAAACTCTAGTTGACTTGTTGGTAACACCTCAATCTGATTTCCATTAAAATTTACCTTTTCTTTTATGTGCTTGCTGTCCACTAATGCGGGCCAATAGACTATAACTGGACCACTTGGTTTAATCCCGCTCTGCGCAAAAAAACCTGGTATATTTGCGAGAGCAAGTTCAATTATTTTTGCGCTAAAAATTCTTCCCACTAAATTTTGATCTTGAGATTTAACAGAGACTAGCAATGAAGCCATTGCTTCCTCATTACTTGATGGATTTTCTTTGTCTGTTCTGTGAAGTTGAATTGAAACTTCATCAAATTGTTCTTTTCCGCCAACAGACTTAAATAACGCATCTGTAAAAACTTTTGCTTTATCTTCAATATCCAAACCAGTAAGAATGATTTCCATACCATTTCTAAATCCTCCCGCAAGATTAATACAAACTTTATGTTTATCTGGCGGAGAACTTCCTCTACATCCTGAAACATGAACTTTATCTTTTTCGATCTGTTTAATTTTTAATGTATCAAAGTGAGCTATGACATCTGGATTTATATAAGCTGGCGAGCTTATTTCATATAAAAGTTGAGCAGTCACAGTACCTTCAGAAACCAAACCACCTGTGTCAGGATGTTTTGTAATATTAAAACTCCCATCTTTGTATATCTCAGCAATTGGATAGCCAACATTATCAAAACTAGGAACTTCCTTGAAGAACGCGAAATTTCCACCAGTTGCCTGACAACCACATTCAATGATATGACCAGCAGCAAGTGCTCCTGCTAAAGCGTCATAATTATTTCTGTCCCATTCAAATTTCCAAGCTGCGGGACCGATTACTACTGCAGCATCTGTAACTCTTGGACAAACAACAATATCTGCTCCATTATCTAAAGCTGTTTTAATACCCCATGCTCCAAGGTATGCATTTGCAGTTAAAGGAGAAAAATTCGAGTCGTTTAACTTAATATTTTTTTCTATATTTTTGAATTCCTCTCCCAATTTTGTTAAATCATGAATTTTTGGCATTAAGTCATCGCCATCTATATAAGCAACCTTCATATCTATGGATTGCTCATTTAAAATATTTTCAATTTCTAACGCCATCGATTTCGGATTTAATCCACCAGCATTACTGACAATTTTAATATTTTTCTCTTTGCAGGATTTTGCAATTTCTTTGATTTGTTTTAAAAAAGTTCCAACATAACCTTTATTTTCACCTCTTTTCATTTTTTGACTAAAAAGAATAGCCATAGTTAATTCAGCTAGATAATCTCCAGTAAGAACATCAATAGGTCCTCCATTAACCATTTCTCTTGCTGCAGATAATTTATCACCATAAAATCCACTGCAATTTGCAATTGTTATAAATTCCTTTCCCATTAGTTTTTAAGTTTTATACCATTCAAAATAATACTTGTTATTGAATTTGCAGATTCTTCAGGGCTAAAATTAATAGATCTTTTGTTTTCTTCTTTAAAAAATTCTCTTCCAATTCCTCCTAAGAGGATAGCAAAAGCTTTTACGTCAATAGCCTTAATTTCTTTTTTCTTAATAGCTTGCTCTAAAAGTTCTTTAATAAAATTTTTTATGAAGTTCTCATGATAATCTGCAGTCATCTTTGAGCCATTTATTTTTTCCATGTCTTTTAGAAATCTGTCAAATTTTGGACCAACAGCTTGATTAACAATCATCAAATATTCTTCTAATTTTTCTACAGGAGAGTGAATTTCTGATACAGAATCCATAGCAAATTTACCTAATTTTTTTAGGATATTATCCATTGTCATTAAAATTAATTCGTCTCTGCTTGGTGCAATTTCATATAGTGTTCTTAAAGAAATCTTAAGTTTTTTTGCTATTTCAGACATCGTCAGATTTGGAACACCTGATTCTAACAATACTTCAAGAGCGTCAATGATTTCGTTATGTCTTTTTGTATAAATTCTATTAGTTTTTGTATTAAAAGAACTTTTTCTATATCCAATATTTTGCATTTAACAATTACTTAACAACCATTAATAGGGCACCGTTTTCAACTTGGTCATTTATCGAAATAAATAGTTCTGAGACTGTCCCATCTTCTGAGGCTTTAATAGAATGCTCCATTTTCATTGCCTCTAGAATGACTAAAGTATCACCAACTTTGACTTTTTTACCTTTTTTTACTTTTAGGTCAATTACTTTTCCAGGCATTGGAGCAACAAGACCTCCAATTGCAGTTTCTGTGCCAGGCATCCTAAACCTTGGTTTTAGTTCAAGCATAATATCTCCATATGGCATATGGACTAAAATGTTGCTGTCAGAGACTGTAACGCGAAAATAAGCTCTTTTGTTATCGAAAACTAAATCAATTCCATTCTTATCCTCTGAATAAATAAAAGCCTCTTTATTAGATGAAAATAAAAATTTATTATTATTTTGCTGTTTGTATTCAACAATATATTCCTTATTTTCAAATTCAAAAGTTATTTTTTGATTTGGCAATCTTCCATTCGTCCAACCAGACGGCATAAATTTAGCAACGTTTGAATTATTTCTATTTTGTTGTTGTATCCACATAGCCGCAATTGCAGTTACGTGTTCAATTTCAGCTTTATTAATTTCAAGCTTCCTGCTTGGATTTACCCTTTCAATAAAATCAGACGTAGTATCTCCTTCAAGGAATTCTTTAGTTTTTAAACAGTTAATTAAAAAATCTCTATTTGTTTTTACACCACCAATATGTGCAGATTCGAGTGCCTTGGCTAATTTGCTTGCTGCATCAGTTCTATTAGTAGCGAATGTAATTATTTTTGCAAGCATTGGGTCAAAATCAGTACCTACTATTGTTCCGGTTTTAACACCCGAATCCCATCTAGCCTCGGCAGATTTATTTTTTTCAAACGCTATTAAGGTTCCAATTTCAGGAAGGAAATCATTATTTGGATCTTCTGCATACAGTCTTGCTTCAATAGATGAACCTGTCCAGGTAATTTCTTCTTGAGAGAACCCCAGAGGCTCACCTCTAGCTATTTTGAGTTGTTCACTAACAAGGTCTATTCCGGTAACTTCCTCTGTAACTGGATGTTCAACTTGTAATCTTGTATTGACTTCTAAAAACCAGAATTCTTCCGTCCTATCATCAAACAAAAATTCTACAGTACCAGCTGATTCATATTTTATTTGTTTTGCCAGCTTTACTGCAGCATCACCCATATTTTTTCTAACCTCATCTGAGATCCTTGGAGATGGAGATTCCTCAATTATTTTTTGGTGTCTTCTCTGAATTGAACACTCTCTTTCTCCTAAGTGAACAATGTTTCCAAATGAGTCGCCTAAAATTTGTATTTCGATATGCCTAGATTTTTCTACGTATCTTTCAATAAATATTCTTTCATCATTAAAACCACTTTTAGCTTCTCTTTGTGCACTGATTATTGATTCTTTTAAATCTTTCTCTTTATCAACAATTCTCATTCCTTTACCACCACCACCTGCTGCTGCCTTAATTAGAAGAGGGTAGCCAATCTTTTTTGCTTCATTAGGTTTTGATGTCATTGGTAGGGTAGGTACATCAGCCTTAACTGCTAATTCTTTTGCTTTTAATTTATCACCCATTACTGATATAACATTAGGAGATGGCCCAATCCAAATTATATTTTCTTTTTTAACTTTTCTTGCAAAAGAAGCATTTTCCGATAAAAAACCATAACCTGGATGAATTGCTTGAGCCCCAGTCTTTTTCGCAGCCTCAATAATTTGATTCCCATTAAGATAACCACCATCTTCTAATCTAATCGACTCATCTGCTTGATTTACAAAAGGAGCATCTTTGTCAGCATCAACATAAATAGCAATTGATCTGATGCCCATTTCTTTGGCAGTTTTTATAATCCTACATGCAATTTCACCCCTATTAGCAATCAATAATGAATCAAAGATCATAATCTAAAAACTCCATATTCCTTAGCACCTTTAATAACATTATTACTTACAATAGAGAGGCAAAATCCAATAACATCTCTTGTATCTCTAGGATCGATAATTCCATCGTCAGTAAGCATACTACTTGCAACAAGACCATGTGATAATTTTTCAAGATAATCAATTACCATTGCTTTAAGTTGTTCGTCGGCTTTTTTATCAAACTTTTTTCCATCTCTTTTGGCTTTAGCTTGTCTTACAATAGACATAACACCAGCCATTTGTTCAGGACCCATCACAGCAATTTTTGCAGTAGGCCATAAAAATGTAAATCTATTATTAAAAGCTTTTCCTGACATCGCATATGTTCCAGCTCCATATGAAGCGCCAACTATAAATGTTATGTGCGGAACCATTGAGTTTGAAACAGCATTTATAAGTTGGGAGCCTTTTTTAATAATACCTTGCCTCTCAAAATCTTTACCTACAAGAAATCCTGTTACGTTATGTAAAAATATAATAGGTATATCTCTCTTATTACAAAGTTGAATAAAAGTAGCCCCTTTTTCTGCAGATTCAGGGTAGATGGGACCATTGTTACCGATAATACCTATTTGATAACCATGAACAGAAGCCCAGCCACATACTAAAGATGAGCCATAAAGTGGTTTAAATTCTTCAAATCTGGATCCATCAACAAATCTTGCGATAATTTCTTTTATATCCACAGCCGATTTAAGATCTTCACTTAAAATGCCTAATAATTCATTTTTATCATATTCTGGTTTAATTGACTTTATTTTAGGTTCAGGACCTTTTTTTGACCAATTTAAGTGTGATACTACCTCTCTACAAATTCTAAGTGCATCCATTTCATCTTCAGCCAAATAATCAGAAAGTCCGGAAACCTCAGAGTGCATTTTCGCACCTCCAAGTGTTTCGTCATCAGACTCTTCACCAGTAGCCATTTTTACTAATGGAGGACCTGCAAGAAAAGCCTTGGACTGATCTTTAATAAAAATATTGTAGTCGGACATTCCTGGCTGATATGCGCCACCTGCGGTTGATGAGCCAAATACAACTGATATTACTGGAATTCTCATTTTTGATAATTCAGTCATTTCATAAAAAAAACGCCCTGTTGAAGCAAAATGACCTTGTTGAAGACTTGGAGCAATAGGGGGTGAATCACTCTTATTGTTTCCCACACTCAAGTCACCACCAGCTGACTCTACAAAACTTATAAAAGGAATTTTATTTTCTCTTGCAATCTCTTTTGCTCGTTTCCATTTTTCGCCGACGTATACTGTCATTGCTCCTGCCTTTACAGTTGGATCATTTGCAAATATTACACATTCAACTCCAGAAATTATTCCAACTCCTGATACACACCCTCCACCAACATGATAGTTTGTTGTACCGTATGCTGCAAAAGGTTGAATTTCCAAGAAAGGACTATCTTGATCAAGAACATTCATTACCCTTTCTCTTACCGGCATCTTTCCTCGTTTTGCTAAACGTTCGTGGTGATGCATGCCGCCACCGATTTCTGCCAGATCAAGAAGACCATCTAAAAACTCCAGCTTTTCTAACATCATCTCTTTATTTGCAATATATTGATCTGACTTAGTATTTAGATTTGTCTTAATTTTTGGTGAAATATTTTCTTTTTTCATAATATGAATTTTAAATTGGACTCAAATGGTAATATATTATAATTAATATTACCACTAAAAAGTTGTAAAATAATAACGCATTCTTTATTAATATGATCAAAATATACGGCACAGAAAACTCAAGAGCTATGAGACCTATATGGACAGCAGAAGAAATGGGTTTAGATTATGAATTAATTATGATGCCATTTCCTCCAAGAGTGTTCATGAAAGAATATTTAGACATTAATATTTTAGGCACAGTTCCATACATGATTGATGGTGATGTGAAAATGACAGAATCTGTAGGAATTTCTCAATATCTTGTTGAAAAATATGGCCCATCAGATTTACAAGTTCAACCTAATGAAAATGATTATCCTGCATATTTAAATTGGTTATATCATTCTGATGCAACATTAACATTTCCACAAACTGTGGTTTTAAGGTATAAGTTTCAAGAACCAGGAGTAGCTGATGCTGCAATTGATGGTTACAGTAGATGGTTTGTCTCAAGGTTGAAACTTTTAGAAAAATCCCTAGATAATAGAGATTACTTGTGTTCAGATCGTTTCACATTAGCTGATATTTGTGTCAGTTATGCAATAAACTTGGCAGACGCTCTTGGAATAGAGCAGGCATTTAAGCCGAACATTAAAAGGTGGTCTAAGAATTTATTTTCAAGGCCTGCATTTATAAAAAGTAAGAGTTACAAATATGAACAAGAAAACTAAAAAATTAATTTATTTTTTATCAATTATATTTGTCATTCCAAATTTGTTATCAAATAAAACTGAGCACATTGAAACAATATATTTAGGATCTGGTTGTTTTTGGGGTGCTGAAAAAGGATATGAATCACTAGATGGAGTAATTGATGCTGAATCAGGCTATGCCAATGGTTATGGTATTAGCCCAAACTATAGGTCAATCATACAATTTAAAAACAAGTTCAATGATAATAATTTTGCTGAGGTCGTAAAAGTTACTTTTAACTCAAACGCAATTGAAGTAGTAGATATTTTAAAACATTTTTTTGAGACACATGACCCAACTCAGTTGAATAGGCAAGGTAATGATGTTGGAACACAATACCGTTCGACAATACTTTATATTAACGAAATCCAAAAGGAACTAGCTGAAAAAATTATGGAAGAATATCAAATTCTCCTGAACAATGGCGGCTATGGTGAAATAAAAACTATGTTAGAGCCCTTAGATAATTATTATTCAGCTGAAGATTATCATCAAGACTATTTAAAAAAGAATCCTAATGGCTATTGCCCAGACTTATCAACCGGAATTGTTTTTAATGATAATACTAAAACTCTCCTTGATAATGAAATCCTTTTAACCGGCAAGCAAATATTAGTTTTAGATTCACAAAATTACTGCCCGTATTGCGAAAAATTAAAAGTAGATGTTACTGATGATTATAAAGGCACTATACCGTTATCCTATAGAACTTCTGATCAATTACATGGACTAAAAATAAATTCGCCAACTTGGGCAACACCTTCATTAATTTTTATGGAAAATGGAAAAGAAATTTTTTCGTATCAAGGATATATCAATCATAAAGATTTTTATCAATTATTAGGTAAATTTAAGCTGGGAGATTCTGAAGCATATGATGTAGCTTTTAATAAAGGAACTGATGCTCGTTTTTGCAAAGAATATGAAATTTTTAAAAATACACCAGATGGTATTTTTGTTGATAAGCTTAGCGGTGAATCTTTATTTGATACAAGAGATAGGTTTGTTTCTAAATCGGGATGGCTATCATTCACAAAACCTGTAGATGGCTCGGTATATGAGCTTCCTGACAATAGCTATGGTATGAGAAGAACAGAGATAAGATCAGTTTCTTCTGATATACATTTGGGTCATGTTTTCAATGATGGGCCTAACGGAATGCCAAGATATTGTATTAATGCAACTGTATTGGAATTTAAAAAACGTAAAGAATTAAGTTAGTTAACCTATTTAGTCTGATAAGAATTCATTTATTCTCTCATAAGAATCTATAAATTCTTCTTTGAATTTTTGAACTGTTTGACCTGCAGTGATTGTTTCATTTACCAGCCCAATCCCTTGTCCAACCCAATAAGTTTCAAGTTGTTTTGCACCTTTATGACCGATAGCAGCTTGATCTGCAACTCTTTTAAGAGCTGGTTCACTTACCATTGTTTGAAGAGGCATTGGAAGTGGTTCTGGCGCATTTTTATTTTCCCAAGCTTCGACCCACGGTGATGTTAATTGTCTTGAATGTTTACCTGTTCTACTTTTTGATCGAACTGTGTGACTTGATGATGCTGCAACAAGCTTTTCTTTGATGTTATCTGAAGTTTCAGCCTCAGTTGTTGGAAGAAATACTGAAGCACACCAAATACCATCAGCACCCATGGCCATAACTCCAGCCATTTGCTCACCAGTGCATATGCCGCCAGCGGCTAAAATTGGCACATCACCATATGATTTTAGAGCACGTCTGACCTCAGGGACTAAAACCATTGTTGATACACTTCCACAATGGCCACCACCTTCTGTGCCAGATACAACAATAATATCCACACCCGCTTCAGCTTGTTTTATAGCATGTTGTTTTGCACCGACAAGAGCTGCAACAGGAACATTATGTTCTTTACCCATGTCTAACATCCATTTTGGCGGAACTCCTAATGCATTCGCCACCAGTTTGATTGGGTGTGAAAATGCAACTTCAAGAACTTCTTTAGCACCATCAAGTCCAGCACCCAAAACTTGATTTGAGTTTTGCTCAGTTTTTTGAGAATCATCGCTTTTTCGTAAATCAGATGCATCGATATCATGTTGTTCTAGAATATCTGCTCTAAACTCTCTATGTTCTTGAGGAATCATTTCTCTTAAATCATTAGTTGATAAATTTTCACCTTTGCCAACATATGTGTTTGGTACTAGCACATCTACCCCATATGGCTTTCCATCTATGTTTTTATCAATCCAGTTTAATTCTGTTTCTAGCTGATCTGGTGAAAGACCAACGGCACCAAGAACTCCCATTCCACCAGCTTTAGATACAGCAGCAACAACATCTCTGCAATGACTAAATGCTACAAGAGGAAACTCAATATTTAAAATTTTACAAATTTGTGACTTCATAAACGTACCCAAGTAATTCTTTTAATGGTTTATATTACATTAAATTTAGAATGAATTAGAATAGGAACATGTTCAACTTCTCTGTTCCTGATATTTGTGATGAAATTGATGATATTCAAATAGGAGATTTATTTTTAAACTCATATGGAGGAATAAGTAAATTTTATGGTGAGGTCCATACTGTAAAGTGCGAACACTCAAACAGCGCCGTTAAGGAATTTGTTCAAGAAAATGGAAAGGATAAAGTTCTATTAATAGAACATTTTGGAATAGAACCATGTTCAATGGTCGGAGATCAGATAGCCCAAACAGCATTTGATAATCAATGGAATGGCATCATAACAAATGGTTTTATACGGGACGTTGAGGTAATTTGTGATATTAAATTTGGTATATATGCTAAAAATTTATATCCAAAAAAAACTGATAAAACAAAAGGAATTGGTCAAAAAGATGTTCAAATTCAGTTAGGTTCAGTTCAAATTAATCCTGGCAATTGGTTATATATTGATGAAAATGGTTGGATAATTAGTAAAAAAAAACTAGAACTTTAAACTTTCAATATCTTTATCCTTTTCAGTCCATATTGATTCAATCCAAGTCTTAAAATCTTCTCTGTATTCATAATCTGTCAAATAATTTTTATTTTTAAGATTATCTGGAATTTTGTGTTTTGTAATCTTAACTTTTACATCAGCCATTTCTCCTTTTAAGAATGACCAAGCGGATCTTTTATCTGATTTATATACTATCGTAAAATCAATAAGGAAATTAACTTCAGGTAAAGCAGATAATGCTGTAGCTAAACCACCAATTTTGGGAATCAAAAGGTTACTATATGGTGAATTTTGTAATATGTGTTTTTCTTTAGTAAATCTTGTTCCCTCAGCATAACTACAAATAGTTGATGGCGCTCTGTTGAGCCTTTTACATGATTTAATGGTATTTTCGTAATCAACAAATCTTAGATTTGGGTCTTTTTCAAGTTCTTTCTTTGAGTGCCTATTTACAAAAGGCATATTTAAATTTTTATTTGCAAGATAGACAAAAGGAATCCAAGATAGCTCTTTTTTCATGAAGAACCTTAGATTTGGCATTTTATAATTCGAAGCTGATAATATGATTAGTATATCTGCCCAAGATTGGTGATTTGAAAGACCTAGACACCAGTCATTCCTATTAAAATCAGACTCATAAAAAAACTGGCTTTTGTTGTTATGAAAAAAGTCCATAATTACTTTAAAGCCCCAAATTGTCCAATCGCTTACAATATTTGAAAGTCCTGCTAAATAAATTTTATTTTTTTGAGAGATAAATGGCCTTGGAATATTTACTATTGTTATCGATGAAAATCCAATTGTAAGCTCAGCAATCAAGCACATAAACATTATCACACCTTTAATGCTTAAATAAAGATTTCTTATAACTCTAAAAACCACTTAAATTTGCATACCTCTCAGTATGGTATTTTGAACTACCAAAAATTTGTTCTGCAACTCTGGCCCTTTTAAGAAAAAAACCAACGTCATATTCATCAGTCATGCCAATACCACCGTGCATTTGAATTGTTTCATTAGATACTAAGTGTAAAGTTTCGCCTGCTATAGTTTTTGATAGACTTGATAATCTTTGAAGCTCATTAGAATTTTCATCCGCAGCTCTCATTGCGGCCATAACTGACGATTTTGTTAATTCTATTTCACAGAACATTTCTGCTGCCCTATGTTGAAGGGCTTGAAATGATCCAATGGTAGCACCAAATTGCTTCCTTTGTTTTAAATAATCAAGTGTAATGTTAAAAGCTGATTCAGCATTGCCAAGCATTTCAGCTGAAATAGCTATTCTTCCGACATCTAGAATATTTTCGACAGTCTCACCAGCAGTTTCTGCATCTCCCAGAATTAGTGAATCATTTGCTTTAACACTATCAAATAAAATATTTGCATAATTTCTAGAGTCAGCCATATCAAGTTTTATTTTTTTAATTCCTGATGAACTTGAATCAATTAAGAACAAAGTTAAACCAGTTGAATCACCAAGATTTCCTGAAGTTCTTGCTAATACAATTAATAAGTCAGCACTTGCACCGTCAATTACGAAAATCTTTTTTCCATTTAAAATATAATTTGATTTATCTTTTGCAGCAGTCATTTTAATTTGAAAAGGGTTGTGATGACTCGTTTCGTCTATAGCCAATGCTGTTGTAATTCCTCCATTTGCAATTTGTGGAAGATATTTCTCTTGTTGTTCTTTGGTCCCAAATTGTGAAATTGCATAAGCACCTAAAACTCCTGTTGCAAATAGAGGTGAGGGAGTCAGCGTTTTCGCACATTCTTGTAAAATCACTCCAATGCCTGTTATCCCAAAATTAGAGCCACCATATTCTTCAGGTATTAATATACCAGGCCAACCTAGTTTAACCATTTCGGAATAAATATCTTTATCCCAAAGGAGGGGATCACTATCATCTCTGAGAGATCTAAAATGAGATATAGGAGATCTTTCTTCTACAAAACTTTTTGCAGTATCTTTTAAAAACTGCTCTTCTTCAGATAAAACAAGTTTCATCTATTTGTTATTGGTTTGGCAGTTCGAGCACTCTTTTAGAAATTACATTAAGTTGAACCTCTGAAGTTCCTCCTTCAATAGAATTTCCTTTAGTTCTAAGCCATGCTCTTGTAAGATTTTTATCATCTTCGTCAAATTCATCACCATCCCAGGCAACTCCATTTATTCCAGACGCTGCAATCATAAGTTCGTGTCTTTTTTTATTATGCTCTGTACCATACAGTTTGAACATTGAGGCTGTTGCACTTGCTTTACCTCCTTCGTCCCCAGCTCTTTTTAAAGTAAGACCAAATGCATGCTCTTTAATCTTGTGAGCAGTAATTTCAGATCTGTAATAACCATTTTTGATTTTGCCACCTTCTTCACCAAGATGTTTTTTTTGCAATAGAAACAATATCTCTTTTGCTTCCCATACCAGATGCAAGACCAAAATTTGAAATAAAAGCTCGTTCGTGTTGTAAAAGTTTTTTGGCAATAGTCCAACCTGAATTTAATTCACCAATTAAATTTTCTTTAGGTACCTCAACATTATCAAAAAAAGTTTCACAAAATGGTGATTTACCAGAAATTAGAGTAATTGGTTTTGTAGTAACACCTGCAGTTTCCATATCAATTAATAAAAAACTTATTCCATCATGTTTTGGTTCTTTAGGGCCTGTTCTCACCAGGGCAAATATCCAATCGGCCTTATCTGCATAGGATGTCCAAACCTTTTGGCCGTTTACCAAAAAATTCTTACCCTTATCTTCTGCTTTTGTGGAGAGACTTGCCAAATCAGATCCAGAACCTGGTTCAGAGTAACCCTGACACCACCTTATTTCGCCTTTAATAATCTTAGGAATATGTTCTTTTTTTTGTTTTTCCGTTCCATATTCCAACAGTACAGGTGCCAGCATCCATATACCAAAACTCAATAATGGGAGTTTTGCACCTATGCTAAATAACTCTTCATTTAAAACTTTTACTTCGTCTTTTGTCAGACCACCACCGCCATATTCTTTTGATACAGTTGGCATAGTCCAACCTTTTTCACCCATTCTATCAAGCCAAAGCTTTGATTCTGGATTTTTATATTCTGCATTCCTACCACCCCAGACTTCATCCACTGGAGTTTTTGGATCAGCACCGCTTCTCATGGAAGGTGGACAATTTTTATCAAGCCATTCTTTGGTTTCTTCTCTAAATTTATCTAAATTACTCATTTGTTTGACATTTGTTTTAATTGAAATCAACAATATTATAGGCACTTATTTAAATTTTTCGAGTATTGAATCCATAAAACATATTAATACATTATTTTTAAATCTGTATAATGCGCGATATGTTTAAAGAAATAGGCATTTTTATTAAAGATAATCTTTCTAATAGCATTAATACTGATGTTATGAATTCTATGATTAATTCTTTACTGAAATTAGATATAAATATATCCATAGATGAATTTTCTAGCTATAAGAATGAGGCATTCAAAGAGCTTAAGCACGAAGATTTCGTTAAAAAAGTCGATCTTATAATAGTTTTTGGTGGTGATGGAACGCTATTAAATGCAGCCAGAAAATACTTAAATTATGAAATACCTATCTTAGGAATTAACATGGGAAATGTAGGCTTCTTAACCGATATCAGCGTTGAGACTTTTGAAGAATCAATTAAAGAGGTTTTTGAAGGTAATCATAAGATTGAAGAAAGGAATTTAGTCTCTGCAAAGTTTGGTGATAAACATTTGTATGGTCTAAATGAGGTGTTAGTTCATTCTGGATCATATGCTCAATTAATGAGATATCGATTAATTGTTGATGAAAAAGTTGTATATGAGCAAAGGTCTGATGGCTTAATAATTGCAACACCTACTGGATCAACGGCATATGCTCTATCTGCAGGCGGACCTATTATTCATCCTAGTTTAGACGTTTGGACAATTCTTCCAATGCTGCCTCAGAGTCTCTCATCAAGACCCTTTGTCATTTCATCTGAACAAAGTGTATATTTAGAATTATTTGAGGGTCCTAACGAAAGTGCAAAAATCTGTGTTGATGGTCAAGACGATATAGATATTTCATTTGGTCAGAGGATCGAAATATCTAAAATGGAAAAAACTTTGAAACTAGTGCATCCAAATAAAAATGATTTTTTTGAAGCGTGCAGAGAAAAATTAGGTTGGAGTTTAAATATTTCAAAGAATTAAATTGAATATGTTTAAAAATTTTCATATTCCAATAATTATTTTTGCAGTTCTATTTGCTTTAATCTCAAATTTTGGTTCCGTTATCGCAGCAATAGAATTTTTAACATTCACAAATATAAATATCACAAATCAAGGATATATTTCTATATTTGATTTTAATCAAACATATTGGATTGGCAATCAGTGGTGGAGACTTATTACACCTATTTTTATTCATTTTTCATTTGCTCATTTAGCCTTTAACTGTTTATGGATCTTTGTACTTGGTGAGAAAATTGAAAATACAGACGGGTCGCTTATTTTTATATTATTGGTTATTTTCTCAGCAATTTTAAGTAACTGCCTTCAATATTTCTGGACCGAAACAAGTTTGTTTGGTGGGCTATCTGGTGTAATTTATGGTCTTATTGGCTTTTGTATGATTATCGAATTTGATACGCAATATGAAAGATACAAATTACCGCCAGCTTTATACTTATTTATGATTGTTTGGTTGCTTCTTGGTTTTGCTGGCATATTGGATCTGTTTGGTTTTGGATCGGTCGCAAATTTTGCTCATTTGGGCGGCCTTATTTCAGGTATTTTGTTTGCTATGATATACAAGAGCATTTATGTGAGATTATAAATTGATTAAAAAAGCAGTACTACCAGTTGCAGGCCTTGGAACAAGATTTTTACCTGCATCGAAAGCGATTCCAAAAGAGATGTTACCAATTATTGATAAGCCATTAGTTCAATATGCGGTTGAAGAGGCGGTAAATGTTGGAATAAATGAAATAGTTTTTATTACAAGTCCTGAAAAGTTTTCAATTAAAAATCATTTTAAAAAAAATAAAGAAATAGAGACAAAACTTATTAAAT
This sequence comes from uncultured SAR86 cluster bacterium, assembly GCA_902586925.1. Taxonomy (GTDB): domain Bacteria; phylum Pseudomonadota; class Gammaproteobacteria; order Magnimaribacterales; family D2472; genus SAR86A. The sequence continues at coordinate 68,920 of CACIJE010000001.1, read as the reverse complement.
CAGGGAAAAATGATTTAGCTATGGCAATAAATCCAGAAATTTTTTCAAAAGTTAGTTTTTATTATGTAAATCAAAAAAAACAAAATGGATTAGGTGATGCTATTCTTCACGCCGAGAGTATTATAGGTAATAGTCCTTTTGCAATACTTCTTCCAGACGATCTATTTATTTCTAAAAAGTCCTGTTTGCAGCAATTAATAGACGCATATGCTTTAAATAAATCTTCAGCAATTGCTGTTAACGTTATAGATAAAAACAATATTCATAAATATGGAGTTATAAAGCCAAAAGAAAGAACTTCTGAAATTATTAAAATTGAAGATATTGTTGAAAAACCAAATGCTATTGATGCTCCATCTGATTTAGCTTTGTGCGGAAGATATATATTAAATTCATCAATTTTTAAACACTTAAAATCTGTGAAGCCAGATAAATCTAATGAAATTCAATTAACAGATGCCATAAAATCTATGTTAAGCGAGGAGGAGGTGTACGGTGTTTTATACGATAGAGAAAAATTTGATTGTGGTAGTAAAGAGGGTTTTGTTCATGCTACCATTGCCCTTGCTTTAAGGGATGAATCGATCAGTGAAAACATCAAAGAAATTATAAGGAATATTGATTGAATTTTTTTCTCAATATATTTAAATTTTTACCTCCGGAATTTGCTCACTCTATTTCATTAAATTCTTTAAATTTCCTCCATAAACTTAAGCTCTTAAGTTTATTTCAAATAAAAAAAGATGATGAGGTTGAATTTAATTTATGTGGAATGAATTTTAAGAATAAACTTGGCACGGCTGCTGGTTTAGACAAGAATGGTGACTACATTGATGCATTGGGCGAATTAGGATTTGGTTTTTTAGAAGTTGGTACAGTTACACCGTTACCACAAAGCGGCAACTCAAAACCACGTGTTTTCAGAAACTACGAGGATAACGCAATCATAAATAGATTAGGTTTTAACAACAAAGGCATAGATTATTTATTAAAGAATCTAAAAAAAAGAAAGTACAAAGGAATTGTAGGAGTAAATATTGGTGCAAATAAGACATCAAAAGATGACCAAAGGATTAAAGATTATTTGTTATGTTTTGAAAAAATTCATGAATATGCTGACTACATCACCATTAACATATCATCTCCAAATACACCTGATTTAAGAGATTTACATAATAAAGAAAACCTAAAAAATTTAATAAGCTCTGTTGAAAATAAATCTATTGAAATCAATTTTCAAAAGCCTATTTTCCTTAAGATTTCACCAGATGAAAGTGATGAATCAATAAAAATGATTATTGAATTAGTGGAAAACTCTTCTTTCTCTGGTCTAGTGGCGACAAATACTACAGTAAACAAAGACAGTATCACAAATGAAAAATTAAGAAATGAAGAGGGAGGATTGTCTGGACAGCCTTTGATGGAAAAATCAACGAATAAGATTTCTTTCATTAGATCAAACACTGACATGCTAATTATAGGAGTTGGTGGCGTCATGAGTAAAAATGATTTTCATACTAAAATCGGAGCTGGTGCAAATCTGGTTCAAATTTATACAGGTTTTATAATCAAAGGCCCAAAATTAATAAATCAAATAATTCGAGATTAAAGTTTGGAATACTTGATAATATTTTTAGTTGTAGTCATGCTGGTAGGCTCAATTTCTATTGCAATTCCCTCCAAGTCCTCCAGAAAAATTTCTAAACTTAGAATTGAAGCTAAGATGATTGGGTTCAAAATTTCTTCAATACTTTATGGTAAAAATAATTTTAAAAATAAAAACTCACACTCTGTAAACTATCACATTACAAACACAACTAAATTGCGAGAAGGCCATTTTATTCGAGACAAAAACAGCTTAATCTTGTATTCTCCTGTCAAACTTAAATTTTCTGATAACTTTCAGAGCATTGAAAAACAACTTAAAAATCTTTCAGAAAGCATTGACGAGATTATTTTTACTGAATCATATATATACTTTTTATGGAAAGAATTAGATGGTTTAGAAGAGCTTAAAAACATAGATGAAGCTCTAAGAAATTTAAAATTTTTTTAAAATTAACTTGCCAACATGACTATTTTGATGATATTCATAAAAAAGGAAATTTTTAAATCATGACAAAATCTTTAGTAATAGTTGAGTCCCCAGCAAAAGCAAAGACTATATCCAAGTACTTAGGACCAGAATATATTGTTGAGTCTAGTGTTGGTCATATAAGAGACTTGCCAAAGAAAGCTATTGGAGCTAGCAATAGGTTTTCAGTACCCAAAGACCTAAGTCCAGAAGAGAAGGCAAGACTAAAATCTATAAACGATAGAAAAAGGTTAGTAAGAAGAATGGGTGTTGACCCAGATAACGGTTGGGATGCCGATTGGCAAATAATACCTGAAAAAGAAAAAGTGCTTAAAACCTTAAAAAAAGCTGCAAAAAATGTAGAAAATATATATTTAGCAACAGATTTAGATAGAGAAGGTGAGGCAATTGCTTGGCATTTGAAAGAGGCACTTGGACCAAAAAAATATAATTACTCAAGAGTAAGATTTAATCAAATAACAAAAGATGCAATTTTAAACTCTTTTTCTGACCCAAAAGAAATTGACCTCAATTTAGTTAAAGCATATAGAGCAAGAAGATTCCTTGATAAGGTAATTGGCTTTGAGTTATCTCCATTGTTATGGAAAAAAATTGCAAGAGGTTTATCAGCTGGGCGAGTTCAATCAGTTGCACTTAGATTATTAGATGAAAAAGAAAGATCAATTCAGGAATTTGTACCTGAAGAGTTTTGGGAGATATCATTTACTGGGGCTTCTAAGAATGAAGAATTAATAAAATTTAAACTTAATACTAAAAAAACTGATCCATTACTGACAGAAGAGAAAGTAAAAAGTATTGAAAAGCAAATTGAATCGTGTAATTTAGAAATCAACGAAATTACCAAAAAACCAGTCAAAATAAAACCAAAGGCACCTTTTATAACCTCAACTCTTCAACAATCTGCTAGCACAAGATTAGGTTTTAATGTCAAAAGAACTATGAGAGTTGCCCAAAAGCTATATGAAGCAGGTTTAATAACCTATATGCGAACTGATGCTCCAAGTCTTAGCAAAGAATCAATTAATGACGCAAGAGGTTTTATCAACGAAAATCTTGGAGATAAATATCTAACAAATGCACCAAAAATATATTCTAGTACTGAAAATGCACAAGAGGCGCACGAGGCTGTTCGCCCAACAAATGCTTTTTTAAAACCTCAAGATGTGTTGCAATTATCTGAAGAAGAATCAAAACTCTATAAGCTTATATGGGAAAGATTTGTTGCTTCTCAACTACCTGATGCTGAATATTTATCAACATCAGCAAAAATTGTTATCGAAGATAATACATTTATTGCTAGGGGAAGAGAGCTAGTATTTGATGGATTTACAAAAGTGCTCAAAAGTTCATCAAAAGAAGAAGATATTCTCCCATCACTGAACGAGGGAGATTCAATATCAAGAAAAAGTATTGACTTAGAACAAAAATTTACAAAACCTCCATCAAGATATTCTGAAGCAGCTCTTGTAAGGGAATTAGAGAAAAAAGGAATCGGAAGACCTTCAACCTATGCAAACATTATTTCAACCATTCAGGACAGAGGTTACGTAGCAATTGAGAATAAAAGATTTTTTGTAAAAAAAATTGGTCATATTGTGGCTGAAAGACTTCTCGAGAGCTTTGATGACATAATGGATTATGACTTTACTGCTAATCTTGAAAACAGCCTAGATGAAGTAGCAAATGGAGATGCTGATTGGAGAGATATATTAGATAATTTTTATAAATCTTTTCAAAATGATCTCATTGAAGCTTCGCACGAAGAGGTAGGAATGAGACCGGGAAATATTCCCACTGAAACAAATATAACTTGTCCATGTGGAAAAACAAACATGGTAATAAGAAATTCTTCAAATGGTGTCTTTTTAGGTTGTGCGGGTTATCAAAATAATGGTGATGACAAATGTAAAGAGACTCTTAATTTAGTTTCAGGAGATGAAGCTATAAGTGTTGATGATACTGAGGAAGCTGAAAATCTTTTAATAAAAAAGAGATGTCCTAAATGTGGAACAAGTATGGATAATTATTTGGTTGATGAACATAGAAAGCTTCACGTTTGCGGAAAAAATCCAGATTGTGATGGTTATCTTATAGAGGACGGTCAATTTAAGATCAAAGGGTATGATGGACCAACATTAGAGTGTCATAAATGTGGGTCTGAAATGCAGTTAAAGACAGGCAGATTTGGAAAGTATTTTGGATGTTTAAATGATAACTGTGGCGCAACAAGAGCCTTACAAAGAAATGGAGAGCCTAAGCCCATTACAATGGAACCTATTGAAATCAGGGAACTTAAATGTATTAAATGTGAGGACCATTATCTTTTAAGAGATAGCATGAAAGGTTTATTTTTGGCAGCAAGTCAATACCCAAAAAATAGGGAAACAAGAGCCCCAAAAGTTTCAGAAATTAATAATCTTCGAGAGAAAATTATTGAAGCATGCAGATACTTACCTGACAAAGAAAAGCATTTGTATCTTTTAGATGCACCAGAGCATGATAAGGATGGCAATCCATATGTAATACGTTACAACAGGACAGATGATGTTCACTATGTTGCCTCTGAGAAAGATGGCAAAAAAACAAAATGGACTGCAGCATATGTAGATGGTGATTGGGTTCAAAATTTAAAAAGTTAGTGGAATATAAAGAGCTCTCAAACCTTTACATAGATTTATCAGAAGATATTTTAAAAAATATTAAATTTGATAAGTCATCAAAAGATAATCAGAATCAATTGATATTTTTTTCTTGTATTGAGAACAGTTTAGATTGTGAAGCTAATTATATTTATAGGACAATCAATAGTGATATTGAATCTATCCATGAATTTAATTTCGATTATAAATGGATTAAATTAATGCAGATCGAGGTTATTAAAAATATAATTAAGAATAAACTTTTTGATGATGGCTTAATATCGGCAATAAGTGATTCAAAAAAAAGAATCTTTTTAACAACAGATACAAATATAATTTCTTCGAATAAATCAAATGACTTGAAAAAATTTACTTTGATATTAAGTAAGTATAAATCGTTCAACGAGTTGATCAGAAAAACACTTGATGAATGTTAATCTTTAATTTAAATTAGGAAAATGACAAATTATTTAGAACTTGCTCAATTACCAGATGGCAGTATCGTGCTTAGAAGATCTGACGACAAAGAGAATCCTATTGTAAAAATAGAATTTTCAAAAGAATCAAAAGATTTTTTGAAAGGACAAGAATTGTCCGTTGCAAAAGAAATGATTAGAGCTGGTATAGAGAGCGTAAGTGGTAATTTAAGCGATTTAGATGAATTTTTTGATAAGCAAAGAGAAAGATTCTCAAAAAAAGAAAATATAGTTCATTAATTTTTTCTCAATAATCCAACACTTTTTCCTTCGATATGAAGCTCATCTTGTTCTAGGTTGATAACAATATTTTGAAAATCTTCGTTTGCTGGTTCCAACTCAACAATTTTTGAAGACTTTCTTTTAAAAAACTTTACAGTAACTTCGTCTTGCAACCTTGCAATTACAATATCTCCATTTTTAACTTCAGATGTTTTTTTAACTGCAATAAGATCGTCTTCCATAATCCCAGCATTCTTCATACTGAGACCTTTTACCTTTAAAAAATAATCAAAATTGGAATCAAAAAAAGATTTAGGACAATTTATTGTTCTTTCGATATTTTCTTCTGCTAAGGTTGGTGAGCCAGCTGCAACCAATCCAATAACTGGATATTCATCTCTATTGTGAATATCCGCTTTATTCTTAATAGAAATACCTCGAGAGGCACCACTTTCAATGGTTATAAAGTCTTTTTTTTCTAAAGCTCTAAGATGAGTTTCAGCAGAGTTGGGAGATTTGAATCCCAATTCTCTGCAAATATCTGCTCTTGTTGGTGGAAAACCTGTTTTCTTAATGTAAACTTGAATACAATCTAGTACTCTTTGTTGTTGTGAAGTTATTTCTCTCATAATAATAAAATACTGAATATATATACAGTATAATACAATTTTATATATAATTTTACAAGTTAGATTAGTATGCAAAATTCAAAGTTAATTATTGGAATATCATCGAGAGCTTTGTTTGACCTTGATTTTAGTCATGAGATTTATAAAAAAAGGGGGCTGAAATCCTATCAAGATTATCAAATAGAAAATGAAGATAAGACTTTAAAACCCGGACAGGCGTTCAATCTAGTAAAAAAAATTCTGAATATTAATGATCTTTATGATGGAAAAGAAAGAGTCGAAGTAATTTTATTATCAAGAAATACTTCAGATACTGGCCTTAGGATAAGAAACTCTATTGAGGATCATAATTTAAATATATCTAGAGCTGCATTTTGTGGTGGCGAAAGTCCTCATAGGTATGTGAGGGATTTTGGGGTTCACTTATTTTTATCAAGTAGCGTAGAAGATGTTAGGTTAGCCATTAATAGTAATGTTGCTGCAGCAACAATTATGTCAAGATCATCTGATAGAATGAAAAAAAATGATTCTGACATTTTAAAGATTGCTTTTGATGGAGATGCTGTAATTTTTTCTGATGAATCTGAGAAAGTTTTTCAAGAAAAAGGACTGGATGCTTTTATTAAAAATGAGGTAAATGCTAAATCAGTTCTAAAAGAAGGCCCATTTAAATCATTTTTGGTTGAACTAAACAAAATTCAAAGTGATTTTGAAATAAATGAGTGTCCAATTAGAACCGCACTAGTAACTGCTAGGTCAGCTCCATCAGACAAGAGAGTGATAAAAACTCTCAGAAAATGGGGTGTTCGTATAGATGAGTCATTGTTTTTAGGAGGAATGGACAAAACCAAATTTTTAGAATCTTTTGATGCAGATATCTTTTTTGATGATCAAAAAAAACATATTATGAATGCAATAGAAACAACCACGTCTGCACATGTGCCGTTTGGAATTAAAAATAGTTAGCTTATGGAAATAGTTTGTTTAGATATGGAGGGAACTCTTACCGATGAAATATGGGAGAAAGTTGCCTTAAATACTGGAATTGAAGATCTAGGAAAAACAACTAGAGATATACCAAGCTATGAAGAGTTACTAGATATGCGATTAAAAATAATGTCAAAAGAGGGTGTAAAGCTCTCAGATGTTCAAAAAGCAGCATCATCAGTAGATCTTTTACCAGGAGCATTAGAATTTGTTTCTAATTTAAGAAAAAACTTTCAGGTTGTGATTTTGTCAGATACATTTCATGATATTGCTAAACCTTTGATGAAAAAACTTGGTTATCCATTTTTGCTTTGTCACAACCTTGAAATAGTAGATGATGAGATAGTTTCATATAAACTTAGACATCCAAAGGCAAAAAAACAGGCAATAACAGCATTTATGGAAATGGGATATAGATGTTTTGCAGCTGGTGACTCTCATAATGATATTCAGATGTTTGAAGTTGCCAATCAAGGATTTTTTATGAACGCTCCAGATACTGTTTCGTCTAAGTATCCAGAAATAGAATCTTTTTATAATTATGATGAACTTGAGAAAGCAATCATTAGTAATTCGGTTTTTGTAAATGAATGATAGATATAAGTTGAAAAACTATGAAAGGCCAAAATTAGAGATGCCAAATGGAGAAAAAAATCTCCTTCTTCATAGTTGTTGTGCACCATGTTCTGGTGAAATAATAGAAGGATTAGCAGCATCAGACATAAAAACAACAGTATTTTTTTACAACCCAAATATTCATCCAATTGATGAGTATGAAATTAGAAAAGAAGAGAATAGAAGATTTTGTGATCAAGTTGGATTCAATTGTATTGACGGAGACTATGATAAGGAAAATTGGTTTGAAAGAATAAAGGGATTAGAAGATGAGCCTGAGAGAGGAGAAAGATGCACGAAATGTTTCGATATGCGTTTTGAAAGATCAGCTCTTTTTGCAAGTGAGAACGGATTTAACACATATGCAACAACTTTAGGAATTTCTAGATGGAAGGATATGGATCAAATAAATAATTCAGGACATAGAGCAGCTTCAAGACATGAAAATATTACATATTGGGATTTTAATTGGAGAAAGCTTGGTGGCTCATCTAGGATGATAGAAATTTCAAAAAGGGAACATTTTTACCAGCAAGAGTATTGTGGATGTGTTTACAGTTTAAGAGATACTAATAGATGGAGAAGAAAAAACAATAAAGATAGAATTATTAGAGGAATTAAATTTTATTAATATGACATTTGGTAAAAAATTTCGGGATGCTTTAAAAAATAATAATCCTTTAGTGATACCTGGTGCAATAAATGCTTATTCAGCAAAGTTAGCTGAAGCAGCAAATCATAAAGCCATTTATCTCTCAGGAAGCGGTGTTGCAGCTGCCTCTTATGGTCTTCCAGATCTGGGATTGACTTCACTTGAAGATGTCTTAATAGATGCTAAAAGAATTACAAATGTTTCTTCGTTACCACTTTTGGTGGACATTGATACTGGATGGGGAGATGTTTCAAATACAGTTGTTGAAATGGGAAATGCAGGTGTGGCAGCAGTACATATTGAAGATCAAGTTTTTGATAAGAGATGTGGCCATAGACCAAATAAACAAATTGTTTCTGTTTCAAAGATGCAAGATAGACTGAAATCAGCAGTAGATTCAAAAATTGATGAATCTTTCTTTATCTTGGCAAGAACAGATGCAATTGCATCTGAAGGAATAGAGAAGGCCATCAAAAGATGTGGAAAATATTTAGACGTTGGTGCTGATGGTATTTTTCTTGAAGCAGCTATTTCAATTGAAGACTACAAGGAATTTAAAAAAAATTTTTCAACTCCTTTGTTAGCAAATATTACAGAATTTGGAAGAACACCACTATTTTCTCAAAAAGAACTTTGTGATGTTGGTGTTGATATGGTTTTGTATCCGTTGACGGCTTTTAGAGCAATGAGCGCTTCAGCTGAAAAAATTTATAATTCAATTATCAAAGACGGGACACAAGAGCCACTGTTAGATATAATGCAAACCCGGGAAGAGTTGTATGAAGTTCTTGATTATTATAAATTTGAAAAAGAACTTGATGAACAGTTTGTAAATAAAAAGGAAGGTTCATGACAAAAAAATTAGAGGGAGCTGGCTTAAGAGGACAAGTTGCTGGAGAAACATCACTTTCCACAGTAGGACAAATAGAAGGATTAGCTTATAGGGGACATAAAATTGAATTACTTGCAGAAAAATCCTCTTTTGAAGAGGTGGCTTATCTTCTACTTTACGATAAACTCCCCAATCAAAAAGAATTAGAAGAGTATAAGAAATTACTCAAAAGTTTAAGAGATCTTCCTGACTCACTAAAACAAGTTCTGCAAAAAATTCCATCATCAGCTCATCCAATGGATGTAATGCGAACTGGTACATCTATGTTAGGAAATTTAGAACCTGAAGGAGAATTCTCTAATCAGCTTAATTCTATAAATAGAATGATAGCAACAATGCCATCAATTGTTACATATTGGTATAAATATTCTCATGAGGGTTTAGATATAGATCTTGTAAACGATGAGGATAGTATGGCCGGCCACTTTTTATACATACTTCATGGAAAAACACCATCAGATTTGCATAGAAAAGTAATGGACGTTTCTTTAATTTTATATGCTGAACATGAATTTAATGCTTCAACTTTTACGGCAAGAGTTTGTGCGTCGACTATGTCAGATATGCATTCATGTGTAGTAGCTGCTATAGGTTCATTGAGAGGACCACTTCATGGTGGCGCTAATGAAAAAGCAATGGAGTTAATCGAAAATTGGACTTCCAAAGAAGAAGCAAAATCAAAAATTATTGAGATGCTGAGTAATAAAGAAAAAATTATGGGCTTTGGACATGCTGTTTATTCAATTAGAGATCCAAGAAATGCTGTTATCAAAGAATATGCAAAAGAGTTATCCGAATTAGCTGAAAACGATACTTTATATCAAGTAGCAGAAGAGGTTGAGAAAGTAATGGCTGATGAAAAGAAAATGTTTGCTAACGCAGACTTTTTTCATGCTCCAGCATATTTTTATATGGGAATACCAACAAAACTATTTACACCAATATTTGTGATGTCAAGAGTTTCTGGTTGGACAGCTCATTGTATGGAGCAAAGAGCAAATAATAGAATTATCAGACCGAGCGCTGACTATATTGGTGTTGAGTCATCTGAATGGATTGATATCTCTGATAGGTCATAAAATATGTCATCAAATGTAGATCTGAATATCAGACCTGGGTTTGATGAACTTATCTCCAAAATAGCTAATTACGTTTCAAGCTATGAAATTAAATCTGATTTAGCATTAGATACTGCAAGAAATTGTCTTATAGATACCATTGGATGTGGTCTTCTAGCTCTTCAGTTCCCTGCTTGTACCAAAATGCTTGGACCTATAGTAAAAGATACAAAAGTACCTTTTGGCGTTAGAGTACCTGGAACAGATTATGAGCTAGACCCTGTAAAAGGAGCTTTCGATATTGGTTGTATTGTTAGATGGCTTGATTATAACGATACTTGGCTTGCTGCAGAATGGGGCCATCCTTCAGATAACTTAGGTGCAATACTGTCAGTATGCGATTTTGTTTCACAACGAAATATTGCTGATGGAAAAGAACCTTTAACCATGCGAACTGTTTTAGAATCTATGATCATGGCTCATGAAATTCAAGGTGTTTTAGCACTTGAAAATAGTTTTAATAGAGTTGGACTTGACCATGTCATATTAGTAAAAGTCGCCTCAACAGCAGTTGCTACAAAATTATTGGGTGGTTCAGCAGATCAAATTAAAGATGCTGTAAGTCAAGCTTGGATTGATGGTCAAAGTCTTAGAACTTATAGACATGCTCCAAATGCTGGTTCCAGAAAAAGTTGGGCGGCTGGAGATGCAACTAGCAGGGCTGTAAGACTAGCTATGATTACTATGTCCGGAGAAATCGGATATCCGGGCGTTTTATCTGCACCTGTATGGGGTTTTGAAGATGTTTCATTTGGTGGAGAAAAACTTTCTTTACCTCAACCTTTTGAAACTTATGTTATGGAAAATATACTTTTTAAGATTAGTTTTCCTGCAGAGTTCCATGCTCAAACCGCAGTAGAGGCTGCAGTAAAACTGCATGATGAAATTAAGTACAAAATCGAAGATATTAAATCTATTGAAATTACTACGCATGAATCTGCAATTAGAATTATCTCAAAGGTAGGCGAGCTAAATAATCCTGCTGATAGAGATCACTGTTTACAATATATGGTTGCAATTGGCCTATTAAAGGGAGATTTAGTTGCAGAGGATTACGAGGACGATGTAGCAAAAGATCCTAGAATTGACGCTTTAAGAGAAAAAATGTTAATCAGTGAAGATAAAAGATACTCAAAAGAATATCTTGAAGCAGATAAGCGTTCAATCTCAAATAGAATTCAAATTCATTTTAATGATGGCACTTCAACAGATGTGATTGAGGTTGAGTATCCCATAGGTCATAAACGAAGAAGAAAAGAAGGCATACCTGTTTTAGAGAAGAAATTTAAAAATAATTTAGACATAACATTTAATGAGGAAGTATCTGAAGAAATATTCAGACTTTGTATGAACCAAGAAAAGCTTGAAGAAACCTCTGTTATCGATTTCCAGAAATTATTTTCAAAAATCCCTTAAAGTAAAGCTTTTTTAGCTTTTTGGACTATAATTATCGCCATGTCAGGCAATACGTTTGGAAAAATATTTAAAATTACGACTTTTGGTGAGAGTCATGGCACTGCTATGGGCTGTATTTTAGATGGTTGCCCACCTCAAATTGAGATAAAAAAAGAAGATATTCAGTATGAATTAAATAGAAGAAAGCCCGGCCAATCAGATGTAACTACTCAAAGAAAAGAAGATGATGCTGTTGAGATTTTATCTGGTGTTTTTGAAGGAAAAACCCTTGGAACACCAATTGGAATGATTATTTACAACAAAGATCAAAAATCTAAAGATTACTCGAATATAAAAGATGTTTTTAGACCAAATCATGCAGATATTACTTATCAAGCAAAATATGGTCATAGAGATTACAGAGGTGGTGGAAGAGCAAGTGCTAGAGAAACTGCAAATTGGGTAGCTGCTGGAGCAATTGCTAAAAAGATTCTTAAAAAGGAAGGTGTTTCAGTAAATGGTTTTGTATCAGAAATAGGAAAAGTAAAAGCTGATACAATTAATCATAAAAACATAAGTAATAAATATTTTTTTAGTGATGAATCAAAATTGTCTGAACTAGATTCAATGTTTAAAGACTTAATCAAAGAGGGTAATTCTGTAGGTGCAAAGTTAGGAGTTATTGTTGAGAACTGTCCAGTTGGATTGGGAGATCCAGTTTTCGAGAAGTTAGATGCTAATTTAGCAAAAGCAATAATGACTATTAACGCAGTAAAGTCAGTATCAATTGGCAATGCAGATGATCTATTAAGCCTTAAAGGTTCAGAAGCAAGGGATGAAATAACAGCAGCAGGTTTCATTTCAAATAATTCAGGAGGAATATTAGGCGGTATATCTAACGGAGATGATATAACCTTAAGCTTTATCATAAAGCCAACATCAAGTATTAGAACAACAGGAAAAACTGTAAACAAAGAAGGTAATGAGGTTGATATAGAGGTTACTGGAAGACATGATCCATGTGTCGGCATCAGAGCTGTGCCAATTGCCGAGGCCATGGTTAGTTTAGTTTTAGTGGATCATTTATTAATCAATAAAGCTCAATGTGCTGATGTTGAACAAAATCTTCCTTTTAGTGAGTAAAAATAATGAAGACTTTATACGACAAACTCTGGGAAGAGCATCACGTCACCCAACTCGATTCGGGAGAGTCACTTCTATATATTGATAGACATTATTTGCATGAGGTCACATCCCCTCAGGCATTTGAGGGACTAATAAAGAAAAATTTAAAGCCTTGGAGGCTTAATGCCAACATTGCTACTCCTGATCATAATGTACCTACAACAAGAGGTAATAATTTTAATTCTGAATCAATAACTGATGAAATTTCAAAGATACAAGTAGTTGAATTGGATAAGAATTGTAATAAATTTGGCATTAAACAATTTGATATAGAGTCAAATAAACAGGGTATTGTTCATGTTATAGGACCTGAATTAGGATTTACTATTCCTGGAATGACTATTGTTTGTGGTGACTCTCATACTTCTACTCATGGAGCGCTTGGTTGTTTAGCAATGGGTATAGGAACTTCGGAAGTTGAACACGTTCTTGCTACTCAGTGCTTAAAAGTTTCTAAATTAAAAAATATGAATGTTAGATTTGAAGGAGAAGTAGACAGACATGTTTCTTCAAAAGATATTGTCTTATATTTGATAAGACAAATTGGTACTGCAGGTGGAACTGGCTATGCCATTGAATTTTCAGGATCCTATATAAGTAGCATATCTGTTGAGGGAAGAATGACTATTTGTAACATGGCTATTGAAGCAGGAGCAAAGGTTGGATTAATTGCCCCAGACAAAAAAACTATTGAGTATGTTAAAAGTAAATCATTTCTTGATGCAGACACTTTTAGTCAAGCAAAGGAGTATTGGAAAACACTCAAGTCAGATGACGATGCAAAATTTGATAAAGAAATAACTATAGATGTATCAAAAATCAAACCACAAGTTACATGGGGTACTTCGCCTGAGATGGTATTGAATTATGATGAATCAATTCCAACAGTATTTGATACCACTGATGAGAACAAAAAGAATATTGAGCTTGCAAGAGACTATATGGGTATCGAAGATGAAACTAAACTATCTGATTTAACATTCGATAAAGTTTTCATAGGATCTTGTACTAATTCTAGAATTGAAGATTTAAGGCAGGCTGCTGAAATAGTTAAGGGCAAAACTATTGCATCAAATATTTCAGAAGCTATTGTTGTGCCCGGGTCTGGTCTTGTGAAAGAACAAGCAGAAAATGAGGGATTAGATAAAGTTTTTACTGATGCAGGTTTTATCTGGAGAGATCCTGGGTGCTCGATGTGTCTTGGAATGAATCCAGATCAACTCAAACCATATGAAAGATGTGCATCAACCTCAAATAGAAACTTTGAAGGAAGACAGGGATATTTAGGAAGAACACATTTAATGAGTCCATTAATGGCTGCATACACTGCTATAAATGGAACCATTGGAGATCCATCATGAAATCAAATAGTGAAGGGTTAATTATCGATGGTATGGTTGCATATCTTGACAGAGATAATATTGATACTGATCAAATCATTCCAACAGAATATTTAAAATCAATTAAAAAGTTTGGCTATGAAGATTATCTTTTTGATGGTTGGAGATATAAAGATGATGGTAAGCTTGGTGTTACTAAAGAAGAAAGAATAATAGATGAAAATTTCATTCTCAATCAAGAGCCATACAACAAATCAAAAATATTGTTATCTAGGGATAATTTTGGATGTGGTTCTTCAAGAGAACATGCTGTTTGGGCGCTAAGAGACTTTGGAATAAAAGCAGTTATTGCATCTTCTTTTGGTGATATTTTTTACAATAACTCCTTTAAAAATGGCCTCTTACCAATTAAGTTAGATAAAACGGAAATTGACTTTTTATTTAAGCAAACTCATCAAGATACACTTGAACTTTCAATAGATCTCCAAAAAAAAGAAATTAAAGTTGGTGATAAGATAATTTTTTTTAGTGTTGAGCAACATCTCGTTGATCGAATTATTTATGGATTAGATGACATTGATATAACTTTAAAAGAAAAGAATAAAATTCTTAATTTTGAGAAAGCACGAGCTATCGAAAAACCCTGGGTGTTTAAGTGAGTAAGAAAATATTAGTTTTGCCTGGTGATGGAATTGGACAAGAGGTTACTGATGCTGCTATGCAAATCTTAAAATTTACAATTAAAAAGTTTAATTTAAATTTTTCTATTAATACTCTTGATGTTGGAGGAACTGCTTATGAAAAAACAGGTTCACCAATTCCACATGAAGTGTTACAAGCAGCCAAAGAAGCTGATGCAATTTTGTTTGGAGCGGTCGGAGCACCTCAGTGGGATAATCTAAGTTGGGATGACAGACCAGAAAATGCATTATTAACACTAAGAAAAGAATTAAATTTATTTGCAAATTTAAGACCTGCCTTCCTTTTTAATGAATTATCGGAAGCATCACCAATAAAAGAAAAAATTATTGAAGGATTAGATATTTTGATAGTAAGAGAACTCACTGGAGGCATATATTTCGGTGAGCCAAGAGGTGTTATTGAAGATGAAACGCCAAATTATGCTTTTAACACCATGATTTATAATGAAGACGAGATAAGAAGAATCGCAAAAATAGCTTTTGAATCTGCTCAAAAAAGAAGTGGAAGATTATGCTCTGTAGAAAAAGCAAATGTTTTGGAAGTATCTAAGTTTTGGAGATCAATTGTTACAGAAATGTCAGCAGAGTATCCAGATGTTGAGCTTTCTCATCAACTTGCAGACAATACAGCTATGCAGTTAGTTCTCAATCCAAATCAATTTGATGTTATTGTCGCAAGCAACCTGTTTGGAGATATTCTGTCTGATATTGCTGCAACTCTCACTGGGTCTATCGGAATGCTTCCATCAGCATCTTTAGATGGTTCTCTTAAAGGTATGTATGAGCCATGTCACGGAAGTGCGCCAGATATCGCTAACCAAGATATTGCTAATCCACTAGCAATGATTGGATCTCTATCCATGGCATTAAAATATTCACTGGATGAAGAAGTTGTATCAAATAAAATTGATGCTGCTATTAAAACCTTTATACAAAAGGGTTTTAGAACAAAAGATATTGCTACTGATGAAAAATATCTAAAAACATCAGAAGTCGCAGGAAAGATTATAAAAATTATTGAAGATGAGTAGTTTAGTAAATTTAGCATTAATTGGTGCATCAGGCGTGGTAGGTAAGAAAATCATCTCCTTATTAGAAAACAAAAATATTGAAATAAACGATTTTTATCCTTTAGGATCATCTTCGGTAGGAGATGAAATTTCATTTAATAATAAAGTTCATAAAATTGAAAATTTGGACAACTTTGATTATTCAAAAATTAATTTGGCAATCTTTTCTGCAGGATCAAAAGTAGCAAAAGAGCATGCAAATGATTTTGTAAAAAAGGGAGTGTATGTAATAGATTTATCATCTGAATTTAGATATGAAAAAGATGTACCACTTATAATTCCAGAGATCAACGGAGATGACATAACCAATTTGCAAGCTCCATCTTTAATAGCAAACCCTAATTGTTCCACTTCTCAGCTTTTAATGGCTATAAGCCCAATTCATAAAGAATTTGTTATAGATTTTTTGAATGTTGCAACATATCAAGCAGTATCAGGAACTGGCAAACAGGCGGTGCAAGAGTTACAAAATCAAATAAAAGATAAAACGAGTAGACAAGAGGTTTATCCAAAACAAATAGCATTCAATGTAATACCACAGTGCGATATATTTTTAGATAATGATTTTACAAAAGAAGAAATGAAGCTTGTCTGGGAGACAAAAAAAATTCTTGATTCTAGCATTGAAGTTCAGGCAACATGCGTAAGAGTACCAGTATTAAATGGTCACTCTGAAGCAATATTTTTTAGAACAAAAAAAGAAACTTCTCGAAATCAGATAATTGAATTACTTAGTAATGCGCCTGGAATTGACGTCATAGACAATCCAAAATCTCTTGAATACCCAACTCCTCTTGAGAATGCAAATGATACTGAGGATGTTTATGTTGGAAGAATTAGATCTCAAAGAATAAATAACGAAAACTGGATTTCAATGTGGATAGTTGCTGATAATGTTTATGGAAAGGGAGCTGCTTTAAATACTGTTCAAATTCTTGAAAGTTTAGTTGAGAAGAATAAGTTGTGTTGAGATATTTCTTTTTATTTTCAACGTTACTCTCATTCAATCTAATTGCAGATATATTTTTATCTTCACCAAAAATTAAAGTAAACGATCAAAATCAAAGGATTATAGAATTTAGAATTGAAAAAGAGATTATTCGTGATGGCGATATAGTTATTAATGAATATAAAACAAAAGATCCTATCAATGAAACGTTTATTGAGTACACGTTAATTAATAATTTTGGTAATTTTCAAACCTTTTCAATCGTGCTAGCCAATGAATATCAAGAAGATTATTTTAGTTTTAATATAGTTATCAAAGAAAGTTTTTCAAAAGACATTTTTATTTTTTTACCATCAAAAGTTAGAAGTTCAAATGTCATTACCGACACACAAATACCTAATAAACAAACGCCATCAATTAAAGCTAATATTAAAAATGATGATAATGAAAATATCAAAGAGTCTAAATCTAAAAATAAAACAGTAGAAATTTTTAAAAGTGGTGACATTACTACCGTTTGGAGCATGGCTGAAACAATAAAAGGAAATAATAAAAATATATCTATTTATCAAGTGATGTGGTCAATATATCTTGGGAACAGAGATGCTTTTATCGATGATAATATTAATTTAATTAGAAAGGATATTGATATATTAATTCCATCATTTGCTGAGATTGAAAAGATCTCTTATCAAATTGCAAGAGACTCTATATTTGAAATGAATAATTCATTTGCTGATAGATTAAAATCAGCTTCAAAATCTCTTTTAGTTCTTACCGCACCCAAAGTTATTAAAGATGTTACCGAAAAACAAGATATGAATCCTAATAATGAAAATAAAAAACAAATTGATTTCAGCGACTCAATAGATCCAAAAAGTTTAATTGAACAAAACACTAAAGAAATTAGATTAGCAGTTGACAATCAAATGCTTGATGAGCTCACTGCAGTGCCTGGTGAGGTTACGCAACAAAATCAAGACCAATTTGAAATTTTTGATTTAATTTTTATTTCTTTAATTTCATTAGCATCAGGAGTTTTATTGGCATTAATTTTTATACAGGTCAGAAAGATGAGATCCTCTGAAGAAATTAACTATGATTTTGATGAGGCTGAGGATAATGGTTCTTCTCTATCAAGTTTACCACCTGATCTTAGTATCAAAAATGATATAGACCAACAGCAGTTTGATTTGGCAGTTACATATTTTGAGATGAACGATAAAGATAATGCAAAATCTCTTCTTGATAACTTAGTTCAAACCACTCAAAATGATGAGATAAAAAAATCTGCAAAAAATCTTCTAGATAAAGTGGAAAAGCTGTGAAGCTTGGCTTTACCGTAGAGTATGATGGGACAACATATTCAGGATTTCAAAGTCAAAAGAATGTTTTAACGGTTCAAGGCTGCATTGAAAATGCACTCAAGAAAGTCACAAAAGAGGATATAAGAATAAATTATTCAGGAAGAACGGATGCTGGTGTTCATGCCATGTCACAAGTATGTGATTTTGAAACTAATATAGATCGAAATAAAAAAAATTGGTTAAATGGACTAAACTCAAATTTACCAAGCTCAATTGCAGTAAAAGATATTTTTAGAGTGCCTGCAGATTTTAATTCTAGATTTTCTGCTATTGAGAGAAAATACGCTTATCTGATATATAACTCAGATAATAAACCACTTTTTTTTGAGAAACACGCATATTGGATTACAAACAAATTAAATACTGTGCTTATGGAAGAAGAACTTAAAAAATTTATAGGGAAAAAAGACTTTAGTTCATTTAGAAGTTCAAATTGTAATTCTAATAATGTTATAAAAACAGTAAATGATGTAAGCCTCAAAACTATTAACAACTTTATTATAATCACAATTGTTGCAAATGCTTTTTTACAAAATATGGTAAGAATTATGGTTGGTACATTGATTGATATTGCAAAAAAAGAAAATTCATTGTCAATTGAAGAAATCCTTGTCAAAAAAAATAGAAGTTTTGCAGGCAAGACTGCTCCAGCATGTGGACTTTTTTTCCTCGGTCCAAGTTACAAAGATGAGTTAAAAATTAAGTCATGTGAAAAAAGTATTATCGAGAGGCTCAAAATATAATGAAACCTTTAATTAAAATATGTGGCATTAATCAGTTAAAAATTCTTAATGAGTTAGTTCTATATGATCAGATTAATTTTTTAGGATTTATTTTTTACGAAAAAAGTCCAAGAAATGTTTCATTCGAACTACTACAAGAGGTTAAAAGTTTCGACTTCAAAAATAAAAGACCCGTATGTGTATATGTTGATGCTGATCGAAGTTATATAGAGGAAACATCTTCATACTTTGAAGATCCTATCCTACAATTTCATGGAAATGAGTCTAACGAGTTTTGTAATTCATTTGAAAAAGACTTTTGGAAAGTTTTTAGAATAAATAATAATATTAACTTTGACAAAATATCTCATTATCCTGATGCTTCCGGAATTTTATTTGAAAATTATGAGAGGGGCAAGCCGGGAGGGACCGGAGTTCCTTTTGATTGGAATCTTTTGAATAGTGTAAAAGATTTAGATATTAAAATGATTCTCTCTGGTGGAATTAATTCTGAAAATGTTGATAATGCTATAGATATAAAACCTTGGTGCCTAGATATAAATTCAGGCGTTGAATCTTCTCCAGGAGTTAAAAGCTTAGATTTGGTTAAAGAAATATTGAATAAAATTTAGTATATGAAAGCAAATAATAACAATTTACCAGATAAAAATGGTTTTTTTGGCGAATATGGCGGTAAGTTTGTTCCAGAGACGCTTATGTATGCTCTTGAGGAACTTGAAACTACTTACGAAAAACTAAAAGATGACGCTGAGTTTAAAAATCAATTCTATAAGGACCTTTCTGAGTTTGTTGGAAGACCCTCACCATTATATTTTGCGGAAAGATTGACTAATCTTTATGGAACAGGATCTATTTGGTTGAAAAGAGAGGATTTGAATCACACTGGAGCACATAAAATTAATAATACTATTGGACAAATATTGCTAGCAAAATATATGGGAAAAAAAAGAATTATCGCTGAAACAGGTGCGGGTCAACATGGAGTAGCGACTGCTACGGTTGCAGCAAGGTTGGGTTTAGAGTGTCATATATATATGGGTTCAGAGGATGTACAAAGACAATCGTTAAATGTTTATAGAATAAAAC
Organism: uncultured SAR86 cluster bacterium; assembly: GCA_902586925.1. Classification (GTDB taxonomy): domain Bacteria; phylum Pseudomonadota; class Gammaproteobacteria; order Magnimaribacterales; family D2472; genus SAR86A. The sequence goes on along the minus strand of CACIJE010000001.1, from coordinate 48,759 downwards.
TGCTTGGTGCTCAAGTTCATGCGGTCGATTCAGGCTCTGCTACTTTAAAAGATGCATTAAATGAAGCTTTAAGAGATTGGGTTACTAACGTTGATGATACTTATTACATCATAGGAAGCGTTACTGGGCCACATCCATATCCAATGATTGTCAGAGATTTTAACTCTGTTGTTGGAGAGGAATTGATAACGCAGTCAAAAGAAATGTTTCAATCAATGCCAGATGCAATTGTTGCATGTGTAGGCGGAGGATCAAATGCTATGGGTGCCTTCTATCCTTTTATAAAATTTAACGAAACTAGATTAATTGGAGTTGAAGCTGGAGGAGAAGGTGTTGAAACAGGAGAACATGCAGCACCATTAAATGATGGAACACCAGGTGTCCTTCACGGAGCTCTCAGTTATCTGATGCAAGACGAAGGTGGTCAAGTGAAGGGAACAAAATCTGTCTCTGCTGGTCTAGATTATCCAGGTGTTGGTCCAGAACATTCCTGGTTAAAAGATTCAGGAAGAGCAGAGTATGTTGCAGTAAGCGATGAAGCAGCGTTAAAAGCATTTCATGAGGTATCAGAATTAGAAGGAATAATACCGGCTCTTGAAACAGCCCATGCTTTTGCTTATTTAGATACTTTGATGAAAGAATTTGATGAAGATGCAAATATAATTGTTAATGTTTCTGGAAGAGGTGATAAGGACATTAATACTGTTGCAGAAATTGATGGAATAAAGATTTGAATAGACTTACAAAGACCCTCAATAACTTAAAAAAAAATAATAAAAAAGCTTTAGTGGCATATCTTGTCGCGGGTGATCCTGATTTGGATTCTACCCTAGATCTTATGAAGATTTTTGTCGAAGCTGGCGTAGATGTTATTGAAATCGGTGTACCATTTACAGACCCTATTGCAGAAGGACCAATCATTCAGAGAGCACATGATAGGGCATTAGATAATAATATTTCTTTACAAAAAATTTATGAGATGGTTAAAAACTACAGAAAATATGATGATGAGACGCCATTAGTACTAATGGGATATCTAAACACTTTTATTTTCAATAAAAAGCTAATTGAAGACAATCAAAATAATGTTATAGATTCAGTATTAGTTGTTGATATCCCTGGAGAATTAAACCTCAAGGACTACGGAGTTTATAATTCTAATATAAATACAATTTCTTTAATTTCACCTACAACAAAGAAAGATAGGGTTGAATCTATTGCAAAGAATAGCTCGGGATTTGTTTATTACGTTACTTTAAGAGGTGTTACAGGAGCTTCTAATTTAGATGTTAATGAAATAAATAGCAATATTGAAGAGATTAAAAAACATGCAACAGTTCCAACTTTAGCAGGTTTTGGTATTAAATCTGCAGAAGATGCTAGATTATTGTCTGACTGCTCTGATGGGGTAATTATAGGATCTTCAATTGTAAAAATGATTGAAGAAGAATCTAGTTCAAAAGAATTTGATAGAATAGGTAGTTATATTAGCGAAATCAAAAAGGCAATTTCATGAGCTTATTTCAAAATATTTTATCAAGTGTAATGAAAGGTACTCGTCGTTTAAACCGTTTGCGTTCAAAAAGTTTTGGTAAGCTTCATAAAAATATTAATAAAGCCGTCGATTCTGTTATGTCAACAACCGGTGAAGTATCGTCACTAGTTTATTCTGAACATTTATTAAATTTGATAGAGAAGCTAGACGATAAATCTTTATATAAATTCCTAAATCATTTGTTATCAAATTACGATATTGACACAAAAAAACTTACAAAAGATGTAAAGAATTACTCAAGTGAAAAAAATGATAAAAATTTACAAAAAATAAGAATTTCATCTGAACCACTGTGGATTGAGTTATTTAGAAGATTAAATTCAACATCCAATGGAACTTATAGGCTTGTAAAATTAAGAGAAAAAATAAGAGCAATGAATAAGCCAGAGTTAAAAGCATTTGACTCAGGCCTGCTTAAATTATTTAAGTATTGGTTTAATCCTTCTTTCTTGGTTTTGGAAAAAATTGATTGGGAGACACCAGCAAATATTCTTGAAAAAATAATCGAATACGAAGCTGTTCATCAAATAAATTCCTGGGATGACCTCAGGGCAAGACTTGCTCCTACAGACAGACAGTGTTTTGCTTTTTTTCATCCTCTTATACCAAATGATCCATTAATATTTGTTGAAGTTGCGTTAACAACTGGGTTACCAGAATCAATTCAGAATATTATTAAACTTGAAAGAGAAGAAATAGATATTGAAGATGCAAATACAGCAATTTTTTATTCAATTTCAAATTGCCATAACGGATTACTTGGAATTTCTTTTGGCAACTTTCTAATTAAGAAAGTTGCAAGTAATCTTAAAAGAGAGCTACCAGATTTAAATCAATTTATGACGTTATCGCCTTTACCTGGTTTTATGAAGTGGATGGAGGAGTATTCACCAATATCCTTTGAGCGATGTTCTGAAAAAAATTGTGGTGATGAAGAGTTGATGAAAAATGCTGTGAAGTATCTTACAAAATCTGAAAGAAATGATGGAATGCCAAACGATCCAGTCAGTAGATTTCATATTGGTAATGGAGCAAGCTTAGAGAAAATAAACTTAAATGCAGATACATCTGAAAAGGGAATGATGCAGTCTTTTGGAGTTATGGCAAATTATTTATATGATTTAAAAGTTGTTGAAGAAAATCATGAGAATTTTTTTAAAAACAAGGCAGTTCCAGTTTCAAATAAAATTGATTCGTTGAAAAAAAAATATAAATTTTAATGTCTGTTGAAAGATTCATTGGCTTATCATTTTTAATAGGCACCCTATCTATATTTATTATTACTTTTTATCCAAAACCTATAAACATTGATAAAGATGACGTTTTAGATGAGATAGTGCCGTCACCTAAACAAAACTTATCTGACTTTAAGGAATTTAAAGAATCTGATTTTGATTTCTTCGTCTATAGAGCTCATATTTTGTCATCTGAAAAAAATGCAATTAAATTAAGTAAAAAAATAACCGATGGAGGCTACCCCTCATTTGTTGAGGCTTTTGGAGACGATAGAGATTTATTTGCAATATACGTTGGACCTTTTTTATCAGAAGATGATATCGTTACTAATATGGAATCAATTCAATTGCTATCTGAATCCGAAAATGGGGAAATTTCAAGATGGAAGCTTTAGGATTAAATCTCGCTGATTGGTTTATATTAATTGTATTAATTGCCTCAGGGATTATCTCCTTATCTCGTGGTTTTACAAAAGAATTTTTATCATTATTTCTTTGGTTAGCAGCATTTGTTGCAGCTATAAGTCTTGAATATTTAGCTACACCAAAAATAAATGAGTTTATTGGAAATCAGGAAATTTCAAAAATCATATCCTACATAGTTGTATTCGTAGTTTTTATTTTTTTGGGTGGAATAATAATAAAATTCGTAAGTAAACTTATTAAATGGTCTGGTGCATCAGGTTTTGATAGGTTTTTAGGCGTTATATTTGGATTGATAAGAGGACTTATTGTTTTGTTTGTAATATTTTTAATTCTCCCATCTGGACTTAAGACAACAGATGTCATAAATAATTCAAAAATTACGCCAATAATTCAAAAATATGCTCCACAAATAGAAGCATATTTCAGAGATTTGATAGATAATAGAAATGTTGTAGAGGAAGCCCTGGAAATAATTGAACCTTTAAAGCAAGAAGTTATTCCAGAAGCGATTAACGAAAACACAAAAGATGGGGACTCTTAATGTGTGGAATAGTTGGAATTTCAGCTGAAACAAACGTAGCGGCTGAAATATATGATTCTCTCCTAATGCTTCAGCATAGAGGTCAAGATGCTGCAGGGATTTCTGTTTGTAACAACGAAGATCAATTAAATTCTAGAAAATCAATGGGTTATGTTCGGGATGTTTTTCAACAAAGACATATGGAACAATTGGTTGGAAATTATGGAATAGGGCACGTTAGATATCCTACTGCTGGAGGTGCTGGTAAAGAATTTGCTCAACCAATGTATGTAAACTCACCATACGGAATAAGCCTTGCACATAATGGAAATCTAACAAATTCAAAACAGCTTGCTAACGAACTTTTTCATGCTGAAATGAGGCACTTACAAACAGATAGTGACTCTGAAGTTCTCTTAAACATATTTGCACACGAGCTTGGCAAACAAAGAGAAATTTATCCAACTGCGGAACATATATTTAAAGCTGTTACAAAAACCCATATAAGATGTGATGGAGCCTATGCAGTTTTAGCATTAATATCAGGATATGGAATGTTAGCTTTTAGGGATAATAATGGAATAAGACCACTTTCAATTGGTGTCAGAAAAGCTAAAACAAGAGATGAGTATATTATTTCTTCAGAAGATGCTCTTTTTACACCTCTTGGATTTCAAAAACTTAGAGATGTAGATCCTGGTGAAGCTATTTTCATAGATAAAAATGGAAAACTATTTTCTCAACAATGCTCAGAGAATCCTGAAAAAAGACCATGTATATTTGAATACGTGTATTTTTCAAGACCAGACTCTAAGATTGATGAAATATCAGTTTATAAAGCCAGAATGAGAATGGGCACTAAGTTAGCAAAACAAATAAAGGAATCAAGACCCGATCACGATATAGATGTAGTTATACCAATACCAGATAGCTCTGTTACCGCAGCTCATCAATTGGCGGTTGATTTAGATGTCTCTTATAGGGAAGGTTTTGTAAAGAACCGATATATTGGAAGAACGTTTATCATGCCTTATCAAGAGGAGAGAAAAAAATCAGTTAGAAGGAAGTTGAACATCTTAGATTTAGAATTCGAAGGTAAAAATGTTTTATTGGTTGATGATTCAATTGTCAGAGGAACAACAAGTAAAAAAATAATTCAAATGGCCAGAGAGGCAGGAGCTAAAAATGTTTACTTTGCATCAGCAGCACCAGCGATTAAATATCAAAATTTATATGGAATCGATATGCCTGCTACCTCTGAATTAATAGCTTCTAACAAGTCACATGATGAGGTTGCAGCTGCAATTAATGCAGATTGGTTAATTTATCAGACTCTTGATGATCTCATTGAATCAGTTCAAGAGGGAAATCCAGGCATAAAAGAATTTGAAACATCTATCTTTACTGGTAAATACTTTACACCTTTGGTCGAAAATTATCTTGAAGAACTTGAGATAGCAAGAAAAGATGAACTTAAAATGCAAAGAGAAAAAGCTAAAGCAAAGCGTTAGGCTGGATTTACAATGTTAACAGCTGGAATTGAAGCATTATTTGCACTTTCAACATAGGTATCAATTTCATTAAAGTTTAAGTATCTATAAATTTCATCAGACAATGGATTAATATCATTCATATATTTATGATATTCATCTTCTGTAGGTATCCTTCCTAATACTGCACAAATCGCAGATAATTCAGCGGAAGCTAAAAAGACATTTGCTCCATCACCTAAGCGATTTGGAAAGTTTCTAGTTGAGGTTGACACAACTGTAGAGTTTGCTAAAACTCTTGCCTGATTCCCCATGCATAATGAACAACCTGGTACTTCAGTTCTTGCACCTGAGACACCAAAGATATTATATATACCTTCTTCAATAAGCTGCTTTTCATCCATTTTTGTTGGTGGAACCACCCAAAGTCTTGCCTTAATATTTTTGTATTTTTCAAGTAAAGTTCCTGCAGCCCTAAAATGACCTATGTTTGTCATACAAGATCCAATAAAAACTTCTTGTATTTTAGTGTTGGCAACTTCTGAGAGAGGTTTAATATCATCAGGATCATTAGGACACGCAAGAAGGGGCTCTTTAATCTCGTTTAGATCAATTTCAATTACTTCTGCATATTCAGCATTATCATCCGCCTCAAGAAGCTTTGGATTAAGAATCCATTCCTCCATTGATTGAGCTCTTCTTTCAAGAGTTTTTGGATCACCATAACCACTCGCAATCATCCATCTAAGCATCACAATGTTTGATTGAAGATATTCTAGTATAGGTTCTTTATTGAGCTTAACAGTACAACCCGATGCAGATCTTTCAGCAGAGGCATCTGATAATTCAAAAGCTTGCTCGACCTTCATATTTGGCAGACCTTCAATTTCTAGGCATCTTCCAGAGAAGACATTTTTTTTACCATCTTTATCGATTGTTAATAATCCTCTTTGAAGTGCAGCATATGGTATGGCATTTACTAAATCTCTTAATGTAATGCCTGGTTGCATTTCTCCTTTAAATTTTACTAACACAGACTCTGGCATATCCAAAGGCATTACCCCAAGTGTTGCTGCAAAAGCCACAAGTCCCGATCCAGCTGGAAAACTAATACCTATAGGAAACCTTGTATGACTATCACCACCGGTGCCAACTGTATCTGGAAGCAACATTCTATTCATCCAGGAGTGTATTATGCCGTCCCCAGGTCTTAGTGAGACTCCGCCTCGATTCATTATAAAGTCTGGAAGATTATGCTGAGTCTCTATATCAACTGGTTTTGGATATGCTGCAGTATGACAAAAAGACTGCATCACAAGATCAGCTGAGAAACCTAAACAAGCAAGTTCTTTAAGTTCATCCCTAGTCATTGGGCCTGTTGTATCTTGAGAACCAACTGTTGTCATTCTTGGTTCACAATATGTGCATGGTCTAACTCCTTCAACCCCACACGCCTTACCAACCATTTTCTGTGCTAGAGTGAATCCAGCATCACTATTATCACTTGAATCAGGTCTTCTAAAAACTTTTGAGGTATCCAGCCCAAGAGCTTCTCTACTTTTATCGGTTAATTGTCTTCCAATGATCAAAGGTATTCGACCATTGGCTCTTACCTCATCTAATAGAACATCTGTTTTAAGTTTAAATTCTGAGAGTACCTCTAAAGAATTTGCATCAATCACTCTCCCTTTATATGGTTCTAAGATGATTTCCTGTCCAGTAATCATTTTTGAAACATTCATTTCAATTGGAAATGCTCCAGAATCTTCAAGTGTATTAAAAAAAATTGGCGCAATTTTTCCACCAAAGCAATATCCACCTTCTTTTTTATTCGGTATGAAAGGAATTTCATCACCCATATGCCATAAAACAGAATTTGTAGCAGATTTTCGTGACGAACCAGTCCCAACCACATCTCCAACAAATACTAGTGGGTTTCCTTTTTCTTTAAGCTTTTCAATTGTTCCAAGTGGATCATCAAGTCCAGTTCTTGGCATTTTAAACATAGCTAGTGCATGAAGTGGGATATCTGGACGAGACCATGCATCTGGAGCAGGTGAGAGATCATCAGTGTTAATTTCTCCGGTAACTTTGAAAACAGTTAGTTTAATTTGTTCTTTGATATCTTCTTTTTCAGTAAACCATGAACCATTAGCCCATTCTTCAATTACTTTCTTTGCATGACTATTTTCTTTTGATAATTCAAATATCTCATTAAACGCATCAAAAATTAAAAGTGTTTTACTTAAAACTTTCGAAGCCTCACTAGCTAACTCTTCATCTTTAAGACAATTAATAAGAGGTTGAATATTGTATCCACCTAACATGGTGCCTAAAACTTTTATAGCATCTACCTTGGAAATATGAGGACTTTCAGTCTTTCCTGTTGTTATATCTGTTAGAAAAGCTGCCTTCACATATGCAGCTTGATCAACACCTGCTGGAATTCTTTCTTTAAAAAGATTTAATAAATAATCTGCTTCTTCGTGATCATTTTTTAAGAGATTAACTAATTCTGAAGACTGATCTGCACTCAGAGGCAAGGGCGGAATGTTTAATTTTGCCCTTTCTGCAACGTGTTTTTTATATTCTTCTAACATCGTCTGGTCTCCGATGGCAATATTTTACTCTTATAGCTCAAGATAGCCACTAAATAAGGAAAATTAACAATAATTTTAATTAAAAATCGGTTATTATTTTCTCATATGCCTAAATTACAAAAAAAACGTTCCTCAACACCTTGTCTAGGAATTTGTACTACTACATTTGGTGATGAGGTATGTAAGGGTTGTAAACGTTTTGCTCACGAAATAATTAATTGGCCAAAATATTCAGAAAATGAAAGAGAAATTATCAATGGTCGACTAGAACAATTTAAAATTAAAATTTTACAAAATAGATTTAAGATTTTTGATTCAGAACTTTTCGCTTCTAAGTTGGAGGAAAAAGCAATTAACTTTAATCATTCATTAGAGCCACTGACCTGGATATTTGATTTATTTAGAGCAGCTGGTTCTCAAGAATTCGAATTAAAGAATTATGGTATTCAAAGTTTGATAAGTTTTGATCCCAAAGTTATTAAAGATGAAATTAATACAGAACTACTTGAACTGTCGGAAGCTCATCATCAAAGATATTTTAAAAGCTAACTAAAATCTTTAAGCATTATTTTTAGCTCTAAAGAGTGTTGCTCTTCTTCACCAATTTGAGCTCTTGCATATTCTTCCAAATATACTGATTTATCTTCGACACAACTTAAAAGTTTTTTATATAGTCCCAATGCAAAGAGTTCATGCTCTAAACTTTCCTCAAGAATATCCTTGATAGTATGTCTGTTTGTTTCCTCTATTTTTGCTATCTTTTGACTTGGGTGACCATCTAAGCCTGCTATTTTTTCACCAGCAAGTTGAGCATGCAATAAAGACTCTTCTGCTTGCTCTTTTAAAAATGTAACTATCGGTAACCTATAGGGTCCGCTTACCATCATAGAAGAGTGAGTATACCTAACAACACCAGCTAGCTCATACTCCATAATCTCATTCAGAATATCACAAACCTCTTCAGCATTAATTTCATTATTGTCCATCAGAAGTAACTCCATGTAATTGTAAATTTAATACTATTATAGTAATATTAAATTGATTGTAAACTACTGATATTAGGTATTTTTTTAATGATAATCAATATGATTATCATTCTCATTTACCTAGTATTTTATATTTGTAAAACAATATAAAAGCTATAATTGAGTAAGCAATTTTTGACAAAAAGTATACGATCGGCAACTTAATGATTTTTGCAATCCATGCATAACCATTTGTTCTTTCCCAAACATATATGAAAGCATCCACACCAGAAATTTCATCACCATTATCAAAGACCACATGCAATCTTTTTAAATACTTATCTTCCATTTCACTACAATCCACAAAATTTAATTTTGATCTTTTTTTATAGTGCTTAATCTCAAAATTACATACCCTACATTTTTCATTAAAAAGTATTTTAGATTCATTCATTTTTTTCTATTTAGTTTATACAATGAAACTAATTATACATTTAATATTTTTATGAGGACCAATATGAAATTATTATTACTAGTCTTTTTAAGTTCAACATTTTTGTTTTCTACCGAAGACACGGATGAGAGAAAAGTTAGCGAATTATCAATAGACGAACTAAAACAAATTGTTCGAATGATTGTTGAAGAAAGTATCGAACAATGCACAGTCACTGGAACAATGGAAGGAAGAGCTAAAGTTAATTTAAGAGTTGAAGGTGAAGTTATTGCAAAAATGTCTTGTGAATTTGAATCTAAGAAAACATGAAAAACAGAAAAAACTTTTTTAAATCATTTCAATCTGGATGGAATAAAATTTTTGGGAAAGAAGAAGATTCAACTGCGCTTAGAACTAAAAGTTTATTTCGTGCAATGAAAGGCATTCAAAATGTCGGAACTCCTCATGACTGGGAAGATTATGAAAAATACAAAAAGGAATTAGATAAAAATGAAACAGACTAATGTTTTTGACGAAGTTATAGAAGAATGTTGCTCCAATCCTGTCACTGGATTTTTTAGAGATGGTTTTTGCCATACAGATGATCTTGACCGAGGCATTCATGCTGTGTGCGCACTATTAACTGAGGAATTTTTAGATTTTTCTAAAAGTAGAGGTAATGATTTGTCTACTCCGAGGCCAGAATTTAATTTTCCTGGGCTAAAAGAGGGTGATTCTTGGTGTCTTTGTGCTGAAAGGTGGAAAGAGGCATACGAATGCGGTTTTGCGCCAAAGATTTATCTCAAAAGAACAAATAAAAAAGCTCTAAAAATCATAGAAATGGAAGTTTTAAAGGATTTTGCAATAGATTTGTCTTAAATATTTGTAACATTTTCAATCCTGCACCGTTTAGTAAATGAAATAAGTAAATATTTTAAAATATGGAGACAGTATCCTTAATCAATTCTATGGCTGAGACTAGGCCTAATAATGCTATTGTTATTAAACAATCTAAAAAAAAAGTATGTAAGAATAGAATTGAAATGCCGTTTAAGGAATTAATTACATATCTTAGTAAAAAACTTGAGGGTTATGCCATGTCCCTTTCCAGTAATAATTACGATGATGCTCAAGATTTAATTCAAACTACTATTTTAAAATTAATGAATAATAAAGCTAAGTTAATGGATTCTGATCAACCGATGTCATACGCAAAAAGGATTTTAAAAAATAACTTTATTGATAACTATCGCAAAGAGAAAAGAATGATATCCATTGAAGCGAATGATATTCCAATTACAAATGATGGTTTCCAAGAGCAATCAGTTATGTATCAAGAGCTGTTGAGCTGTCTCGAAAAGTTTGATGAAACAGATAAAACAATCCTTGCCATGCTAGGTGCTGGTAACAGTTATGAAGAGATTCAAGAAGTTGTCGAAAACATAAGCATGGCAAATTTAAGAGTAAAAGCAAGTAGAGCAAGGATACGTCTTGCTAATTGCATGGGGAAAAAATTATGAATGAAGAAATGCAAATAAAAATTATCAACTTAATGGATGATGGCGCAACATTAGATAATTCACCTGAACTAAAAGAGCTAGTTCATAGTTCAGAGGAAACAAGAAGCTTTTACGAAAGCATTTTAGTCTCTGAATCAGCTATTAAAGATTTCTTTGGAGGAGATAAGTCCAAAGAACTAAGTAATAAGATAGATGCATATATTGATGAGCAGTTTAATAAACCCTCTAAAGTCTTAGCAATTAATTTTAAACCTTTTGTAGGTTTAGCTATTGCAGCAAGTATGGCAGCCATAGGCTTTGTTATCTTTAACTCATCATTAGATATTTCTGAAACTAAAGAAATTGCATTAAATGAAACTCAAACTTTAATGATCGAAGAGGATGAACCATTATTTATCTCTGGTGAAGATATGGCTAATGGTTTATGGGGACCATCTTCTGAGCTAGCAAAACAAATTGGACTTGATAGATATGAAATTATGTATGCAGTCTATGAAGCTAATAAAAAAAATTTTATAAATAATGATATTAATCAGCCTAAACAAGATGAAACTTTTTTTGTAGATTTATCTTTAATTGAAAATCTTGATAAGAGCTATGTAATTGATGAAGTAAAAAGACATATCTTTTGTGCTTGCTAAATTAATTTGTAACAAATTCTTTTCTGCCACGTTATAGATATATAAACAATTCATATAGGAGAACAGAATGGAAGAATTTATTGGCTTCAGTTTAGTGGCATTATTATTAACGGGCCTATTTTTTACTATCAAAAAATTATCTGCGAAAAAGAAAAATCTACACAAATTTGAAGATGAGATTATCCTTGATAATGATATGGTTCATTACGGTCCTTTTTCAGGGAACCAAGATCGATCATATCGAAAACATATTCTTCTTATTGCAGTCTCATCTTCATTCCTCTCTGCCGACATTGAATTAAGAACAATAGACAATTGGGGTATTACCTCATGGGGTCAAGAAACACTAGTTCTTCAGAAAACATCAGATAACCATCAATCTACTTTTTTTATTGAAATGGACAGACCATTTTGTATATGTACAGATCCCATAATAACAACTCCATCTAATGCAACAAATTATAATCTTGGAGACAAAATTGAAGCTGTTATTACAGTAGATGACTACAAGCCTAAGAAAGTTGTATTTGAAGTTAAAAATATATTTGACGATGGAGATTACCTCCTAAAACCAAAATATTATCCATCTCTTAGATATGCTGAAATCATAAAGATAAAGTTTGCACAAGATATTGAACTTGATGACATGATTTTCAATACAAAAGGTATGCGAAATGCTATGAAACAATCTGAAAGAATATGTTTCAGTGAATATCCATTAAATGAATCTGATGTTGAGGACGTAAGAGTCTAATCTATTGGACTATAATCTTTTTGGTATGAATATTGAAAAATTTTTATCCAATAAAGAACCAGATTTTAAAAATAGGTTTCTTCAAGATATTTGGAATTATTCTGATGAGCAAATTGAACATACTCATGATTTTATCCAACTCTTATTTCCGCTTGATGAAAAGAGCAACGCAGTTTCCAATGGAATATATCTCGATTCCCATGAAGCTATTTTTAGCTTAAAAGCTAACAAATTAGTGAAAGAGAATATTGTCAAGTCATCAAAATGGTTTCTTTTATTTTTGGCTAGAAACTCTCATTGGAAAAGAAAACATGATCATAACTATCTCAGAATAACTAGAATTATTAAATCATTGAGATTGCTAGTTTCAGATGACGAAGCAGATCTATTTTACGAATCATTGATTAAACTTATTGACGAAACTCATAAATCGAAAATTAATCTGAAAACACTTTCTTATTGGGAAAATTCTTAATTGAAATAATCGTAATCAAAATAACTTTCTCCATACTCCTTTTCATAAGCCCATTTTTGCAAATTATGATTTCTTGCTAATAATTTATCAACTTGATTTAAGTGCTCATTTAAAATTCTTTGTTGAAATTTTAACTCAGCTCTTTTTTGTTTTGAGTTATGAAAGCGTATTGCAATTTTTAACCTAAGAGAACTTAACTCTAATCTACTTTTTAATTCATTTAGCATAAGACGAATATCAGTTATTTGTAGGAATATTTTGGTATATTCTGAATTTTTTTTGTGCCATTTTGTAGGCATGATCATACTAGCCCTCAAAGCTCGATATTTATTTAATTTTTTTACCATTTAATTTACCTTTGGAAGGTCGTGCCAACTAGTTGTATATTTCGGAGAAGTCATATTTTGTTTCATTGGAGACCATTTTTTTGTATTTTGAGATGCATAGTAAATCTGGGTTTCGTAGGCATTCATTTGATCAAGATACTTCATCAATTTTGTATCTTGTTTGGGATCGTTAGGGTCTTTAAATAAAGAATATTGTTTTATATGCTCATTAGTGAATTTATTCAAGACTATTCCTGCTTTTGCATAATCGTAGCCAGATCTAAAGATAGGCAATAAACCTTTTTTAGCTGCTGTAAGAATCGCTCTAGTATCATTTGTAGGAGTAAGAAGCCCAATTGTTTTTAGATCTGAGTGCTGAGGTTTATTTTTGTTAAAGGGACTAGTTCTTACATAAACAGAAACTTGAGAACATTTTTGTTTTTCACTTCTTAACTTTTCTGCTGCCCTAACAGCAAAATTACTGACTATAGGTTTTAATGTTTCTAGGTTAGATACTCTCTCACCAAAACTTCTACTTACAACAATTTGTTTTTTTGATGAAATATCATCTTCGATATTAAGACATCTTTCTCCTCTTAGCTCTCTTACAGTCCTCTCTAAAACGATACTAAATTTTTTTCTAATATTTTGTGGACTAACATTCGCAAGGTCTAGTGCTGTATTGATACCAGCATTATTTAGATGCTCGTTTAGTCTTCTTCCAACTCCCCATACCTTGCCTACTGGAGCATGTCTTAATGCAGTCTTAATCTTTATTTCATCTGATAAATGAATCACAGATGTTGGTATATTTTTTCTTTTGATTTCGTTTATAGCAATTTTGCTTAAAGTTTTATTTGGAGCTATTCCTATCCGAACTGGGATTCCTGTCCATTGCCTCACCAAAGATCTTATATGACAACCGAAATCATACAGATTATAGTTTTGCTTCAAAGTATCTAAGTCTAAAAAGGCCTCATCGATACTATATATTTCAACCCTTGGAACAAATCCCTCAAGAATATTCATTACTCTGGCAGATATATCTCCGTAAAATGTAAAATTTGATGAAAACACTTTTCCATTTTGTTTAAGAAAAGATTCTCTAACCTTAAACCATGGAATGCCCATTGCGACTCCCATCCTTTTTGCCTCTGCACTTCTTGCTATAACACAACCATCATTGTTAGAAAGTACAACAATAGGAACATTTTTTAGGTCTGGACGAAAAATTCTTTCACATGAGGCATAAAAACTTTCACAGTCGACAAGAGCAAAAGCCATTAGAATTTATTAATTGCTGCTGTTACAGTTCCTACTATCTCTAATTCTTGTCCGTTATTAATGAAGATAGGAGGATACTCAGGATTCTCAGGCATTAAACACATTCTTGGTTTGAGCTTTAATCTTTTACACACAAATTCGCCGTCTATTGTTGCAACCACAATACTGTTATGTGACGGTTTTATACTTCTATCGACTATTAAGACTGCTTGATCAGTAATACCAGAACCAACCATAGATTGTCCTTGTGCTCTAACCAGAAAAGTTGCAGCACCATTTTTTATTAGGTGCTTATTTAAATCTATAGGACTTTCAATATAGTCACTTGCCGGACTGGGGAATCCGGCATGGACTGATTCAAGAAAATAGGGCACAAATATTGCCGGCAGATTTTCTTCAGAAATTTTTCCGATATAGTCAACTTTCATGGGTTAATACTGTATATATATACAGTATATTTAAATCTTAATATTTGTAAAGTACTTAATTAAGTAATAGAAAATTTTTCTAAATTGTATGACTTATCGTCAAGATGTAGATACCAACCAAAGTCACTCCAATCGCCAAGAACAATACGTTTTGAGGATGTATATTCATGAATATTAGGTCTGTGAGTATGACCATGAATAAATATGTCAGGAGAGTAATCGTCAATAATTTTTTTGACCGATGACTCGTTAACATCGGTGATTTCTGAGGATTTATCTTGGGTTGCATCATTGCTATCACTTCTTAGTTTTGATGCAATTTCACTTCTTTCTTCAATTGACTTACTCAGAAAATTATCTTGCCAAGCTTTATCTCTAACCTGATTTCTAAAATTAATGTAATCAACATCATCAGTACACAAGAAGTCTCCGTGACTTAAGAGAACTTTTTTATTATGCATAGTTATTTCAAATGGATCGGGAAGAAGTTTAATACCAGTATCAGTCAAAAATTTCTCACTTATTAAAAAATCTCTATTGCCATGCATGAGAAAAGTATCCGGTCCGTTAGTTGTAAATTTTAAAAGTTCAGATTTTATGTCGTTTATAAAACTTGTTTCATAATCATCACCAATCCAAACTTCAAATAAGTCTCCAAGAATAAAAAGTTGTGAGCAAGATTCTTTAGAATCTTTAAGAAAATTTATGAAAGCAGAAGATAGTTTATTATTACTTTCGCTTAAATGTATGTCCGATATAAAAAAGGATGTCATTCAGAGATAGTAACTGACTCAATAGTTATCACTTCTTCAGGAACGTCTTGATAAGCTCCAGAAGATCCAGTTGCCACTTCTGCTATTTGATCAACAACATCCATACCTTCAGTAACCATACCAAATACAGCATATCCCCATCCTTGAGATGTCTCACCAGTATGATTTAGAAATGCATTGTCCTTGTGATTAATAAAGAACTGACTTGTAGCTGAGTGTGGATCCATCGTTCTGGCCATTGCAATAGTACCTCTGTTATTTGGCAATCCATTATTAGCTTCATTTTGTATAGGACCAGTTCCACTAGGCTTATTATTCATATCAGCAGTTAATCCACCGCCTTGAATCATGAAATCATTTATAACTCTATGAAATATTGTTCCTTCATAGTAACCACTGGAGGCGATAATTTTAAAATTTTCAACTGTTATGGGTGCTTTTTCGTCATTTAGCTCAAGTTGAATGTCTCCAACAGATGTTTTTATTGTTACTTGTGTCATTTTCTTCTCCATAAGATTGTTAGCTTCATCATTTTCAATAACATCCATACACGAGGCTAAAGCTATTAAAAGTGGTATATAGATTTTAAAGTTTCTAGTTTTCAATGATACGCCTTAGATATGTATGTTAATTTTATCATCAAAACTCATAGTTCATGATGTAGTTTTTAAAATGATTTTTAACTGTGTCTTCGCTTAATCCAAATTCTTCTATGGAATATGAATGTTTTTCTTTTTTTAATTTATTTTGGTTTATTAGATAATTTTTTATTTTATTTTCAGTCACAATATCCATATCAAATTCAAAGTTTTGGTATATATCTTTCAAAATATTTAAAGGATCATCTACAAAGCTGCTATAGCTGATATCGATAATTTGATCTGAGGAAAGATTTTCTTTAGCCTGAATGCCTTTTTGAAGGCTATGTTGCCAAAAATCTAAAATAACATTTCCAATTTCCATAGGATTAACATTTTTTGAAAATGCAGTTCTTATATTTTTTGCAAGACTACAAAAGGATGCAATCGACTCCATTGGGTCTCTGTGAATATTAATAAATTTTGCATTTGGATAGGTAGATAGTATTTCTGGGATGTGACCTATATGGCTTGGATCTTTTAATAGCCATCTTTTTGGCCTACCGTTAATTTCAAGTACTTGAAAGAATCTTTTATGCCATTTGAATACAGACTCAAAACTACAATCTTTTAAATATTCCACATACTCAGGTACATTTGCCATACACATGTATACAAAACTTCTTACATTTATCGTAGCTAATAGTTCACATTCTTCAGGAGAATTAGCTCTTATGTGGTGCATATTCCTTAATTTAGGAATAATAGTTCTAGCAAATTTCAATTCTGCGTTTATCTTCCATTCTCTTCTTTTAATATCCCAATTATTTTTAACCAATGGCATTAGAGACATTATTTCCCAATATCTTGGTGATCTATGACTATCATCTAACGCTAATAAATTAAAAAGAAATGTTGTACCAGATCTAGGAAGTCCAGTTACAAAAACTGGATTAGCAGGAGAGCACAATTCTTTATCTTTAACAAAACTATAAAGCTTGCTTCTCATTTTTAAACGATCTTTTAATTGATTTTTAAAAGCAATTGACCCAAAAAAATTGAATTCATTATTTTTGTTGGCAGAATTTATTAGGATTTCTAGAGGTTCAGTATAGTCATCTTCTCCAAGCTTGCCTTCGAGACCACTCAACATATTTTGTATACTAATTTTATTAATCACTTTTAAAATTATTTATAAAGGATATAAGATAACCTTATATTTAAAAATCTACAATTTTGATCAATGAATATACTTTTTTTATGTGTTGGAAATTCTGCAAGAAGTCAAATTGCCGAGGGATTAGCAAAGGACATGCTACCCAAATCATTTGAAATTGTTAGTGCTGGCTCTAATCCTTCTGATAAAGTTCATCCACATGCTATTTCGTGTTTAGATGAGATAGGAATAGATATCTCAAATAGTAAAACAAAGTCTATTGATGCTTTAGAGAGCGATTTTCTTAATAACTTAAACTATGTAATAACCTTATGTGCTGAAGAAGTTTGCCCCGCAGTCCCTAATGCGACCAAAGTTTTTCATTGGCCAAATGAAGATCCTGATAATGATGCATTAAATGATGTTCAATTAAAAAATGTATTTGTAAAAACAAGGGAAAATATATTCAATTTATTAAAAAAATTTTTAATTTCAGAGAATATAAATAACTTATGAAATTCAATACCTATAAACGTATATATTAATATGTTACAAAATGAAAATAATCTTTATAATTCATTTGTAAACAAACTTTAAGTAAACATGCATAAAGATTTTATTAAAACTTTAGAGAGACTTTCAAATATAGTATATAGAGAGCTTGGAGACGGATTTGATGAAGATTTATATCAAAGAGGACTCGCTTTTGAGTTTCGGAGGGAGAAGATAGATTATCTTAGAGAAACTAACATAGAAACCTTTTATAAAAATCAAATGTTGGCATTAAGAGAGTTAGATTTCTTGATTCCAAAGCAAAAAAATAAATCCTTCGATTTAAAAGAGCCTCTCATAATAGAATGTAAATATGATACAAAATTATCTGATAGACACAGATCTCAATTGAGACAATATTTAAAATCAATTCCTTTAAATTCCTACAAAGAACTTAAGTCAATTAAACAAGGAATATTATTAAACTGGCAGAAGACAAATGTATATGATGAAACAAGAGTAGCCGCCAGGACACCTATACAAATCGAGCTTTGGTCTTTCGATAAAAAAATGATATGAAACTTTTATTCAGAAACCATGAATTATCATAAAGGATTAAGAGAATACGAACAAAATAAAGTATGAGAATGCCACAGGCAGAAATTTCCCTTGAAAATACTTTAGAGGATTGGAGAAATCTTAAATTTAAATTTCCAAAAAAAGAGATACGTCTTGCAACTCTTTTTACTGGAATTGGCGCAATTGAGCAAGCTTTTAAAAGATTAAAACTTAAACATCAAATTGTTTTTGCGGGTGATATTGATCCAAGTGTCAAAGAGAGTTACGTTGCAAATTATAAAATAGATTCAAAGAATTGGCATGATGACATTACAAATTTTTCAGCAAAAAAATATAAGTATAAAGTAGATCTTTTAGTTGGAGGCTCTCCTTGTCAGTCTTTTTCAATGGTTGGAAGAAGAGGTGGATTAGAAGATGCTAGAGGTACGTTATTTTATGACTTTGCAAGAGTTGTTGACGAGTCAAAACCAAAAATCTTTATTTTTGAAAATGTTAAGGGATTACTATCACATGATAAAGGTCATACATGGTTGATAATGCAAAAGATTTTTGATGAATTAGGCTACTCTATTTTTCATAAAGTACTAAACAGCAAAGATTATGGAGTTCCTCAGAATCGAAGCAGAATTTTTGTTGTTGGTTTCAGAAAAAAAATGAAAAAATTTAACTTTCCTGATCCCATCCCGCTTGAATCAACTATGCAAGATTATCTTGAGGATTATGCTGATTCAGACTATTTCCTTAAAGAAAAGGGAGTTAAATTTGTAACATCATTAAAAAATCAAAAAAAAAGCTATACTCAAATAAATGGAGATGTAGCATTGTGTCAAAAAGCAAATCAGCAATTTAATTGGCATGGTGATTTTGTTTTTGAAAAATCAAAGAAAAAATTAAAGTTTGACGAACACTTATTCGAAATCAACGAAGTTGATGAGAAATATTATCTATCTGATAAAGTTTCATCATATGTTCTTTCAGAAGGAACTAAGAATTTTAAGACAAGAACCGATACAGATTTAAAGATAGCTAGACCATTACTTCAATCAATGCATAAAATGCATAGAGCAG
This sequence comes from uncultured SAR86 cluster bacterium, assembly GCA_902586925.1. Classification (GTDB taxonomy): domain Bacteria; phylum Pseudomonadota; class Gammaproteobacteria; order Magnimaribacterales; family D2472; genus SAR86A. The sequence continues at coordinate 29,461 of CACIJE010000001.1, read as the reverse complement.
GAGTTGATAACTATGTCACTCATACTGGAAGAATAAGAAAACTTACTCCAAGAGAATGCTTAAGATTAATGGGTTTTAGGGATGATTTTAAAATTGTTGTAAGTAATACCCAACTATACAGACAAGCAGGTAACAGTATTGTGGTTGATATTCTAATCGCATTATTAAAAAAAATAGACATAACTAAGTATGGAAAAGATATTCTATGAATTAGAGGGTACCGTGTACCAACAATTAAATTCAATAAAAAGAATATCCTTGCCTGACAGTTTCGTCTCTATTCCTCAAAAACTAAATAAAGGTAATGGAGAGGCAAAGCTATATGTTGGAAATGAATCTGATAAGACTAGAAATTTTTTTGGTCCTAGGCCATTCAGAATAAAATGTTTTTTTAAAAGAACTGAGCTTTTTGAATTTATGCAAGAGCTAAAATTAGAATATAAATATCCAAAACAACAATACCGAAGAAAGAATGAGCTATCTGAACTCTTTGACAAACGGCTATCAAAGATAAATGATCAAAATGAAATCATATGGTTTTCTTTCAATGAACAGGAGCAAATAGCTCCTCCAAGGATTTATGGTAAGTCTGATGATTTGGGCTATAAATTTCTTCGTGAATTACCACTACCAGGAATTAGTTACTTGTCATTTATCAAACTTCAGTCTTCAAGCAGAACTATTTTTAATGCAAGACTCTCAACTGATTTTTCCCTACTTGAAGTCAAACAATTTTTACCTGACATCTAAAATTTATGAAATTTAAATTTATTGATCTCTTTGCTGGCATTGGTGGTTTAAGAATTCCTTTTGATGAGCTTGGTGGTCATTGTGTATTCTCATCAGAAATAGATTCGAAATGCCAGGATACCTACGAGATTAATTTTAAAGAAAGACCTTTTGGAGACATAAAGAAAATTACGTGCTCTAATCTTTCTGTTATACCTAAGCATGACCTTTTGTTAGCAGGTTTTCCTTGCCAAGCATTCTCTAATGCAGGCAAAAGGAAGGGTTTTAATGATACGAGAGGAACTTTATTTTATGATATTGAAAAAATCCTAGCCTATCATAAACCCAAAGCCTTTTTATTAGAAAACGTCAAAGGCCTTAGGTCTCATAATGATGGAAACACTTTAAGAATAATTTTGGAAGTTCTGAGGGCTAAACTGGGATATTTTGTTCCAGAACCTGAGATATTAAATTCAAAAGATTTTGGAATTCCTCAAAATCGCGAGAGAATATATATTATAGGATTTTTAAAGAAAAATAGTTTTCAATATCCGAAACCTACTAACATAATAACCAAAGTTAGTGATATTTTAGAACCAGGAAGAGTGCCCAATAAATATACAATTTCAGATAGGTTATGGTCAAGTCATCAAGCAAGAAAAGAAAGAAATAAAGCAAATGGTAAGGGTTTTGGTTTCAGCAGCAAAAAACGCACTGATCAATACACAAACACACTTTCTGCTCGTTATTATAAAGATGGCGCTGAGATATTAATTGAAAAAACTAATAAAAGTAATCCTAGAAAGCTAACTCCTGAGGAAGCAAAAAGATTACAAGGTTTTCCATCTTGGTTTATAGTCAATAAAAGTGATAATGAGGCTTACAAGCAATTTGGAAATGCTGTTTCTGTTCCAGTGATTGGTGCCTTAGCAAGAGAGATAAATAAGTATTTATAAGTTTTTTATCTCTTATTTTTTTGTGACTATATAGCCTTCTTCTCTTGCTTTGTCTAACATTTTCATAGCCTTTTCATAATCTTCTAATTGAATTGAGCTTGTTATTCCTCCTGATTCAAATGTAAATTTTCTTAAAGATCTCATATCACTATTTGTTTTAGGTATGTGATCGAGTAGCAAGTTGTATACTTCTTTCCACTGTTCCATGCTTAATTGTTTTGTTTGTTCATAGAAACTCAAATCATTACTGATCTGATTCTCAGTTCTGTTCTTTTGATTAACCTCTCTAATCTGTTCTTGAGTTAAATAATCACTTGGTTCTATTATTTCTAAACTATAATCTAGTTCTTTAAATTTATCCCAACCTTTCTTTGATTTGCAGAATTCTGAGGGATTGGCAGCTCCATCTCTAAATTCAAGATCAAGTATTTTATTTCTAACAACCTTTGCCAAACTCATAATCTCATTAGTCAAAGATTCTGATATTTTTTGATTTAAATATATTCTATTTAAATTAATATCCTTGCCATCTTTTTGTAATAAGAATCTTAGCAAGCTAACAGTATATGTAGTGGTTTCCGCCTTAAAACCAGGCTCTAATTTATACCAACCTGATTTATACTGAATGGCATGGTCGGCTGATTTAAATAGAATAGCTTTGGCAATAAGGTCTTTATAAAATGCGATGCCAAAATTATCAGGATCCTTATCCCACTCCTTTTTAAGAGTACCACCTAATAATTCAAGATTTTTCTGAGCTCCTCTTTTTACTTCAAATGGCGACATTCGCCAAGTATTAATATATTTAGCCATATCAGTTTTACTAAATTTTTGTGATTTAGGATTCTCAACTTCAAACTTTTTCTTTTTACTTGGAGTCGATAGGGCTCTTAATTTAGTTTCATATTGACCTCTAGCTCTTTCATAAAACCATTTTGTAGCAATTTGATTATCACCGGGGGGAACGGAATGATTTCTAGAATGTTCCTCTATCTTTCTGTGTAATGGATGATTTGATACTAAATCAGCAGCTTGTATAATGTTTTGAGTATTTGCAAATTGAGCTACATTGGATTTGATAATCTCAGATTCCTCCGGATCTTCAATTACAGTAAGTTTCATTTGAACAAAAACTTTTGATAAATCAATATTCTTAAAATCTATTTCTTTTTGTGTTGATTTCTCTAATGGCGTAAAGTATATAGCTGACGTTGTTTGTCCGCCATTGACTATTTGCATATTATCAAGTTCCGTAATGATAGTTTGACCAGATTTTTGCTCAGTTTTTATTCCACTTGCAGTCACTGTTAAGCCATTATTATAAGCAAAGAAATTTTCAGGATTCTTAAGTAAAGTCTCCTTCATGCCTCTATTTACCTTACCTCTAAATTGCAGAAAAGTACGAACATTACTTTCTAAAAGCCTTTGCCCAAAATTATCATAAAGCTCTCTAAGTGTTGTTGCAGGCATAACACACATATATGAACTCATACCTTTTGCAGTAACATTTGCTGGTAGTGCTTTTAGACCACCGCAAAGAGATTTAAAGTCTACTGAGAATGGCTCACTCTCAGAACCAGCTGTAGCTAAAGTATGAATTCTATCTAGATCCCATATTTCAAAGAAAGCCTCTTTGCCATTAATATCAGCTATTTTTAATTTTTTCAGCTTTACCCTGTTACTCATAACGAGATCTGTCAAAATTATCACTCTATATTTGTTCACTTCTTCAAGATAAATAGACATACTTTCAATTAACTCTCTTCCTTTGGAAGTTGCTGCCAAAGAATCTTTAAAAGATTCATTTTGAATATTGGATATAAACTTTGCAGTTTTACGACCAAGTTTCTCTATATCACTTTTACTGATTGATCCCAGCGAAGATTCACCTGAAAAATTTACTATTATTCCTGATAAAGTTCTTTCAAGGGGATTCCAATTAAAACCATCAATTTTCATACCTCTATTAATATCTCGAAAGTCATTTTGCTCAATATTGTCATAGATACCAGCATCAGACAAAAGCTCAGATGCATAGTCAAAAAAATTGCTCTCTTGAAAAGGGCTAGCCACTTCTGCATCAATTTGAAGTGAGTTAAGAAGTTCTGTAAGGAAATCTTGAAGATGATTTTGTTCAGCTTTTTTTGGCATAGAATTAGTTAAAGTTTATTGTTTTATTATTTCTTCAATGGAATCATTTACGTTAAAATTTGTTAATCTGGCTGGATTTATCGAATATTTAACTGAGCTAATACCTTGATTAACATTCATAGATGTGAGTGCAGGAAAATCTTGAGCATTATCAGGGACGCTGTAGATTTCATTAGTAACGAAATTAAATTTTTGTTCTAACTGATCTTTGCTTGCCTTACTTTGAAGTTTTTTAGTTTTATCAGTAAAACCAAGTTGAGTTTCTGTATTATCATCAAATTTACTTATGGCTAAATCATATAAATCTTGAAGAGAATATCCAGATTCATCATTAGTTTTGCTTATATGCAAGTGCAACAAATACAATTTGTCAGAAACTTTATGTAGCTGATCAAGTGAGCTAATTTTTATATGAGAAGAGTCTCCTGTCATAGATGTCTTTATTTCAAGCGCAATATTATGCATAGCAAAATCCTGTTTCTTGTCTAAAGGGCCAATCCAAAACTTTACAGCATCATGAAAGCTATAAGTTGGGTGCACCATGAATAGAAGTACGTAGAGCTCACCCCAATAGCCAATCCATTCAGCATGAGTAAGACCTTTTCGAGATGGTTTTAAGAATTCACCCCAAGAAATAATTTGATTTTTACATGCATCTAAAAAAATATTCCCAGCTAGATTAGTGTTTTTATATGCAATAGCCTTTGCAATAATAGCAAACTTATCTTTAAGATCCTCATCTGTTAATGTGCAAATTAATCTTGTTTCATTATCATGATTAAGATCAACAGATATTTCTAAACTGCTCAGACTTGGCAGGTTTCTAACTTCATATTTACCATTTTCTATAATAATAAATTCAAGCCTTCCATCGCCGTCAATACTGACCCAAAACCGCTTATCTTTTTCATAAAGCCTTCTTGAGGCATTTGGATTATCAATTCCCTCCCAAGGATCATCTCGAAAAACATTTTCCATATCGCTCATTATTAATAATCCTCCGGAGTAGTAAACATTTCCATTTGTCTGAATACCTTATTAGTTTCAGCTAGTTGCATAGAGTCACGATTAATTTTACCAATATCCTTTTTGTTCATATCTTTTTGATTCTCTAAAATTGGGAAAGAAATTGATAATCCAACAGTTGGCTTTTCAAAAGGGAGAGTGACATCTATATTTTCATAATCCTTGTCTGTAAATTTTTCGTAAGGCTCTGCAACTGCAAGATTAAAAAGATAAATAATCAGCATAGGATAATCTCTTTCTTCTGCTCTTATATAATCAAAATGTCCAAGCGATTTAGTGGAATCTTCTTTCATTTTTTTGATTGTTTCATTTGATAAGCCTATGCTTTCATCAACAGAACTTCCAAGTTCAGCTCTTGGTGGGAAAATTAATTCACCATCAGATTTAACAGTCCTATTTGCAAGACTAATTGAATGACCAGCAAATTTAATTTTTTTACTATCAGCTAATTCTTTATGTTTATCGTGTTTAGACCATAAAAAATCTCTACCACTGTTTTGATTAAAAACTACTACTTTAAAGTTTGGCATCTTATTTTTATCCATAAAACCTATATGGTTTAATAAGGGCATATCTCCCAGATCATCTTCTTTTAATTTCATTTTTTCTAGAAAACTAATAATATCTTTATGTGATACATCGTCTATCACAATGCTTGGAGTTCGATCATCTTTTGTGACATTATCAGGATTTAGTTCTTGTATTTCATTTATAAATTTTTCAGCTGTATTAAAGTTTTGATCATTAACAACATTATCATTATAAAATCTGAACCTTCTTTGCCTATTACCCCATAGATCAATTTTCAAAACAGTAGCTTCGGCGGTTTCTTTTTTATGATTTGCAGTTACTTGAAGCGCCCCTGGATGAGCTCTGACCTTAAGACCAAAATCAGATGGTGTTTTACCTTGAAGGCTCATTCTTTCAAGTTGCTTATATAGATCATTTATTGCTTCTGATATAAAGGAATACCATTCATTAGATTCAACAGGAAGATATACTTTGCATAGATCACCATATTTCGGTCTATACCCAAACCAACGACACATTTGCATAAGGGTGTCATAAGCTTTTGAATTTCTTGCAAAATACGAAATATTTAGACCCTCTAAAGTTAATCCTCTTGAGAGCTTATGACCTCCAATAACAATTGCAGACAATCCTTTGTCATATGGGGAATAGTCTAGGAGCTGATCCGATTCATTATTAATACCAAATACCTTTATCTTAGCTGAAGCAGCATGAAGTTGGTTATAGAGCTCTGCAAAACTCTCTTCAACATTAAACCTCATTTCAAAGGTATTCTTAATTGTGTTAATTGTAGAATTTTTAATAGCTTGCTCAATTGGAAATCCAGTATTAGAGGATATTTGATTAGTTAATTCTTTTAAATAATTTTCAATCATAAAGGTCAACTCTTTTTGATGAATATTTAAAGCGGTAATGTTAACTATCATCGTTTTATGCTCGTGCTCATCACCTCTAAGATTTCTTATAGCACCTGAAATAATAAATGCTCTGATGGCATCTTTTAAACTTTCAGATATTGGTCCAACATCGCTTTTTGAATTATGTTTCAGTGGAAGCATTTCTTCATTGTCATCAATTAAAACAATTGGATCTCTAACTCCCCCTTCATCACTACTCTCAAAATAAAAATTTTGACCAAGATAGTTATCAGGAACTGGAATTTTAATCATAAAATCTTTTGGAAAAAGATTTTCATCATTAATCATCTCATCGCTAGAGTCAGGATCAATAAAAATATTCGCAAAAGGTGTAGCAGTATAAGCAACGTAAGTTGATCTATTAAATAAACTCCTTAACATTCTTATATATTTATTTGTAGCTGTAATATCGTCTCTGTGTGCTAAAGTATTTATAGAGGCATAATCTGCTTCGTCGTCAATTAATAACATTGGCAAGTTTAATTTTCTTCCATTGTCAGGTTTTAGATCATGGAAATCTGCTATCCATTCATAAAGATTCTTCATTATTGGTTTTAGTTTTTTAATTGTAAATATAATTGGTACTTTCAAGTCACGCAGATCTATTCGCAGATTATTTGCAGTTTGTTTATTAAAATCTGACTCTGATGTCGTCATAGTGCTTACTCTTTCCGGTCTCCAGCTTCCAACTCCAATTGGTATATCTTGATAACCTTGAACTAAATGAATTGATTCTCTTCCAATGACTCCTTCATCTACCCTTAATTGTGTCTGCCTCCTGAGTTCATTTTGATGCCCACCTAAAATAATAATTATCTTATAACCACAATCCATTGCCTTATTTATGAGCCCTAAATAATTTTGAGTCTTCCCAGATTGAACATTGCCCATAACAAGACCAGCTCTTTTCCATGGCTCTTCTATTCTTGGATCTCCTGACAGATCTAATATGCTATCAATAATCTTCTCGTTTTCATTTAGCACTTCTATAGATCTTCCACTTTCTTGAAGTAATCGCTCATATGCTTCCCAATAAGTCCAATTAAATTCTGTCTTTGAGGCATCAAACCATCTTTTTACACCATTTTCAGAATTTCCGAGAATGACAGCTTGGTTATCTATGCCAATATTCATAGTACTTTCTATTTGAAAGGCAATATGTTCAATCTCTTCTTTAGATAAGTTCCAAGAAGCTGCTGTATTAAAAATATCTATCGTTTTTTCAACAAGGTCTAAAGATACAAGTTGCCCTTGTTTAACTTGTCGCAAGATCTCTGATCTTACAACATTTATTTGATCGCTTAAGTGTTCCATATTTTGTCTAGTTCTTTACGAGCCTTAATAAATGTATCTAAATCAATTTCATTTTGTTCAATTGCTTTAGGGTCTGCAGCATGTTTTTGAAAAATATGATAATAGGGAAGATTAATACAAAGATTTTGTAAGTATTTTTTTAAAGCGATCTTTTTATCTTTTGTAAGTTCTTCGGTAAAACTCTTTAATTCATTATTATCAAGATAGATATGGTATTTAACTGTTTTTTTAACTTCATCTTCAATTATGTCCCAATATTGATTAGCTATTTGTTTATTGCCACTATAATTATGTTCTTTTTTAGAGCCTTCAACAGGAACTTTACCAAGTCTTTTTAAAACAGTTTTAACTTTTGGTGGTAGCTGCATTGATGACTTTTTTACATCCGTTGACCACTCATCATCTAAACTGGCAGGAATATTTATTTCAACTCTAGCAAGATTGCCCAAGATGTTAGTATTAGATATCCCCATCCATCCCCCAGCAATAATTAATCTATTAGCTCTATAGATATATAGGCCTTGATTTTTATATATTTCATCAATTCCACCATGCTCATCAATCAAACTTTTTGAAATTCTTTTTGGATGGGGGAGAATATGAGTATTTACAGTTACTTTACCTTTTTTTGTTCTTATTGGCTCAGATGGCCCATCCTGCGATCCAGGCTGTCCTTTTAGAAATGGATCTAATGGCTTTAATTCTCTATTCTGAACAGAAATTGATACTTTATTAGGACCTTGCATAAACTTATGAAAATGTAAGGATATGTATTTGGCTAAATCTACCATGTTAGAAGCAATCTCTTTTTCTAAGCTAACATGATCTTTAATAAAAAATTTTGGAATCTTTTCCCATATTAATAATGTTCCATTTTTACTTATAGGATTATTGCTAAGTTGAGGTATATCTTTAATTTCATTGGTATTTAATTTTTTTAGACACCACGTATCAGTTTCCTCTATTTCATCTATATCCCAATAAGCCGCACAAATATTGGAGCCTTTCTTTTTAGAAATAACAGTTAGCTTTCTAGCTTGAGAAAAACTTGCAGTCTTCATCCCGGATCCAAACCTTCCTAAATCTTTTAAATCTCTTTCCAAGCTTGGATCCTTGCATCCGATTCGCATATTTTCAATAAGCTCACCCTCGTTCATTCCAATACCATTATCAGAGATTAAGATATAAGGCTCACTTGAATCAGGAGGACAGGCTACTGCAATTTCAGATGCTTCAGCAGATATTGAGTTGTCAATAATATCAGCAACTGCAGAATTTAAATCGTAGCCAATTCTCATTAACGTTTTGATATGAGATTTTGGAGATGGATTTCCGTTAACAAGCTCAGGCATCAATAAATTCCTCTTCTGGTATGTCAAAAAATTTACATGCTTTTGTGAAAGCTAAATTTTCTCTTATATCAAAACCATCACTAATAGCTGACTCATAGCTAATCTTTAAAACGCAATGATTATCCATTTTATGTGATTTAACCTTCTCTAAATAATCCTCTAAATCAAGGTTCTCATCAAAAAAATCATCAATTGCCTGATCAAATGAATCGTCACTAAGATCTCCGTACTCATCTCTTATAAGCTCACGACATGTATCTAATTCTCTATTTGAAATCACACCATCTTGTGCAGAAATGCAAGCAGAAAGCTTTATTACATCAATTACTTCTTTCATAATTTGTCCCCATGTAGTTATTAATTTACACCAAGCATTAAAATGTGCAAATAAATACTATTATTTTGTATGGTGCGATATTAATATTTTTGAAATAAATGTTACCAACAATATTTGATAATATAGTTAATCAATAAATTAATTCAGGGAGGTACTAATGGGTAAAGCGATAGCATCAAATAAAATTATTCTTTCAAAATGGGTTGAAGAAGCTCTTTACGAAAATAATGGCAGTGGAAATGTAATAGAGATAGCCAAAATAATATGGAAAAATCATGAAACAGACTTAAAAACATCTGGCGACTTATTTTATACATGGCAATATGATTATAGATGGGCAGCAACACATCTCAGGCAAAAAGGGATTTTAAAATCAGCAAAGGATAGCCCAAGAGGTGTTTGGGAGCTTATAAATTAATTCCTAGAATAGAAATATAACTTTTAATTTTTATAAATCATAATTACAAAGATGCTTAAGTAAATACTAAAGTAAATTTATCTCAAGAACCGCATTCCTGCGAACCATTTTTTTCTCTGTAACCCTTCGCATTATTTTCATATTTAAATATTGCAAATAGATATGAGCTTCAAGAATATAGACAGCTTTTAGATTTGTAATCAATGCGACCTAAAATGTCGCATATTAGTATCGCAATTTGAGAGAAGCATGGATAGATACTCGAATATTAATTTATTACCAAGGGGTCTTAAAGCTGTTTATAGGCATTTCAAAGATACTCAGAAGCTGGAGGATGTAATATATAAAATTCATAGTAAAGACAGCTATATCTCTTATAAAAATGTACAAAAAACTAAGCACTGGAAAGAAGTTACTCATAAGATATCAAATGGAAATGATAATCAGGGAAGAATTTATACTTGCGTCCTAAGCAACAATAAAATAATAATTCTCGTTGGGCATAAACAAGAACAATCAGAAGATATTGAATATTTAATAAAAAGCGATCCTCCAGATATAGAAAATCATCACTAAAGTTTTATTCTTCTATGCGACACTAAATGTCGCAACTCTTAGTAAAAATTTATTCCTATTACCAATAAGGTAAATGGCAAAACATAAGAAATACTGTTAATGAATATAAAATTATTAGAAGAGGCAAGAGGAGAGTCTCATATAGCAAACGAAAACTTCTATTGGATGGGACTAAAAAATGACATTGAGAAAATGCAAATGCTTATAGATTCTGTTGGCGGCAATGGAGGATTTTACAGAAAATCATCTAACAAGAAGGTCAAATATCATATTTGGCCACAATTTTCGCAAACAAGATTGATCATTGATCAAGGAAAAGATAAAAGAGGGAATGTTTTTAAATATGCCCATGAGCATATGTCTCAAAATATATTCGAAAATAAAATTGATAAGATAAAAAAAGATGTTCGAGATATTTTTTATAAAGTTTACAAATCTAAGCTTAACAATAAGATTGGAAAAAAGATTTCTGACTCCTTTCCATTTTTAGTTAATCATATGCCACAGAATATAAAGGAATACAGTTGCAACTCTAATCCAGAGCTAATAAAATTTTTAACTAATGTTCATCCAAATTTAGATATAAAAAGACAAATAATTATTGAAAATGGTAAGTATTTTGATTGTCTTGAAAAGTCTGAAAAAAAATATTTATGCTTTATAGAAGCTGCGATTTTTTCAAAGAAAAATAATAGACTACAATTTATAAAAAAACTTAAAAATATTCAAATCGATGTGCTCGACTATTCTTTGATGCAAGATCCAAAAATTTTTAAGTTAATATGGCAGCAATATAAGAAAAGATGTCAAAGGTTTGATACAGACCCCTTTATTATTGCAACTCATAAAAAAAGGTTATTAGATTTAGCAAACAGCAAAAACTCTTTACCCTCTTTAAGCATATGAACTATTTAACAAAATCATCTGCAGGGTTTGTTTACCTTGATTTTAAGACAAAACATTTGCTTAACAAAGCAGGTGTTTTAAGAAAAATTAAAAGTAAAAAAATGGATATTAATTCCATTCCTTTTAAATATCTTACTGATGTAGACCTATTAAATTTTATAATAAGATATGATAACTGGTCTTTACAAGGATGGCTTGGCAGGCTGCATAGATATAAAATTTCAAAAGATATATCTCATAAAAATCTATATATAAAAGTAATCACAAACTCAAAACATCCGCTTGACTGGGGGATTATGCCTTCATACATCAGAGAAGATAAAGGACTGTTATTAAAATTATTAAGTAAAAATTCTAAAAGCTTTAATACGACATCTTTTGTAAGAGTCATATCATTTAAAGTCTTAAATGATCCTGAAATAACTCAAAAGCTGGTTGAGTTTGGATTACCACTGCATAAAGGAATAGGAAGAAAACTCAAAAAAAATCAACTTCTAAAAGCCCTAAATAACGGCTGCTTTTCAAAAAATAATAGAAATACTAATGATGTTATTTTTACGTATGGTGATTTAACCTCTGATATGCAATACGATTTAGATATTGCATCTTGCATGATAGATAACTATCCCAATCAAATCGACTGCATCCCTTCAAAAATTAGGAACATAGATACAATAACAACAAAAATTGTAAAAAATAAATGTTTTCAACATATTGATATCAATCTAAAAAACTTAACAGATAATGATCTTCAGTATTACTTTGATTATTGTCCTGAAAGCAAAGTAACTAAAATTAAATATCAAGAAATTCTAGATTTGTCTAAAAAAAATATAAAGCTTTCTAAAGCTAAAAAAGCCTTTTTATTACTTGCTGCTAAAACACATCACCGTAAAAAAAATAATGGAAATATAGATATTTTTGAATTGAGTTTGATAAAGAATAATTTAAATAAAATGGAAACAGCTAAGTTATCAGATTATAAAATACATAAAGATAACTTTTATAGGGAATTACAAAACATTAAAAAAGAGCTTGAACAACTAAAATTAAATCCAAATGAAAAATTTAGCCAGGTAAATCTATTTCAAGGCTCTACAGAAAAAGCATCTCATGTATCAGGAAAAATTGGAAAGTCATATTTAGCGCTTCCAACAATTTTGCAAAGCGATTTTAAAATATGTAGAGAACTAATCAGGGTATTTAAATTCTATGGCTCTACATTTAATATTTCATCCCATGAGCTTTTAGATTTTGATTACAACCTAGTCAAGCTGATGATTAAAAATTGTCCAAAAATACGAAAGTATCTTATAACGCAATCGATATATGCAGATTATGACCATATACAAAATACTTTTCACATGCTACGAGATGATCAATACAATATTAAGAAATATTTCATGAGAAAGATGCCACAAAATCTCATATCCTCAAGAGGAAATAGATTTTCAAAGTTAAATTTAGATCCATACAAAGATAAAGATTTGATAAAAAAAATATATAAATATTATGTTTCACAGAAACACAGTCTTGATATATTAATTCAGTTTTGGAATTTTGCATCTAAACACTACTCTTCAGAAGAATCAAAAAATCTTTTTCTTGAAACTTTAGAAAGTTATTCAGTAAAACAGATGCAAACTGTTCTTAAGATTTATCCTCAATGGAAAAAAAATCACTGTTTAATCAAGCAGGTATATAGAAAAAATTTTAAATGTTTAAACTGTTTCAATAAAGTTATTATTTCTGGAGATAAATTTTCTAAATTTATCATAAGTGTGCCTCCACCACACATTGAATCAACTGATGATCTTCGAGGATCTAAATTGCTTAAAAATAGGTTATTTATTGCACAATATTTATTACATAATCCAATGTTGACTGGAGGTCGTGACCAGGATTTATCAATCTTACAATTAATTCTTAGAACACATTGTTTTCATAAAACAATTTCAAATTGTGTTTTTAAAATTAATCCAGAATACGCAAAATTTTTACTAAACAAAAATGATTTCTATAAATTAGATACCTCAGAATTAGATAAAAAAGAAAAAATCTATGTCTATAATGCTTATAGATCAGTTGTTCATAAGTCGATGCTGAAGCATTCGAAATTTAAAAAACAACTACTTGCAGAAGTGGCATAGTGGTTTGGTGGCATATTTAATTAAACCTTGTTTTTAACCGTAATGTTTATCGATATTTTACGTTATTAGTACAAAAGCACATTAGCTTTGCGGAAAAAACAATACAAGGATGCTTTTTTAGCTGAGCTTGTTAAATCTTCTTATGCTACGGATCTACATTGAAGCACCCTCGTATGAGTAAAATTATGCGAGGGCGATTTCAATTCTAGTATATCTTTTTGTCCGACCTATTATGTCGCATGATTGATAAATAATTTTCATAGTTGATTGAGTGGCATATTTTATTAAACATTGATTATTACCGTAATATTTATCGATATTTTATGTTATTAGTACAAAAGCACATTAGCTTTGCGGAAAATCAAGAACAAGGACGTTTGTTAGCTAAGCTTGTTAAAGCATCTATATGCAAAGTGAAAGACGCCTTGTTAGGTGAGCTTGTTAAAGCATCTATATGCAACGGATCACTATAGATGCGCCCTGGTATGAGTAAAATTATGCAAGGGCGCCACTCTAATATTTTTTTCCGACCTATTCTGTCGCATGATTGATAAATAATTTTATTATTAAAAATTAATAGGAGAATAAAAATGACTACAGAATCAGAATCAAAAGAATTGCAACTAGAACTTCCAAATATGTCATCAGATTTTTACAATGAATTATCAAAAAACTATGTTTATAAAAAAAATAGTAATATTAAACACATTTTCTCCTCGAAATCCTGTGTTGAGGAAGAACCAAGTCAAATTTCATTTAGTTTAAAAATCATTTTTTAAAGTAATGATTTTCACTACTAAAGGTTTATTAGGAAACACTAAAATAAATCAAATATATGTTTTGTCTATATTAATAGATCAAACGTATATGCCTGATGAGATAATAAAAGTTTCCAAAGACATAAGAATAAGAGAAAGCTTGCCTGCTGAGGGAGACGAAATTTTTGTCAAAGCAAAAGAAATTTCAGATTTACGTAATAAAAAAGAATATCTTGAACAAAAATATAAAAATCTAAGAGAAAAGTGTTTACAAAAAGAAGCTAATTTAAAAAAAAGCATTGCTTGGAAAATCTTCTTTAATTTATTACGATTTGCAGATTACATTTTTGATGGATATTCCATACCGTCTCCATTAAGAGCTTTATTAACAGAAGATCGTTCAAAGCCAGGAACAATTTTCTTCCCGATAAGCTTAAACATTAAAACTAATAAATTTGGTTCCCATGAAAAAAGATTTTTTGAATCAGAAGAACTTTGTGATGCTGTATATAGTGGAAAGGTTATTGATACCAAATTTTTGAGAAAAATTATATACCCATGTTTAAATAAGAAAAATAAACCAAGTTTTCCAAGTGATGAATCAGATTATATCGAAGGTCCTATAGATTTAAACAAATATCTTATTCGAAATAGATCTGCAACTATCCTATATAGAGCTCAAGGCCAATCTAATCGAGAGCACGGTATTAACGACGGAGATATTATGATTGTTGATCAATCTCAAAAACCAGAAATTAATGATATTGTTGTTGCTATGATAGACGGCGAATTTATATGTGGATGTCTTGAATATAGAAAAAATGGATTTGTAATTGATAAAAAAGATAAAGTTTATAAAGATTTTGAGACTTGTGATTTTCAAATTATAGGTGTAGTCACTTCATCAATAACAAAACATTAAACTTTCGAAAGACCCCATTTTTTTGCCCAATAATTAAACTTGTTTTCTTCTAGAGCATGTAAACCGTCTGCACTTGCAGCATGCCTAGCGAATAATAATGAAATGTCTTGAAGCTTCGGATCTGTAATTAATGTTGAAAAAGTAGTATTTTCTAGTTTTGATACACTTTTTTTGATAAATTTGTTACTTGATAATAATTTGTTTGAAACACTTCTCATAAGCTCTTTAAGGTCCTCTTTAATGAATTCCCCATATATATCAAAATATAATTTTTGAATCATTGGAAATTCAATATCAATTTGTTCAATTTCTTCCTTAGCAATTAAATCGTCTTGAGCGCAAATATACAATGTAAAAAAAATAACAGCATCAATAGAATTTGGCTTAATTTTCATTATATAAATTTACCATTCTTTTTGATATTTTCTTAAACTCATCTCGAAGTTTGACTGGTTTAATTACTTCTACAGAATCTCCAAAAGCTCTTATCCAAAATCTAAGTTCCATATTATCAGTAACTTTATCCTCAACTAATATATAGCCATCTCTAGACATCTTTATTTTTTGAGAACTCGAAATTGGCGTTTCATACAGATGAGATCCTGCTTGAACAGAAAACTTTAGTTTAATATTTATTTTTTTGTCATTCAGCTTAAACCCAAATAAGTCTTTAGCTAGATCTTTAACTTTTTGATTTTTATGTCTGCTATAGGTATCAAGAGAAATTTTAATTTTGTGAAACCTATGTGCTGCTAAATAAATAATGTTATCTGGTGAATCATCAAAAGAACAAACTAAGTAACAAATTCTTCCTCTGTAAACAAGCCCAGCAGGGTGAAGCTTGTACTCAGAGGGAAAAGCTTTACTTTTTGACTGATAGCTTGCAATAATTGCTTTACCATCCCAGAGAGCTTTGTGTATATTTGTTAAAATATTGTCTCTAATTTTTGCTTGTGCAAGCTGTAAACCCTCATTAACAGTTAAAACTTTATGTTTCCAATTTTTCATTTTTACAGAAGACTGCTCACCTAGGACAGCTTCCGCCTCTTTTAAATAAGGCCTGATATCATCGAGTGATCTATTCGGCAACAAAGGATTTAAATAAGTGAACGCAAGTTGAAGACATATAGCTTCCTCTGCACTCATTGCAGAATATTTTCTAGCATGTTTTGGCTGTCTATAGGTATATGGTTTAGATGAATCATCAACTTCAATCATCTCAGGGAATCGATCAGTTAGTTCTTTTAAATCTCTTTCAATAGTTTTTCTACTTACTTCAGTACCAATTCGATTTATTCGATCATGGACATCTTTAGATCCTAATGGAGCTCGACTGACCATAGAGAGGATATTAAATCCTCTTCTTATAGCCTCATAACGAGTTGGTTTTTTCATCAAACTTTAATCTTTAAATGCGACACAAAATGTCGTTACTTAATAATATCTTATGATAATTAAATTTCAAAGAGGAAAAAAAATGAAAAAACTTTCAATAAAAAAACTTTCATCCTATCTTAGCAGCATAGTTGAACATAATATCCAATCTTCGTTGATGATTTGGGGTGCACCAGGTATTGGAAAATCATCTGTAGTAAGTTCGGTTGCAAAAAGAAATAATCTTGAGCTTATAGATCTAAGGATTAGTCAATTAGCTCCAACAGATTTACGAGGTATCCCTGTTCCAAACGATAATGTTGCTTGTTGGTATCCCCCAGAATTTTTACCAAAAGATGGAAAAGGCATTCTATTCTTAGACGAAATAAATATGGCACCACCTGCTGTTCAAGGTATTGCTCAACAATTAATTTTAGACAGAAAAGTTGGTAGCTATAAAGTCCCTGACGGATGGTTTATTTGGTCAGCTGGAAATAGAAAAGAGGATTTTGCAGCAGTTTTTGATATGCCAGCACCTTTGGCTAATAGATTTATTCATCTGGAGGTTACAACAGGTCTTGATGAGTTTAAGGACTATGCCT
The DNA here is from genome assembly GCA_902586925.1 of uncultured SAR86 cluster bacterium. Taxonomy (GTDB): domain Bacteria; phylum Pseudomonadota; class Gammaproteobacteria; order Magnimaribacterales; family D2472; genus SAR86A. The sequence goes on along the minus strand of CACIJE010000001.1, from coordinate 12,442 downwards.
TAACAAATGATGTTGACGACAGAATTATTTCATTTCTTAATTTTAGACCAAAATATCTCCATAAAATTGACAAAAACTCTCCCTCATGGCCTTCACCAAGAAGTTGGGATATTAGCAATTCTTTGTTGAAAGCTAATTTAGACATAGATCCTGCAATAGGCGAGGGTTGTGCAGCTGAATTTAGAAGTTTTTGCAAAGTTTATAAAACATTACCAGATATTGAACCAATATTAAAAGGTAAGGCAAAACCAAGCTTCCCTAAGGATTTATCTGCTAGGTATGCACTAACATGCGCTCTTGCAACAAGAGCTAAGACCATAAAAGAAGTAGAAAACACCTTCTTATATATTGATGATAAAGGTGGAATGGAGTGGCTTAGTCAGTGTACTTATGATGTCTGTGCAAAATGGAAAACTTCTAAACAAATGGACCAGTTAGTAGATATGATTGCAAATAATAACAAGCTTATGAAGGTTGCAGAAAGACTTCAAAAATTATTAGCAGCATAAAATGTTTGAAGAAATTATCAGCAAATGCAAGCTTCAAGTCCGAAAAGAATGTCAATTCTTTGGAGCCTTGATGTTATTTGCCTCGATTAAAGAAACAAAAAAATATGATACAGCTTGTACAGATGGAAAAGATATTTATTTCAACATGAATTTTCTCAAAAGCCTTAATTCTTCAGAGCAAAATGCCTTAATGTTGCACGAAGTTCTTCATATGGCACTGCTGCATGTTACAAGACGACAAAATAGAGATCCAAAAATATGGAATATTGCTGCTGACATAGTCGTAAATGATTTAATTTTAAGAAATACTACTTTTATACTGCCAAAAGGAGCAATTACTGATAAAACATACAGGGATAAGTCAGTTGAATTTATTTACGAATCTTTACTGAAAAACAATAAATACAAAAAGCATAAATCATATATTCAGGATCTTAAAGACGGCGGAACTAATGATAATTCTAGTCAAGCAGATGGTCTGGAGATAGAAAGTTACTGGAAAGATAAAATACAAGTTTTAAAAAACTCCGATATGGTAAATAATTCTGACAAATTTGGCAGTAATACCACAGGAGGTTTGCCAGATGGAATGGAAAGAGAAGTAGAAAATATTTTAGAACCTGAGGTGAATTGGAGACATGCACTTTGGAAATATGTAGGAAGAACACCAGCAGATTTTGATGACTTAGACAGAAGATTCTTGTACAGAGGGCTTTATCTTGAGGGTCTTATGACCGAGGCTTTGGAAGTATCAGTTTGTGTTGATACAAGTGGTTCAGTCTCAAGAGATCTAATAGATCAATTTGTAGCAGAGATAAATGGAATATTAAAATCATATCCACATGTGAAATGTGACTTTTTCTTTTGTGATTGTGAATTGTCTGGCCCATTTAAAATAAGCTCTCCTGAAGAAATCCCAGTTTTAAAGGGAGGGGGAGGAACAAGCTTTGTACCCTTCTTTAAATACCTTGAAAAAAACAACGAAAATCATATGGGTTCCCATAAAGTTTCTATTTACCTCACAGATGGATACGAAGAATTTCCAAAATTTGTTCCAAAGGATCCTGTCATGTGGTTAGTTTCAGCTGATGGTGAAGAAACTTCAGAATTTCCTTTTGGCGAAGTAATAAGAATTTCTACTGAAAGTTGGCACTAAAATGAAAAATAGTCAAAATTTATTCAACAAACCATTGATAAACAACAAATCTTCAGTTATTGAAGCCTATAAATCACTTGCTAATCGCTGGCATACTAAGCCAGATGAAATTATTTCATCAAAATATTTTGATGATAAAGACTTCGTACTTGAGTATATACATGAGAAGTATTTTAATATTGCTCATATTTCTGAGAGGTTAAGAAGTGATAGAGAAATAGTTTTAAAATGGTTAACAAGGCAAAAGAAAATGCCAAGACACTTGCCTGAAATATGTTTTAATGACCCGTTCATAATTAATTTTATTATTGAAAATAAAAAAGATGACTCATTTAATTTTGTAGAGTCTCTAGATCACTCATTTCAAACAAAAAAAAATATTCTAAGATCTTTTGGTCACTCAAAAAATTTACTAGTGCCAAAATCTAAACAATATGATAATTGTCTAAAAATACCTTCTAGTCACCCTAAAAATCTTTCACTTTTTGACAAATTTCACGTTGCTTCATGGGAATATTTTAGCCCACCTTGGAAAGTAATAAAAAAATCTAAAACATATGATGACCTTGAGATTAAAAAACAAGCACTTAAGCTTTCACCAAGCGCAGCTTATTTATTCATGCTTAATAATGAAATTACACTAGAGGAGTACGCGGATATCGTCATAGATTATGCACTTAGCACCCCAACTCCTCATGTTTTACCATTCCCTTTTGAAGGTAAAGGTTATTATGGATATCACGAATCGACAAAAATAATGATGAGAAAATTAAGGATTTCTGGTATAGATTTTTCTTTGTTACGAAATGCTATTTTAGATGCTTTTTTTAAAAAGACTAAAAGTATAGATAAGCTTGTTAATTTTCGTTTTAACTGGCCAATTTTTAATACGATTAACGCCTCCAAACAAATCTCAGAAAATATTGATATAAATAAAATTACAGATTCAAAGATAAGCAAATTTCTCTACGAATGTAGATTTTTAGATCAAGATTATAGTATTTATAGTCATGTAAATATCAGCCTTCATAATCCATCTCACCCTCTTTTTTTTATGCATAAAAAAATAGAATCAAAAAAGTGCACATTTTTAAAATATATTGAGGCTAGTCCTAAAAAAGCAGCAGAATATATTCATCATATTGCATGTAAATTAAATATTCACCCGCATGTAAGTGGAGATCGTGGGGATGAGTTTATATATTCTTATGAGATCAAAAAATTTTACGACAATTTAGATGAAAGGGTTAAATCTTCTAAACTTTTTTTAATACAATTTAGAAAAATGCTTCACATATCGAATTATTATGAAGATGGTTTTGTCAGGACGTTCCTTGACGATATCACTAAAAGAACTATCGAGCATATAGAATCAAATAAAGACTTTGAGTTCTTAAAAAAAATCATAAGTTATCAATCAACTTTTGATTACCGTCATCATGCAGACAATGAATCCTATAGCAAATTATTTTATTTTAAAATTTCAGATAAACTCAAAACTCGTGAAATTATGGAATATTTTTTATTAAAAAATCCAAATTTTCTAATATACGATCCTGAAATTAAATTTGGTCAAAAAAAAGATCCTAGGAATGCACCTTTTTGCAAACCCGAGCAATTTAATAAAATTGTTAATAGCAAATTTTATTTCAAATTATTTGCAGAACAAGGACTTACTTGCTTTGAAAAAAATCATATACCACCAAATCTACTTGATAATAAAAAATTTATGATTCAAGCGGTTATAAAATCATATCAAAGCTTAAAATACGCTTCAGAAAGAATAAAGTCAGACCCTGATGTTTTAAAATTTGCTTGTATGAAAAATACACAATCGTTTAAATATGCATCAATTTCTTCTAAAAAAAATAAAAGATTACTTGATAACATTTTTCACGACAAGCCTGAAGAAAAATTTTTAAGAGCACACATAACAATCAAAACCGATAAAGATATATGTGTCCCAGCTTTTAAATCGAATATGTCATTAGCCAAAAAGCTTTCATTAAAGAGATTACAAAAAATTAAGCCAAAATGGTTTAAATCTGAATTAGACAGAAAAAAATTATTTGAAATATTCTGCAATAAGCTAGGAGAAGATGATCTTCTTTTAATAGCTAAATACAAGAGAGACTTCGGTTTTAACAAACAAGAAACAAGTGACGCTTATGCATAAGAATACTTTATTAGAATTCAATGCTGGAATGTTTGGCAATGCAATGTTTATTGTGCCAAATGTTGATTGGAGGCAGAATTTACAAGGTGTTTTTATAAATCCTTCTGTACATGGCGGTGTAAATATAGTTGCCACAGATGGCCACAGAATAATATGTTTCTATGACGAGTTAGGCTCATGTTCTCATAAAAAAGGAATCATTATTCCTAAAAAGGGCCTGGAGAAATTAATTACTCTCTCAAGAAAATCAGCAAATAGAAAGAAAAAAATTATTGTTAAATATCGTTCAAACATATCAAAAAATATGTATAGAAAATATTTTATTAGTCTTGATAACGCTGCTATTAATACATTTTTTTTTAATCCGATAGATGGTAAGTTTCCTGAATTAAAAAAAATAATTAAAAATCAAAAAGTCGATAATAAAAAAAATAATTCAATCCTATATAACGCTAAATATATCCTAGACTTTAAGCACCTTATTGTTGATAAAAGTAATATTAGAGGGCAACAAATCGCCATTAATCAAAATGAAGAGGGACAAACTGTAGCCTGCACCAAAAACGCTTTTTACATAACTATGCCTATTTTTGGTGGCACCAACAAACATATGCTTGATTTTATTTATGGTCTATCTGGTGAGGAAAAAGATATTTTTAAAAAGGCGCTTATCAAGAAGAGGGGGCAAGAGGGATACCGATTTATTAAAGATATCCTTGGCGTAAAAGATGCAAAAGCTATAAAAAAACCCTTGCTTTGATTTGTGGTTATAATTAGTTATGGCAAGACACAGAGGAACATATAAACCAGAACATCCAGAACCCTATGAGGTAAGCAGATCTCAAATTCAATCATTTATGAATTGCCCTGCTTGCTTTTGGATGAATAGGGTAAAGGGAATTAAATTTCCAGGAATGCCTGGCTTTTTGCTTAATTCTGCAACTGATACATTGTTAAAAAAAGATTTTGATAGATATCGAGAAATGCAAAAGCCACATCCATTTATGGAAAGAAATGGTTTAGGTCATCTAGTACCATTTAAACATGAAAATTTTGAACTTTGGACAAAGTCACTTCAACTTGGATTGAGAACTTTCCATGAGCCATCCAATTTGATCATTGGGGGTGGCTTGGATGATGTTTGGCATGATCTTAAAACTGATGAAATTTTTGTTGTTGATTATAAAAGTACTGCTGGAAGGAAAAATGATGAAGGTACTGCATTAAACCAAATAACCTTAGTAGGTGCATATAAGGAGTCTTACAAAAAACAAATGGATATGTATCAATGGATTTTAAGACAAGAAGGCTTCAATGTAAGTAAAACTGGTTATTTTGTTTATGTAAATGGTGATCAACATTTCGAAGACGGTATGTTAAATGATGAAATTGACAAAGCAAACATGAGGTTTGATGTTCAATTGATATCTTATGACGCAGATGATTCATGGGTTGAGGATACTATTTTGGAACTTAAGAATTGTCTTCTAATGAATGAATGTCCAAGGCATGCGGACTCTGGTTTTGGTCCAAAAGGAGATAAACAATGTGAGTATGCTGAGCTATTTGATGGAATGAAAGAAAATAAACTCATTTAAAAAATTAGTTTTATACGACACAAAATGTCGCAAAACTATTTAATAATCTTTAAATCAATAATTAAACGGAGAACTATATGAATATGAGCTCATTAAAAAAACTATCTTCTAGCTCAAATGAAGATATAAAAGTTCTTGCAAAGGATCTTGAAATATACGCAGAGCAAATTCTTGAATGCGACAGAGTAATGAAGGATGCAAAAATACATAAAGATTTATGTATGGATAAACTTAAAGAAGCAATGGGAAATCATGTTTCTGCAAGGTTGAACAACTATAATCTTGAGTGGGGATTTATAAGCTATAAGGAACAGCCAGAAAAGATTGTACCTGCAAAAGAAGCTAGAACAATAAGAAAAAAAACTATTAATATTAAAAAGTACTAAAACACTAAACTTATAAGCAAATGATCTTTTACAAAAAAAATAACGCTGATGATAAATTATTTCTAGAACTACAAACAAAACTGAATCTTTCTTATTGGATTGCTGCTGATGCAGAACACTATTATCAAACATGCAAAGATAATATAAATACTTATGATTATAAAAGGTTAGTTAAGCAATTTGATAATGCATCTTCAATAGCCAATGAATTTGATACGAATAATTTAGAAATGAGTGATGATCACATTAAAGCAATAAAAATACTGCGAGATTTTGTCACCTATTCAATCAAAGAGCTTGATTTTAGAAAAAAAGATGATAATGAAAATGATGATTGTGATGTGATTAATTTGGCATATCAACAAGAAAAATTTATTAATAAATTTTTGCGATTTCTACATAAAAGAGAACCCGAGTGTTACCTTCAAACTGCATATTTATATTTTTCAAAAGGTATGCTGAGCCTCGAAGATCAATATTGGGACAGTAAGAGAAGCTCTCATTACCTCAGAAATAGAAGAAACTATCTAGTAAATTATTTAAATACTGCAATAGATAAAATAGATTCTGGTATCAAAGACCCTAACGTCCTAGACTTTATCATGGATGAATGTGCAATCATTGGTATTGAAAAATTTTCTGATAAGGATATTGATAAATATATAAATCTGCATATCGATTTCATGAATATGTGGAAAGAATGTATAACAACAACAAAAAATTCTTATGACGAAATTCTTTCAGGTAATTTAGATGAATATGTGGAGGCTGAGGAAATATCTATGCTTGAATATACCCAAAATAATTATTTTGGAATAATCAATGAACTTGGGATAAAAATAAATCAGATGATTATTGACAAAATGAATATAGAATTTCCAAAAACAGAAATATTTAGCAGAAGAGTAATAAAAAATCCAATGGAGCGTATTAATGAAAAATGGCAGCTCAGGTTGTGATATACGTCAGCATAAATTAGTATGAAATACTGGCTCCTCAGGTTGGGATCGAACCAACGACCAATTGATTAACAGTCAACTGCTCTACCGCTGAGCTACTGAGGAACGCGAAGAAGCATTATAATTAATTTTTTTAAAAGAGTAACTAATTAATGGAAGTTAAAACCCTGGAAGTCAAATCAGATTTTGATCCTGCTGGTTCCCAGCCAGAAGCTATTGACAATCTTGTAGCTGGGCTGGAAGACGGATTACTTCACCAAACCCTTTTAGGCGTTACCGGCTCTGGTAAAACATTCACAATGGCAAAAGTTATTGAGAGAATGCAAAGACCTGCAATTGTAATGGCTCATAACAAAACACTTGCTGCTCAACTTTATGGTGAATTTAGAGATTTTTTTCCAAACAATGCTGTTGAGTATTTTGTATCTTATTATGATTATTACCAGCCAGAAGCTTATGTTCCAACATCGGATACATATATAGCAAAAGATGCATCAATAAACGAGCATATTGAACAAATGAGATTATCAGCTACAAAGGCCTTAATAGAAAGAAAAGATACTATTGTGGTTGCAACTGTTTCATCAATTTATGGCTTGGGTGCTCCAGAATCATATTTAAAGATGGTTGTTCATCTAGATCGAGGTGATATGGTGTCTCAACGTGATTTGGTTTTACGATTGTCTGCTCTTCAATACACTAGAAATGATTTAGATTTTAGACGGGCTACTTTTCGAGTTCGAGGAGATACTGTAGATGTATATCCAGCAGACTCTGATAAAGAAGCATTGAGAATTGAATTTTTTGGTGATGAGATTGAAAAATTATCTTGGATTGATCCACTTACAGGAGAGATAATAAGCGAAGTCCCAAGGGTTACAATCTTTCCTAAAACACATTATGTTACTCCAAAGGAAACCGTGACCAATTGTATACCTGATATAAAAGAGGAGCTAAAAACACGTTTAAAATTTTTAAAAGATAGTAATAAGCTTGTTGAAGCACAGCGCTTGGAAGAAAGAACAAATTACGACATTGAAATGATGCGCGAGCTTGGGTATTGCCAAGGCATTGAAAACTACTCAAGATATTTAAGTGGAAGAAAAGCAGGACAATCTCCACCTTGTTTATTTGACTATATTCCAAAAGATGCAATTGTTTTTATTGATGAATCTCATGTTTCGGTTCCACAAATTGGAGCCATGTATAAGGGTGATAGATCAAGAAAAGAAACTTTAGTTGAGTACGGATTTAGGCTTCCCTCAGCTTTAGACAATAGGCCGTTAAAGTTTGAAGAATGGGAAATGTTAGCACCTCAAAGAATTTATGTTTCTGCAACTCCCAGTAAATACGAAAATGAAAAACAAGATAATTTAGTTGAGTTACTAGTAAGACCCACTGGGCTTACAGATCCTGATGTAGAAATAAGACCAGCTTCAACACAAATAGATGATGTAATAGGAGAGTGCAATGAAAGAGTGACTATGAAAGAAAGAGTTTTGGTTACTACCCTTACCAAAAGAATGGCTGAAGATCTTACAGACTATCTCAATGAAAATAATATTTCCGCAAGATATATGCATTCAGATATTGATACTGTTGAACGGGTTGAAATTATAAGAGATTTAAGACTAGGCAAGTTTGATGTGTTAGTGGGTATTAATCTATTGAGAGAGGGACTTGATATTCCTGAGGTAAGCTTAGTAGCTATTTTGGATGCAGACAAAGAGGGTTTTTTAAGATCTGATACGACCTTAATTCAAACAATTGGAAGGGCAGCTCGAAATTTAAGGGGCAAGGCTATTTTATATGCAGATAAAGTTACGGGTTCTATGCAAAGAGCTATGGATGAGACAGATAGAAGAAGGGCTATTCAAGAAAAATTTAATAATAAAAATAACATCACACCAAAATCTATTTCTACAAAAGTAAAAGATATCATGGAAGGCGCAAGAATAATTAAAGGAAATACCAAAAAGAAAAAAGAAGATATAGAAAAAATTGTAACGTTTAAGATTAAGGATGATACCGTTGAAAACATTACAGATACTTTACAAAAAATAGAAGACGAAATGTTTGCACTTGCTAAAAAAATGGAATTTGAAAAAGCTGCTGTTTGTCGAGATAAGATTAATTCTCTTAAAAGAAAGCTAATTGATCTTTAGGCTGAACACAGGAATGAGCACTCATTAATTGATAATAACTTTTAACTCTATCAACATAATCGATAGCTTGCTGTGTTCTTGAGTAGTTGTCTGAATCACTCATATTTAGTTCTTCACCTTTTGTAACTTTGAGCTTGTCTTTAATTTCCTGCCACGTAACATTTTCTACTTCAGTATTAATTTGATTAGCCAAATTAAGAATATTTGTTGGACCCAAATTATAACTTGCAAGAACTATAGATAATTTATCTGCATCACTGAGACCAATCTTATTTTTTTCTTGAAGCATTAAAAAATATTTAGCCCCACCTTTAATATTTTGTTCAGGATTTAATCTTTTTTCAACCCCAACCAAAGCAGCAGTCTCTAGGGTAACCATCATCATACCTCTAACACCCATATTAGATTTAGCTTTTGGATCCCACTGAGATTCTTGAAATGAAATTGCAGCTAAAAGGTCTTTTTCAATCTTAGTTTCGTCTGAAGCACTTTGAAACATTGCATCATATTTAGGATAACGATTTGAAAGTAAATCTTTAAATTTATTTTTTTCAAAATTGTTTAGGGACGAATTTTCATATGAGTAGGTTAATATTTCCTCACAAGACATATCTTTGTTTACGAATGAACAGCCAATCATAATCAAAGCTGTGATTGATAATAAAAAAAATCTAAAGATATTCCCCATTTTTAATTATTTAATATATAAAGACTTTATAATATTTATGTTACATACAATATTTCAGACTTAAAGAAGTGTCAAAGACTAAAAACTTTATATTTAAGGGTAAGCAAAGTTTTTCAAGTTCAAAACTTGATCAAATCAAGGTCCAATTTTGTAAATCAAATGAATTAGATACTAAAATTTTTTCAAATGAAATATATTTAGTTTTATCTGAATCTGAACAAATAAATCAAAATGAATTAAAGGATATTCTTTCTGCAAAAGAAAATGATACAGACTTTTCTTTCTATGTAGGTCCTAGACTAGGAACAATATCACCTTGGTCTTCAAAAACAGAAGATATTATTCGAAACGTAGGTTTTAAAAATATTCTCAGAGTAGAAAGACTTTATGGTTTCAAAATCGAAACTGATTTTGAAATAGATAAATTAGATTTATCTATGTTATATGACCGAATGACTCAATCAATTTATTTTAATTATGAAGACTTTGCAGATCTATTTAAGACAGAAAAAGCTAAATCTCTTAACAAAATTAATATACTTGATAAGGGTAAATCAGAATTAGAACAAGCCAATAAGTTGTATGGATTCGCTATGAGTAATCAAGAAATTGATTATTTATATGATTTTTATTTTAGCGAAAAAAGAAATCCTACAGATGCAGAATTAATGATGTTCGCTCAAGCAAATTCTGAGCATTGTAGACATAAGATTTTTAATGCAAAATGGAAAATTGATGGCACGCAAAAAAACAATACACTGTTTGATCTGATTAAAGAAACTAGCAAGTCATCGCCAGACGGAATTATTTCAGCATACAAAGATAATGCAGCAATAATCAAAGGAACAAAGGCTGAAAGATTAAATCTAAACGAATCAAATCAATACGAGCTTATTGAAGATAATTTAAATTCAACTATAAAAGTTGAAACCCATAATCATCCAACTGCTATTTCTCCCTACCCTGGTGCTTCAACAGGCTCTGGAGGGGAAATTAGAGACGAAGGAGCAACTGGAAGAGGAGCAAAACCAAAAATTGGATTAGTTGGCTATAATGTTTCGAATTTAAGAATTCCAAATTTTCTAAGAAGTTGGGAAAAAGCAGAACATAAGCCTTCTAGAATTGCATCACCGCTTGATATTATGATTGAAGCTCCTATTGGTGCAGCTGCATTTAATAATGAGTTTGGAAGACCTGCAACCCTAGGTTATTTCAGATGTTTTGAAACTGATTTTAAAAATAACAAAGCTTTTGGTTATCACAAACCAATTATGTTGGCAGGTGGAATAGGCGAAGTTCGTGATACTAATAATTTTAAATTACAAATTGAGGAAGATTATTTAGTTGTTGTACTTGGAGGACCTGCGATGTTAATTGGTCTCGGTGGTGGTGCTGCTTCTTCAGTTTCATCAGGGGACAGTGACGAAGACTTAGATTTTGCATCAGTTCAAAGAGATAACGCAGAAATGGAAAGAAGATGCCAAGAAGTTATTAATAGGTGCTCATCACAAGATAATAGTTTAATTGAATTTATTCATGATGTCGGTGCTGGAGGCTTATCTAATGCAATACCTGAATTAGCTAAAGATTCTAATTTAGGAGTATTTATTGAGTTATCCAAAATACCAAATTCTGACAAATCGATGTCACCCATGGAAATATGGTCCAACGAATCTCAAGAGAGATACGTCTTGGCAATCCACAAAAATAATAAAGAGTCATTTGAAAAAATTTGTAAAAGAGAAAGATGTGAATACGCCATAGTCGGACATACAACAAAAGAAATGTCTGTAAAATTATATGATGCCGAAAATGAAAACTACCCTGTTGATGTACCTCTATCAATGCTTTTTGGAGATCTTCCAATTACAGAGATGGAGGTTTTTGAAGAAGTTGCTGCAGAAATACATGAAGATAATTCAGAAGAATTTGGTCTTGATAGCTCGATCACAAAGATTCTTCAGCATCCGACTGTAGCTTCAAAATCCTTTTTAATAACAATTGGCGACAGATCAGTTGGTGGCATGGTTGCGAGAGATCAATTTGTTGGACCTTTTCAAGTTCCTGTTTCTGATTATTCTCTTAGTCTAAGATCTTTTACATCAAATAAAGGTGAGGCGGTTACTATTGGTGAAAAACCTACTTTAGCCTTAATTAATCCAGAAGCATCTATGAGAATGGCTTTGGGAGAAGCTCTCACAAATATGTCTGGTGTGGTTATAACGGGATTAAATAACGTTCAAGTATCTGCAAATTGGATGGCAGCATCTGGAGAAAATTCGGACGATTTAGCACTTAGATCTGGCGTCGAGGCTTTATCAAAAATGGCGATTGATTTGAAAGTTTCTATTCCTGTAGGAAAGGATTCTTTATCAATGAGAACAAAATGGTCTGAAAAAAGCAGAGATTTTGAAGTATCAAGTCCTCTTTCAGGAATTGTAACTGCAATGGCACCGGTTGAAGATGTTACAGACTCAGTTACACCTGAATTGAATCCTAATGAAAATACATGCCTTGTATTGATAAAGCTAGAGGATGAAAATAGATTAGCTGGATCTATTTTTTCTGAGGTTACTCAATCAACATATAAACATACCCCTGACATAGAAAATATCGACAAATTTAAAAATTTGTTTAACACAATTCAAAATTTAGTAAAAAATAAAAAAATTTTGGCAATGCATGATATTTCTGATGGCGGCTTAATCACAACATTACTTGAAATGTGCTTTACAAAAAAAATTGGGATGAGAGTAAACATGGGTGAAACTACTTTATTAAATGCCGCACTTTTCTCTGAAGAAA